>PLTW01000009.1 GCA_003164655.1 Actinomycetota bacterium
CTAGGCGTGAGGCGGCACTCGGCGGCACTCCCCGACACCGACGCTACTGCCCTCTCACGGCGATCTACGATCCCGGGAAGGTACCCCCGAAGGCGACCCCGCCGGGGTCCGGGAGTCCCATGGCTACAGCCAGGGTCGTCCAGAAGGCCTGGTCGGCCGTGCGCTTGGCGCCCACTCTCTCGACGGTCTGCATGCCAGTGGCATCGACCGTCACGTTCAAGGCGAGGCGAGCGCCCGCGAAGAACCACAAGTGATAGGTGACACCGAGGTCGGCTGGCCCGTTGTAGACGCCGGGCGGCAGCGTGGGCAGCGCAAACAGGGCAGCAGCGACCCGACGTACCTGGGAAGCGTCGTTCACGACGACTCGCACTGGGAAGGAGAAGCGCAGGTGATTCTGCGGGAAGGCGTCGGTCCGTCGCACCTCAAGACGGTCCAGTCGGGCGACGAGCTGACTGGCAGTTGGGGCGGCCGTCCCAGAGGGTGGGACCTTTGTCGAACTGCAGCCGCTGAACAATACGGCGGCGACTGCGAGAAGAGTGACGCACGCAACGCCCCGCCTCGCCGATGGCCATGATCTCACGGACAGCCGTCCTCACTTCGCACTGCCGAGTCACTGATGAGACGCACGAGCGTCTGTGCTGGTTCGCCGCATTCGAGCCGCCCTGCTCAACGCTTGCCCGCGTCTCGCGCCGGCGCGACGTCGGCGTCGAGGCGCTGTGCAGCCGATTCTGACCCCACACAGGCTTCAAAGACCTCCCGCAGCCCTGTGGGTAAAACGGCCTCCGCGTGTACCAACCGCTACGATGTGCTGTCCACCTCGTCGCACTTGACGCCCGAAACGAACCGCGTGGCAAGCCAAGGCCCTGTCCACCACATGCGCCAACCGAGGTTGCGCACCATCACGTCGCGCATACCCAGGTCGCGCAGCGGCCTGCCGTAACGACCCACGGCTCCCAGGTCGACGAGCAGGAGGCGTCCGCCCGGCCGCAGAACGCGCACGGCTTCGGCCAAAGCGCGCCTCTGCCCCCGGTTGGAGAGGTTGTGCAAGACCAGGCTCGAGAGGACGCGGTCGAAGCTTGACGAGGCAAACGGCAGGTCAACGATGTCGCCGGTGATCAGCTCCACCTTGTCTGCGACTCCCTCGCTGGCCGCATTGCGCCGCGTCTGTGCGAGGGCATTGCCCGACTGATCACGCCGGCGCCACAGGTCGACGCCGACCGCGCGTCCGCTTGTCAGGTGCTGCGCTGCCGACAGCAGGACAGCGCCTCGCCCGCAGCCCAGGTCGAGGATCTCCTCGTCGCCCCGCAGCTGCAGCTGGTCGAGCAGCTCGGCCCAGACCTCGAACTTGCCCCGCGTCGAGGCATAGAGCCCAAAGCCGGTGCAGACGATGACCACGGCCGCTCCGACGAACGGCCAGGGTGCGCCGGTCAGTGCGCCCTGCAGCGCCAGGACGACGACCAGCAGGAGGGGAAGCACAAGCAGGTAGGGGGTATCAAGGCCGTAGGAGCCACGATGCGACAGTCGGCGGTCAGCCATGGCGAGGAGTCGCTTGCATCCGGGCGCAATCCACGGGCCTGAGTGTACCTCCGAAATCCCGGCGAGGCGCGACTGCTGGGCAAAGGTCGCGGTCGCGTGTCATCGGTCTGGTGTCAGTCGCCTCTCAAGAAGTCCTGCAGAAGGGCGTATTGTCGCAAACGTCCACAACGTGGTGTTAGGCGCCTTCGACCGGCCCCCCCACTGTGAGGCGCCGAGAAGTGAGGTATGGTGCAAGTGAATGCCCCCGGCTCTGGGCTTGGGCGGCGCGACGGGACGAAAGAGTCGTCGAGCGTAGTGCCTTCTCGGCAATGCACCAGACAGATGAGATATCGACGCCTGATCGTCATCGCCGCCGTGGCGGCAGCCCTGGCGGCCGTGGTGGCCTCGTTCTACATCTCCTTCGGGCGCGACCAGCGTGGCGTCACCGTCGCCCAGCAGACGCAGTCGACCCCCAGTGCCGGCGTGAGCCCCACTCGCATTTCCGCGGCCACGCAACCGAGGGCCACTACAGTCCACCTGGTCCGCAACGCCACGCCGCAGCCGAGTTGGCAGCCTCACCCCGGTCCCGTCCCCATTCTGGTCTACCACGCGCTCGGCACGCCGCCGCCCAGCGAACCCTATCCTGGGCTCTATGTCTCGCGTCAGGAGTTCGAGGCGCAGATGCGCTGGCTTGCTCGCAACGGGTACCAGGCCGTCACGCTCGATGAGCTGATGAGCGCTTGGTATCACGGCGGCATGCTGCCCGCTAAGCCGATCGTCATCACCTTCGACAACGGCTACCCCGCCCAAGTTAGCTTCACTCCGGCGGTGCTCTCCCGGTATGGCTGGCCCGGCGTGCTCAACGAGATCACCGCCGGTCATCTCAGACCTGCGCAGCTGAAACAGGTGCTTGCCATCGGCTGGGAGGTCGACTCCCACTCGGTGAACCATCCCGATCTCACCACGCTCAGCCCGGCCGAGCTGCGCTACCAGGTGGTCGCCTCACGTCGGTTTCTGCAGCGCACCTTGCGCATCCCTGCCGACAGCTTCTGCTACCCGTCGAGCGAGTACGACAGTGCGGTGATCGCGGCCGTGCGGGCGGCCGGCTACAGCAACGCCACGACTGAGAACGGCGGTTACGCAAGCAGGGATCGGCCGTTCGAGCTCAACCGCTTCGAGATCGAGGGCGGCCAAGGTGTGGCCGGACTGGCGGCCGATCTCCGCGGCGGATAGAGATGGGGGTCTGAAGCGGCTGCGCTCGAGCGCACGGCTGCTCAGAGTCTGCTGACTCGGCCAAGCGGCCAGAAGCTGAGGAAGGCTTGGCCGACGATGGCGCGACGCAGCACGATTCCCCCGCCCAGGGTGCCGCGATGGCCGGCGGGGTCGTCGCTTGCCACGAAATACTCGCCAGCGGGAAGACGATAGGGGTGCGTCACGGTCCAGTGTATGCCGGCCATCGTGCCGGCATTGAGCCCGGTCGACAGGGCGAGGTCGGCGACCCTGCCGCTGAGAGCCTCACTGGTCTGAACGCCGTCGACAAAGAGATAGCCACGACGCAGGGAGAGCCAATCGCCTGGCAACCCGACCACCCTTGTCATGAGCATCTCATGAGGCGGCCGCGGGTCGTCAAAGACGACGAGGTCACCGCGATGGACAGAGCGGAAGCGGTAGATGATGCGGTCGACAAACACCCCCTCTCGTGGCGAGGCAGCCGCGGCCATCGAAACCGAAGGGACGACATAGGGCCTCACGACGAAGCCCCCTACGAGGATCGCCGCGACGATGGCGACAATGGCTGCTAGCACGTAGCGGACGGCGTGACGTCGCGGACGACCCCGCGCTGGGGTGCGGCCGAGCCCTGCGGATGCCTTGGGTGGCTTTAGCTGTGGCGACGTCGATAGTGCCGGCCAGGCGTCCAGAGCTTCTGCGGCTTGGCCCAGGAGCGCGGTGATGGCCTCTCGCATGGCGCCTTCGGCGGACTGGCGCTCGCCGCTCTGCACCTCGAGCGACTCGACGAACACGCCCGGTGGGCCCAGTCTCTCACCGGGCTTCGCGAGGCCGTTATGCACCCAGAATGAAAGCTCGTAGAGACGGGCTGTCTGCGAGCCGTCCGCATCACCCGGTTCTGCCGGGGAGTCCCCCCGCTGAAGAACGCAGGCCCAGTCACCGTACGAGAGCGGGGCACGAGTCTGCCTCGCGAGTGCGGCCGCAAGGTCGTCGAGACTCGAGTCGGGCTCGCTGAAGCAAGGAGGGCCATCGAGCCAGCACCACCGTGCTTTGGCGGCTGCCTCTGAGTCTGTGACATGAGCGTTCGTCATAGGTCCTTGCGCGTCATTTTCGGATACCGGCATTCGATGGGCGCTCCCCTGGACCTGCACGACTCGCCCTATTTTGCCAACCATAGCGCGACCTGCGCCTTCGGCGGTGCAGATGCACATTTCTTAACAGCCGCTTAATCCGGCAGCTCGAGCTGACGCGACCCTCCCACCGTCGTCGCTTGGTGTGCAACGAGCAAGTTCACGTGGTCGGCAAGAGGTCGGCGCCGGTGGCTTGAGCGGCGCAGTCTGGCGTCCGACACCATCAGGAGTCAGAGTGCGCTCCGCCGTCGGTCGCCGGCCGCGCAACAACGACCTGGCCGGCTTTGTCACCGGCCTGGTTTGCTGGCGTTCTCGCAAGAACCTGCTGGCCGCCGTTCTGACGCACGTGCTCATCGAAGCCGTGCCAGCACTCACGCTGATCCATTGCGGTCCGGACCCAGGTTCCTTGCACGCAGGCCCCGAACGGGCCAGTCGCGGCAAGAGACCGGCCTTGGAAGTGTTCCTCTAGCCGACGGACGCTCGTGTCGATAAGTGCTGAAGAGCCGCCCACAGTCTGGTCATGAAGCCGTCCATGAATCGCTCGGCTCGGTGGCGGACGTGCGGCTTGATGAGCCCCAGCGTCGATAGGCGGAGGCGCAGTGTCGCAGCCCCCATCGGACTGGCCGCAGAAGCAGCTTGGCCAGTTCGACCCAATCACGATAGCTCCGTCGCCAAGGCAGGACCGCGAGGTGGCGCCGCCGTGGGCTGCCGGATGGAACCGCCTACCCCCAGGCCCGCCTGCCCAGCCCTCGTTTCCAGGGCACCGCTCGCGACCCGTAGCGAGTGCCCTCCTGATGGCAGCGGTGGCCTTCCTTGCGCTGCTGATCGGCCATGAGCTCTGGCGATCAAGCACCGCCGGGGCGGCATCGTCCCGGCTGGCGACAACCTCGACCCTCGCCGACAGCGGCTCGGTCGCGGCCCTCGTCGATCCGAGTCTCGTCGACATTACGGCCGGCTTGACCTATGCGTCGCGCACCGCCGAGGGCACCGGTATCGTGCTCAACCCCAGCGGCCTTGTGCTGACCAATAATCACGTCATCGCCGGGGCCACCGCGATCCGCGCGATCGACGTGGGCAATGGCCAGGATTACGCGGCGACGGTGCTGGGCTACGACAGCAGCCGCGACGTCGCCCTGCTTCAGCTCGATGGCGCCTCCGGCCTTGCTGTGGCCGATATCGGCGACTCGTCTCAAATCGCGCTCGGCGAGCCCGTCGTGGGCATCGGCAACGCCGGCGGCCTGGGTGGCACGCCCGGCGCAGCCTCCGGTACCGTCGTGGCACTCAAGCGGAGTATCGAGGCAAACGATGCCGATGACGCTACCCCTGAGCACCTGGACGAGCTGATCGCCACCGACACCAACATCCGACCGGGCGACTCCGGCGGGCCGCTGGTCGACTCCGCCGGCCAGGTGGTCGGCCTCGATACGGCCGCGTCGCAAGGCCACTCGCCGGCGCTCACGGCCGGGGAGGGCTACGCCATCCCCATCGACGCTGCCATGGCGGTGGTGCGTCGTATCGAAGACGGCCAGGCCTCGACTACGATCCACGTCGGGCAGACGGCCTTCCTGGGCTTTGAGGCAGCCGCCAGCAAGACACCCGGTGTTAGCGTCGCGCAGGTCTTCTACAGCACCCCAGCCGCACTGGCCGGCCTCATTCCCGGCGACGTCGTCGTCGCAATCGCCGGTCAGACCGTCGCCTCGCCGGCGGCCCTCGACGCGCTGCTCGGCCGCTACCAACCCGGCGATATCGTGCAGATCACCTGGGACGACCCGACGGGGACCCGGCACACGAGCACCGTCCAGCTTGCCGCCGGGCCCGCGGCCTGAGTGCCCCGCGCTGACGCTCGAGCTCAAGCAGAGCTGGGCCTCTCCTGCTCGGGCAAAGAGCACTGTTGCCACCACTCGGAGCTAAAGGCGACAACCCCGTCGGGC
>PLTW01000166.1 GCA_003164655.1 Actinomycetota bacterium
CGTAGGCGAGGGCGTCACAGAGCTGCGCCGCGGCGGCCACCGCCTCGTCGTCGCGCAACTCGCCGACGAGCTCGGCCAGCGACTGGCCGCGCACCAGCTCCCACACCAGAAAGCTGCGTCGGCCGTCGGAGAAGAAGTCGAACAGGGCGACGATGCCGGGGTGGTCGAGGGCCCTGGCCGCCTCGACTTCGCGCACCACGCGGCCGGCGACGGCGCCGCGCTCGTCGACCACCTTGAGGGCGACGCCGCGCCCGGATTCGAGGTCGACGGCCTCGTAGACGTCGGCCGAGCCGCCGGCGCCGATCTTGCCGACGATCTCGTAGCGGTCGCGCCAGTCGGTGTAGACGGGCGTGCGGTCATACGACGAGGCGGGCACGGGCTGATGAGCCTCCGGTTTGCGGTTCTCGACGGGCATTGCCGCTCCCTGAAGTCATCTATTCGCTGTGGTATAGTCTTGACCCTGTTCGGGGTCCTTGGGGGCGAGTGGTGAAATTGGCAGACACGCTAGGTTCAGGACCTAGTGCTCGCAAGAGCTTGCGGGTTCAAATCCCGCCTCGCCCACCAGCTCCACGCACGGAGGGTCGCTGATGTCGTTCTTCGACGATGACGCAGAGGTCACGCAGGTCACAGCGCCGACTCCCCGCCCCCGCCGCGGCAAGCGCAACCGTTCCCGGCTGCGCATCCAGCGGCTGATCATCGCCCTCGTCGCCCTGTTCGTCTTGGTCTTCGTGCTCGCCCTCGTCATCCGCTCGTGCCAGCAGAACGCCAGAGAGGCGACCTACCGCTCGTACTTCACCCAGGTCCAGCAGGTCCTGAGCGACTCCGCCAACAAGGTGGGCAAGCCGACCGCGGCGCTGCTGGCCGACCCCACGCGGTACGGCCGGACCCAGCTCCTGAGCACGCTCAACGGCCTCGTCGCCACCCAGAACGAGATCACCACGCGCACGCAGCGCATCAACCCGCCGGGCAAGCTCAAGAGCCTGCACACCATCCTGGTCCAGGGCGAGCAGGTGCGCCTGAGCGGCGTACAGCAGGTGCGCGCCGGGCTGCTGGCCGCCCTCACAGGCAAGAACCTCCACGCCACGGCCCGCAAGCTCGCCGCCCTTTCGGGCTACTTCACCGGCCCCGACGTCTATTACAACGAGCTCTACCGCACCCAGGCGCAGAAGATCATGACCGCCGACGGGGTCAACAACGTGGCCGTGCCGACGACGAGCTACTTCGCCTCGAGCAGCGTCTTCTCGCCGAGCTCCCTGAGCGCCGCGCTGACGAGCGTGTCGTCGTCGACCAAGCTCACCGGTCTGCACGGCGTGGCTCTCGCCGGCGTGGCCATCAAGAGCAACGGCAAGACCATCATGCTGTCGTCGAGCGGCGCCAACAACTTCCAGGCCTCGGTCGGGCTCCTCGTCTCGGTCACCGTCCAGAACCAGGGAAGCGGCACCGAGAACAACGTGCCGGTCACGATCACCTGGACCGGCCCCGGCAACAGCAGCACCCAGAGCTACCGCGCCGCGATCCCCGCGATCGCCTCGCACGCCAAGCAGACCGTCGACGTGCCGGGTCTGAACATCCCCTCGACGGCGATCACCAAGTCGTCGCAGCTCAAAGTCGAAGCCGGGCCGGTACCCGACGAGAAGATACTCAGCAACAACGGCGCGACCTTCACGATCATCCCGGTCCTCAAGTAACCGCCGGTGCAGACCCTGCGCGACATCGCCCCGTACCTGGCGCTCGGCGCCGCCGCGCTCGCCGTGGTGCTTCTCGTGCTCGTCGTGCGCCTCATGGTCGGCCAGCGCCGTCTGCGGCGCGCCCAGCTCGCCGTACTCGGCGCCCACGGCGAGCGCGACCTTGTGGCCCACGCCCAGGACCTCGAGGAGCAGGTGCGCAACCTGCGCGACGCCGTCCAGGGCCTCGACGGCCTGCTGGCGAGCTACAAGACCGACCTCGACAAGGCCTTTACGCACCGCGCCATCGTGCGCTACGACGCCTTCCGCGACATCGGCGGCCAGCAGAGCGCCTCGATCGCCCTGCTCGACAACACCGCCTCGGGCGTCGTGATCAGCATGATCCACTCGCGCGACTACGCCCGCATCTACGTCAAGCAGCTCCGCCGGTCGGTGCCCGACCGGGCGCTGTCGCCCGAAGAGATCGATGTCGTCGCGCAGGCGCTCGCCACGACGCGCACGGGCAAGCCCGACGCAGCCGACGAGGTCGAGCCGGCGGCGGCCGGCGTCGTCAGGCCGGCGGCCGGCGCGGTCAGGCCGGCGGCGCCCGGCGCGGTCAGGCCGGCGACGAACCCGGCGGCCGCCGACGAGCCGCCGCGACCGCGAGAGCCCGCATGACCGACGCCGCCTCGCAGCCGGTCGCGTTCCTGGGCCCCGAGGGCACCTTCAGCGAGGAGGCCCTGCTGGCCCACATGCCGGCGGGCGCGTACCACCCGTACCCGTACCCGTCCATCCGCGAGGTGCTCGAGGCGGTGCAGGCCGGAGACGCCCCCCTGGGCATCGTGCCCATCGAGAACTCGCTCGAAGGCTCGGTGGTCGTCACCCTCGACAGCCTGGCCTTCGGCTTCGACGACCTGCGCATCGTGCGCGAGATCACCTGGCAGGTCCACCAGCAGCTCATCGCCCGCCGTCCGGTCGGCTTTGACCGGGTCACCAAGATCGTCAGCATCCCCCACGCCTACGGACAGTGCCGCGAGTTCATCCGCGAGCACCTCGACGGGGTCGAGCACGAGCCCACCGACTCGACCGCCGAAGCAGTGCGGCGCGTGAGCCGCGTCGAGCGGCCGTGGGTGGCGATCGGCACCCGTCTGGCGGCCGAGATGTACGAGTGCGAAGTGGTCGCCGCCGACATCGACGACGCCCCCGACAACCGCACCCGCTTTGTGTTCGTGAGCCGCGCCGAGGCTCCTCAGGACACCGGCGAGACGTTCAAGACGAGCATCGTCTGCGGCATCTCCCAGGACCAGCCCGGCAGCCTGCTCATGATCCTCTCGGAGTTCGCCTACCGCTATGTCAACCTGACGAAGGTCGAATCGCGGCCCTCCAAACAGGGGCTCGGCGACTACATCTTCTTCATCGACATGGTGGGACGGCGCTCCGACCCCCCCATCGCCCAAGCGCTCTCCTGCCTCGGCTGCAAGCTTTCCTGGGTGAAGGTGCTGGGCTCCTACCCCACCTGACGCCGAGGGCCGCCCCCATGGCCGGCCTGAACCCCTTCCGCCGCCACATGCTCGTCCTGCGCTCAGATGCGGGCGGTCTGCTCGAAGCGTTCCTCGTGGCCGCGGTGACGGCCTTTTTGGTGATGCGCTTCGCGCTGGCCGTCGCCGAGTACCCGACCCTCGGCGGCGCTCACCTGCACATCGCCCACATGCTCTGGGGCGGCCTCGGCATGATGGCGGCCGTCGTCATGCTGCTCGTCTCGCTCAGCAGGCTCTCGGCGGAGATCGCCGCCGTGCTCGGCGGCGCCGGCTTCGGCGTGTTCATCGACGAGCTCGGCAAGGTCATCAGCCGCGACAACAACTACTTCTACCGCCCCACCGTGGCGCTCATCTACCTCATCTTCGTCGCGCTCGTGCTGGTCTTTCGGCGCATCGCCGCCGGCGCCCGGCGTTCGCCTTCGGCGAACCTCGCCAATGCGCTCGAGCTCACCAAGGAGGCCGTCATTCGCGACCTCGACTCCGAAGAAAAGCAGCGCGCCCTGGCCTTGCTGACGCGCTGCGACCAGAACGACCCGCTGGTCGCGGCGCTGGTCGTCGCCCTGGGGCGCATCGCCGCGCCGCCGCCCTCGCCGCACTGGGTGGTGCGGGCCCGCCGCGCGCTCGATCGGACCTACCGGCGGCTGGTCGGCCGCATCTGGTTCGGGCGGCTCGTCGTCACGGCCTTCGTGGCGGCCTCACTGGTGGCGCTCATCGAAGCCATGCGGCGCGTCGCGGAGCTCGCCGAGACGCCCGACGTGAGCCTGCACAGCATGGCGACCAGCGCCCAGCAGTTCGCTCAGGCGGGCTCGCTTCTGGCCTCGCTGGCGGTCGGCGGCCTGGTCGTGGCGGGCATCGCGGTTCTGCGCCGGTCGCGTCTCGACGCCTACCGCTGGTTCTTGCGGGCGACGCTCGTGTCGATCTTCATCGGCCAGGTCTTCGCCTTCTACCTCGAACAGCTCGAGGCCCTCATCGGGCTCACGGTCAGCGTGCTGTTCTGGATCACGCTGCGGTATACAATCCACGAAGAAGAGGACATGATCGCTTAAGCGCGACCTGAGCGACTCCGCGAGCGCCGGAGGGCAGACATGACACGTGTCAAGGTCGAGATCCGCACCAAGCGCGACGGCGACGACAGCATGCTCCTCTACCTCGCCGAGGAGACTCTCCACCCCCTGGCCGCCGGCGCCGGTCACCCCGAACGCTACGATCCCAGCGACCTGCTCGTCCTGCTGGCCGAAGCCTCGGTGTTCGTCGCCGAGGCCCAGGGCGAGATCGCCGGCTACGTGGCCGTCGAGCGCGCTCCGGAGACGCTCGAGGTGCGCTGCCTGTGCGTGAACCCCGCCTTCGAGGCTCAGGCCGTGGCCCACCAGCTCATGGACTGGGTCGAGGGCCTGGCCTTCGCCGAGCAACGCTGCCGGCTGCGAGCCCTGGTGCCCGCCGCCGACGAGCGCTCGCAGCGGCTGTATCGGGGGCATGCGTTCGTGGCTCTGCCCGACCTCGACCGCCCCGAGACGATCGTCCTCGAAAAGCGCCTGCGCGCCGACTAGACTGCCGAGAGACACACTCCCAGCCCGGCAACGCAGGCAGACACGGAGGGACACATGGCCTTGCCGTTCGGCGTCCGTCAAAAGCCGTCGCTGGTCGAGATGCCCGCCCAGCGCATGGCCGTGGTGCACTCGGTCGGCGACCCCAACGAGGTCGGCCCGCAGGTCTTCCCCGCCCTGTTCGGCGCCGTGTTCACGCTCAAGTTCAAGGTGCTCAAGCCGCGCGGCATCGAGTTCAAGCCGGGCCCGCCGCGGGCCCGCTGGCCACTGCCGTTCGACACGCCCCGGGAGCAGTGGGTGAGCCTCTGGGGCATCGCCGTGCCCGACGACACCGACGAGCTGCCCCAGACCGTGCCCGACGTGCCCGTCGCCCTCGAGACCTGGGAGTACGGCACGATGGCCCATATTCTGCACCTCGGACCGTTCGCCGACGAAGAGCCCACGGTCGCCCGGCTGCGCGCCTTCGTCGCCGAGAGCGGCTACGAGATCGTCGGCCCCCACGAAGAGGAGTACCTCTCGCGGCCCGAGGCCAAGCACATGAAGACGATCATCCGCTACCCGGTGGCGCCGCAAGGCGCCTGACGACGCGACGCCGNNCGCCGCCCGCCCGCCATGCGCGCCTGTCAGAGATAGATGTCGACGGTCTCGCCCACCCACGAGTGCCGATAGGTCCAGTCGGCGACCCAGATCGGTTCGCGCACGCAGCCGTGGCTGGCGGGGTACGGCGGCACCTCGGGGTAGCCGTGCATGGCGAAGTCGCCGTGAAAGTCCATCGTGCGCCAGAGGATGGCCGACCCCAGCCAGGTACTCGTAGCCGGCGCCTTGCGGAGAATGTGGAACGTGCCCACGGGAGTGTTGCCCGTGCGTCCGGTCGAGACCGGGATGATGCCGTAGGGCACGCCGTTCTTGACGATCATGAGGATCTGGCGAGTCTTGTCGACCTCGATGTGTGTCTGGGGGCCCCTGCGACGCGCCCTGATGATGCCGGCGACGTCGAGCCGGCGCCAGTCGGCGCCGTCGAACACGTAGGTGCGCGGCAGCCCGTAGGCCTTCTGNNGCGGCGAGATTGCCGGAGGCCGCGGCCGTGACCCGCACCGCAAACGCGCCGATGCCGGGCGTGGGCGTCACGAGCACGAGACTGCCGCCGACGGGCCGGCCGGCGACCAGGGCGATCTTCTTGCCGTGGTGGAGCACGACGGCGGTCACTTTGCCGGCGTACGACGCCGGAGCGACCGAAACCCACAGCTTCGTGTGTGCCCAAGGCATCGTGACGCCGGCCCGCAACGTTACCCGGGGCGACACCGACAAGGTCTGCGACGGTCCGCTGGTGGCGCCGGCCAGGGTCGCCGTGACCGCCCCGCCGGCAGCGGGCACGAAGGTCGCGCTGAAGGCGCCGCCGGTGTCGGTCACGGGACTGGCCACGGTGACGCCGCCGACGGCCACGGTGACCGTCAGCCCCGCGGTCGCCGGCGTGACCGTGCCCCTGGCCGTGACCGACTGACCGTAGACCACCGCAGCGGGCGTGACCGTCCAGGCGATGGTGGCGGGCGTGGGGCTCGGCGAGGGTGTGACCGTGGGCGAGGCGGTAGGCGAGTCGGCGGGCGCGGGCGCCGGGGCAGCCGAGGGTGAGGCAGCCGCGGGTGAGGCCGACGGCGCGGCCTGCGTGCCGGCAGCCCACGCAACACCGGTGGCCGTGGCGCAGGCGAACAGTGTCGCGAGCGCGACCAGCGCCGCCCACTGCCGCCGCCCGCTGCCGAGTCTGGTAGTGCCTGCGCGCATGCCGACTCCCCTTTCGATTGCTGGACCGCACCGATTCTAGACGCGGGCGGGGCCGCGACGCCAGCGCCGCGGCGCCCGCGCCCTCGCCCGCCCCCTCGCGCGCCCGCCCTTGAGCGCGACGGCCGCCCTTCCGCGCGGCGCCCGCCTCGCGTCGCGCGGCGCCGTCGGGGTACGATACGCACTGGCGGCGCCCCCCTGGTGACGACCGCCCGCCCCCAACGACAGAGGTGAGTCCATGCTCGACGTGAAGATGGTGCGCGCCAACCCCGACGAAGTCCGCCGGTCGCTGCAGCGGCGGGGTGCGTCTACGGCGCCGCTCGACGAGTTTCTCACCGTCGAAGAGCGCCGCCGCGTGCTGACCACCGCGGTCGAGACCATGCGCGGCGAGCGCAAACGCGCCAGCGAGGCGATCGGCGCCCGCAAGAAGGCCGGCGACGACGCGAGCGCCGAGATGGCCGCCATGCGCGAGCTCGGCGAGCGCATCAAAGAGGTCGAGGTCGAGCTTGCCGCCGTCGAAGCGGCGCTGCGCGACCTGCTGCTGAACATCCCCAACCTGGTCTTCGACGACGTCCCCGACGGCGGCGAGGACGAGTCGGTCGTGCTGCGCGAGGTCGGCCAGCGCACGAGCTTCGCCTTCGAGCCCAGGGACCACCTCGACCTCGGCACGGCCCACGACTGGATCGACATGGAGCGCGCCGCCAAGGCCAGCGGCTCGCGCTTTGCCTATCTCAAGGGCGACCTCGTGCTACTCGAGCTCGCCCTGCTGCACTACGGCCTCGACATCGTCGTCGGGCACGGCTTCCGCCCGGTGCTGCCGCCGGTGCTGGTACGCGAAGAGGCCATGTACGGCACCGGCTTCTTCCCCGCCGACGAGCAGCAGATCTACCGCACCACCGACGGCGACTGCCTGGTAGGCACCGCCGAGGTGCCGCTGGCGGCGCTGCACATGGACGAGTTCCTCGAGGCAGAGGCGCTGCCACTGCGGTACGCCGGCTACTCCACCTGCTTCAGGCGTGAGGCCGGGGCCGCCGGCAAGGACACGCGCGGCATTCTGCGGGTGCATCAGTTCGACAAGCTCGAGATGTTCTCGTTCTGCCTGCCCGAGCAGGCCCACGACGAGCACGAGCTGATCCGCGCGACCGAAGAGGAGATCTTCGGCGGCCTCGGCATACCCTACCGCGTGATCAACATCGCCGCCGGCGACCTTGGCGCGCCGGCCGCCAAGAAGTACGACCTCGAGGCCTGGCTGCCCGGCCAGCAGAGGTACCGCGAGATCACCTCGTGTTCCAACTGCACCGACTACCAGGCGCGGCGCCTGAACTGCCGCTACCGCACCGACAAGGGACCACGGTTCGTGCACACGCTCAACGGCACGGCCATTGCCATGGGCCGCGCCCTGATCGCGATCATCGAGAACTACCAGCGCGCCGACGGCACCGTCGCGGTGCCGCCGGTGCTCGTGTCCTTCCTGGGCAAGGAGACGATCGGGGTCTGAGCCGAGCCCGGCGGCCAGGCGAGACGTGCCGCCCGTCGCGGCCCCGGCGACGCGCGCCGGCGCGGAGCTACTGAACGAGCTCGGCGCGGGCGAAGTCGGCGCCTTCGGCGTTCTCGCGCCAGGGAATGACGTAGCACTCCACGGTCACCCCGAGGTAGTCGTGCTCGAGGTCGGCCTTGACGCGCCGCAGGTCGCGCTCGAGGATACGCTGCTGGTCGAACCCCAGGCCGCCGAGCGAGCGCTCGTAGGCAAAGCAGTCCTGGTGCGAGACGAGCACGATGCGCCTGATGTCGTGGAACTGCACGATCTGCGACACCGAGTCCTTGGCCACGCGTCGTTCGGCGCCGGTGCGGGTGAGCGCCAGCGGCCCGCCGGGCACCAGCATGCGGTCGGCGTCTTCGATGTGCAGGCGGCGCTGCAGATCGTCGAGCGCCGGCGCCACGCGTCCGTCTGAGCAGGCCACCAGCAGTGAGTTCATGGTTCGTTAGTATCGCAGAAGGGGCGCTGCGACACTACCGCGCCCAGGCCACGGGCGTCACGGCTCCGCAGCCGGGCGCCCGACCAGGTACACCGCCACGTAGATAAACAGAAAGAGCAGCGCAAACAGCACGGTAAAGCCGAACATACGCACGTCGGCGTTGGGCTGGTTGGCCCGATCCCAGGCCTTGTCGGCCAGCGCCAGGGGCGCCTGAAACACATCCCAGCTGTTCCAGCCCAGGAACCGGCCGAGGTAGATGCCGACACTGCCCAGCGCCGTGACGAGCGCGACCATCACCCAGCCGGCGACAGCACCCGCGGCGCGGCTCACGATCTCCTGCATGAGGCGCAGCGACACGACGCCCAGCATGAGCCCGGTCCAGGCAAACCAGGCGATCAGCATCACGTCGTACCAGCCCGGCACCCTGTCGTGGAACTGCCCGAGGTGCACGAAGTCGGTCACGATGTAGGGCGCGTTGGGAAAGAACAGCAACCAGACGATGGCCGTGGGCACCACGATGACGCGCGCCAGCGCGCCGCGCCGGGTGGCGATGCGGTAGGCCAGCGCCGCCAACGCCAGGGGGATCCAGGCGAGAAACAGGTTCCAGATGAGGAACTGAAAGTGGCCCACGTGAGCGTAGACCGTGCGCGCCGCCACCAGCGCGAGGCACATCGCCGAGGCCAGCCCCAGCAGCACGAAGACCGCGGTGTTGGAACGTTCGGCGTTGGCCGTGGCCGGCACTCGGATCCTTTCGTGGGCGACGTCTGCGAACACTACCACCGGGCGACGGCGCCGGCGCAGGCCGGCCGCGGCGCGCGTCGTATACTGCTCCGTGCCATGGCGGACGGACGGCACACGGTCGGTCCGCGCGCGGAGGGGTGGCCGAGCGGTTGAAGGCAGCGGTCTTGAAAACCGCCAGGGGTCGCAAGGCCCCTCGTGGGTTCGAATCCCACCCCCTCCGCCAGGTGCAGCGCCTCCGCACTCGCAACGAGACCGACGGTCAGGCTGCCGGCCCTTCCGGCGGCACACACCGCCCCGTGCCCCGTCCCCGGCTCTTCACCTTCCCTGGACCGTTCGCCGATGTAGAGTGACGGTTGACGAATCTCCAAGGGGGCTCCATGACGGCGTACCACAGACTGCATGGCCTCCTGCCGGCGGTCGCCGTCGTCGCGGTGCTCGTCGGTGGTTGCTCGATGGCGCCGGCGNNACGCCGCCACAACGACCAGCAGCGCCGCCCCGGTGGTCATCAGCTTCGTCAACGTCGGCGAGGGCGACGGTATCGTCATCAAGGACGGATCCTGGGCCGGCCTGGTCGACGGCGGACGGGCGCACTGCGCCGGCGCCGTCGCGGCGGAGCTCGCCAGCCTGGGGGTCACGCACCTCGACGCCGTGCTGGCCACCCACCCGGACGCCGACCACATCGGCGATCTCGCCGCCCTGGTGCGGCAGTTCCGCCCGCCGGTCGCCTACAGCGACGACGTGGGCACTACAAAGACCTACCGCGGCTTCATGGCGGCGCTGCACGCCGCGCACACCAGGGTGGTCTCGGTGTTTCGCGGCCACGTTCTGGCGCTCGGCCCGCTCAAGGCCAGGGTCCTCAACCCCGCCCACGACGGCAGCGACACCAACGCCGACAGCATCGTGCTGCTCTTCGACCTCGACGGCCACGAGGTGCTGCTCACCGGCGACGACTATGGGCCCAGCGAAGACTACGTCGGCAGCGTCGTCGCTCGCGGCCCGCCGCTGTACATCCTCAAGGTCGCCCACCACGGCTCCAAGTACGCGACGAGCGCCGCGTTTCTCGCGCAGACCCGCCCCCGCTACGCCGTCATCTCGGTCGGCCACAACTCTTACGGCCACCCCGCGCCCGCGACCCTCGCCCGCCTGAAGGCGGCCCACGCCACGATCTATACG
>PLTW01000015.1 GCA_003164655.1 Actinomycetota bacterium
AGGCGCTCAGGGACGCTTCCGGGCGTACCGGCGTCTGGCTCGCGGGGCCCGGGGACTCGTCTTGCTCGGCGGCGCTCCCGGGCAGCTGCGCTGCGCCCGCCTGCCTGCCACCTCCAATATGGGCCTTCCCTAGCAAAAGAGACGATCGCCGCCAATGAGCTCGTCGAGCCGCCGCCGGGCGACGCTTGCATGAAGAGTCTCTCGGTCTGCCTGGCCGTGGCGCGGGGCACCTCTGTCGTCGGCAGCGCGTTGGCGAAAGGAGCCCCCTGCAGCAGGACGAGAGGCCGGCCATGGCGGTGAGGCGTTCCAGGGGCGCGCCTGGTGTGCGGGCGACCTAGCGCCCCCGTCGCGAAAGCCAGGTCTGCTTGGCGACGTACTCGTCACCGAAGGCCAGCACGCGGTTGCGTCCGGCCTCCTTGGCCACGTACATTGCCCAGTCCGCCTTGTCGAGCAGTTCGTCGCGGGCGCTGGCGTCCTCTGGGAAGCCGGCCACACCGATGCTCACTGTGGGCGGCTGTCCGCCCAGGGCACTTGCGGCCTCGACCTCGGCACGCAGGCGCTCGGCGACGGCTAGCGCGCCGGTGATGTCCGTATCGACGAGCACAAGCACGAACTCCTCGCCACCGTAACGCGCCGCCAGATCGACCCGCCGACAGCAGGTCTCGATGATCCTCGCGATGCGACTCAGGGCGGCATCGCCGGCCTTGTGGCCGTAGCGGTCGTTGTAGACCTTGAAGTGGTCGCAGTCCACGAAGAGCAGGCCAAGCGCGCTCTTGCGGCGCCGCGCACGCCTGAGCTCCTCCTCGAGGCGTTCGTGCAGGTAACGGTGGTTGTACAGGCCGGTGAGGCCGTCGGTGATCGCCTCGACCTCGGCCCTGCTGAAGCGGATCGCCGCTGACTGCAGCATTGCCGCCAGGGCGTGGGAGCGGTCGATCTGCAGGTCTTGGGCAAGCGACTCCACGACCGGTGCGTCCACTGTGACCGCCGCCACGATCTTGCCCTTCTCGTCACGCACTGGGGCGATGCCCGACACCCAGACGCCGAAGTCGTCGGCGTTGAGGACGTTGGCCATGGTGCTTTCCTGGGTGAGTACGCGGGCCAGTTCGTCTTCGGCCAGCCAGGGGTCACCACAGTGGGAGAGCTCGTCTTGTGTCTCACCGGTGTCTAAGACGGTGATGCACTGGTCGCCGGCCACGGCAAAACTGGTGAGGTAGCGCAGCGGCGGATGGGAGTCACGAAACTGACGCAACGCGCTTACCATCTCCTGGTACTCCGGGCGTACCTCGTCGGCGCGACTGCGCAGCTGGGCGTGGGCGGCGGGGTTGATCAGCTGGGCGGCCTGGGCGGCGAGTTTGGTGACCCACGCCCGCCGCCGCCGCAGGTGCTGGAGCGCCGCAAGGAAGGCCGTCACCATCTCGGGGTCGAACTGCGCCCCGGCGCAGCGCCGCAGCTCGGCCAAGCACTGGCGGTAGTTCAAGGCGCGCCGGTAGGGGCGCTCGCAGGACATGGCGTCGTAGCAGTCGACTACGCACAGGGCGCGAGCGAGCAGCGGGATCGCCTCGCCGGCCAGGCCGTCAGGGTAGCCCTTGCCGTCGAAGCGTTCGTGGTGGTGGCGCACGCCGGCCACGAGCTCCTCATCGAACAGCGGGCGCACGATCTCGGCGCTGATACCGGGGTGCTGGCGCATCAGCTCCCACTCTTCAGAGGTCAGTGGGCCCGCCTTGAGCAGCACCCGGTCCGAGACGCCGATCTTGCCGATGTCGTGTAAGAAGGCGACGTTTTCGACCTCCTCAAGGTGCTCAGCCGGCCAGCCCAGCTCGCGGCCCAGCAGAGCCATATAGGCGGCCACCCGGCTGGCGTGGCCGAGAGTGTAGTAGTCCTTGGCGCTTAAAGCCGAGCTCAAGGCCCGCAGATTGCCCAGATGGACGGTCTTCACGTCCTCGTAGAGCTGGGCGTGCTCCAGAGCCAGGGCCACGAGCTGGGCGACCGCTTCGGTGGTGACGATCTCCTCCTCGCTGAACCTGCGCTCGACGCGGTCGAGCAGGCTAACCAGCCCGATGACCTTGTCGCGTGCGACCAAGGGTAGCGAGACGCAGCTGCGCTGGCCGTAGCCGCGCATGTTCTCGCGTTCGACTTCACTGAGGCGCGGATCGTCGATGCTGCTCACGGTGACGGCGTGGCGTGTCTCGATGGCCAACCACTTGCAGGGCCACTCCTGCTGACGAATCTGCTGACCGACCCAGCTGGCGTCGTAGACGCCGTCGATCGTGGAGGCCAAGCAGACCAAGCGGTCGGTGTCCGCGAGCCGGTAGATATCGCAGTCGCGGATCTGCAGAGTGGCGCTAAGACGTCGCGCCGCCGATTGCAGGACCTCGTCGAGGTCGAGCGTGGAGGCCAGCTCGAGGCTGGTGTCGAGCAAGAGCTTATGGCGCTGCTCGGCGTCATCGCGGGGCATTGGGCCTGCGCTGGTGCGGGACCTGTCGCCAAGCGCCCGCTCCAAGTCGTCTGGCAAGAAACGGCGCTGTCCGCCCGGAGTGCGCTGGCTGGCGATCTTGCCGCCGTCGGCCCAGCGGCGCACGGTGTTGGCGCTGACGCCCAGCAGGTCGGCTGCCTGCTGCACGCGCAGCCATTTGGAGTTCGAAGTCTTGGCCCTCATCGTCAACGATATCGACAACGCAGGGCGATTCCTAACCATCTCTGCCAACCTCGCAGTGCCCCTTCAGTGACCGCGGCGTCGAGAGCATGCGGTTCGCCGAGAGCCTGACGGCAAGCTCCAGAAGGGCCTTCGCCCCAGGGTTGGGATGTTCCTGCACCCTCCGAGTGCCTCGGCCCTTGCCTGCACTCGTGAGGGCCGTCGGCTGGGGTTGTCGGGAGCCGCTACTGAAGGTTCGTCTCTCGAGGTTCCGCAAGCGCTCGATCTCGCGCATTACCTGGCGGCGGCGGGTCGGCAGCAGTGCCCGCTGCACCGATATCTGGGCGATCACATGTTCGCGTGTGGTGTGTATCCGGCCGGTGACCGCTATCCGAGGCCACGTGGACACCGGCTGGCTCCGTCACTACGATGAGTCCATGTTCGTCCCCCCGCAGCCCCCTGTGACCCGATATCGCTCAGGGTGGCGTGTCCGAAGGCAGCGACGCAAGCGCCGTTTCATAAGCCTTGTCGTCTTTATGCTGGTCGTCGCCGTAATCATCACGGTAGGCCTCAGCCAAACAGCCCGGGGTTCGCATCGAGCCGCGGGACACTCTGGGAACGCCGCACGAGGCGGCTCTGCTCTGGGAAGCACAGCCCGCCTTGACCCCAGCGCCACTGCGTCAGTTTCACCGAGGCCACGTCCGCTTGCGCTGCCTTCGGACAGCCGCGTTGCGACCACCCTGCAGCGGCACCTGCTCGCCGTCCTCGGGACGACCGGCTTTCTCGGCGCTGGCAATTCGCTCTGCGTCTATGATCTCTCGACCGGCACACTGCTCTTTGCACGACACAGCGCTGCCTCACTGCGGCCGGCCTCCAACGAGAAGCTGCTCACCTCTGCGACAGTCCTGGCGCGCTGGGGACCGACGCACCGCTTCAGGACCGACCTCTATAAGGACGGCTCGCTCGCGCCGGACGGCGTCTTTCGCGGCACGCTCTACCTCAAGGGCTACGGCGACCCGAGTCTTTCGACCGCCACGTATCAGCGCTCCGTCCTGCACCTGCGCAGCGCGCGCCTCGAAGACTTCGTGTGGGCCCTCAAACGTGCCGGGATCAAACGCATCATCGGGCGCATCGTCGGCGACGCGAGCTACTTCGACGCACGCAAGGCCGTGACCGGCTGGCACGAAGACGAGATCGACGATTGCGGCCCGCTCTCCGCCCTGAGCGTCAACGAGGGCCTCGGCTCGCAGGGCTCCCCGGTCACAGACCCGGCACTGTACACCGCCGCCACGTTCAGCGCCCTGGTGCGCCGCGCCGGCGTTCCGGTGAGCGGCGCGGCCACCGCCGGGGTCACCCCGCGCCAAGCAACGCTTCTCTATGCAGACCACTCGGCGCCCCTCGCGCGACTTCTCGCCTGCATGAACCAGCGCAGCGACGACTTCTTCGCCGAGATGCTCGCCAAGGGACTCGGCGCTGCTTTCGCCGGCAGGGGCAGTACCACTGCTGGACTGCGGGTCGAGCGCGCCTGCGAGCGAAGGCTGGGGATGGAATCTGACGGGGTCGTGGTGGCCGACGGCTCCGGCTTGAGCTACGCAGACCGGGAGACGAGTGCTGACTTGGTGAGGCTGCTCGTCGCTGAGGCACAAGACAGCCAGGGGTCGGTCTTTTATCGGTCGCTTGCCGTCGCTGGGGAGAGCGGCACGCTGACTAAGCGCATGCGCGGCACCCCGGCGCAGGGCGACCTGCGCGCCAAGACCGGGACCCTCGACGTGGCCAGTAGTCTGTCCGGTTATGTGACCGCCGCCAACGGCCACCTGCTCGTCTTCTCGATTCTCATGAACGGCGACCCCTTTGACCTGGCGGCGGCTCAACGAGCTCAGAACGCGATTGGCGCGGCCCTCGCTCGTTCAAGGCCCAGCGGTCGGATCGCCTGGACCATCCCCTCCGGCTCTTGAGGCGTGTCTCACCCCCACGTGACGGTAGACCGACGCAGACAGGTAG
This sequence comes from Actinomycetota bacterium, assembly GCA_003164655.1. Lineage (GTDB taxonomy): Bacteria > Actinomycetota > Thermoleophilia > UBA2241 > UBA2241 > Bog-752. The sequence goes on from PLTW01000015.1 coordinate 4,634, forward strand.
CGAAGCGCTTAGATCGGCCACGGGCGACCCAGAGGGGGAGGCTCCGGCCTGCAACGGCTGGGCCTTCTGGCAGTACGCGGGACCGATGACCGGCCTCCAGCGACCGGTCGCTGATCTTCGCCAGCAGTACCTTCACGCCTGAGACTCTTGGTGGCCCAGTTCTTGGGGAGGCTGGGCGTCGGCCGCGTGTCGGTGACCCACGCAAGAAGCTGAGATTGTCGCATGGCCAGCCTGGTTGACTTCCGCGATCGGGCGCTATGATCCGCTCATGGTCAACCCACCGAACAGCCTCGACCTGCTGGGCAAGCGGGTGCGCTATCAGGGTAAGGAGGGCCTGGTTGTGGGCCGCCTCGACCCGCTCGCGGCCCGCAGAGATCGCCTCGCTCCGTTTCGCGGCGAGTCGGTGACGATTCGCATCGAGGGAGATCTCGGTCCCACCTTCGTCGAGGTTGACGCTGTCGACCTGGGCGGCGTCGAGGTACTCGAGAGCTGACGGCTCTCTGAGCAATGGCAGCGCGCAAGACCTACACCGCCGCCGAGGTCGAACAGATCGGGGTGCCGGCCTACCACCCCAAGGGCTTCTGGTATGACCCCGTCGCCGCGAAGCAGCGACTGCTGGTGTGGACTCTGCCGCAAGTAGGTTCGCTACTATCATGAGGGGTAGTCCACCAACAGTCACAGCAGTCGGAGGAAGCCATGTCTCTCACCAGCCTTGAGCCGCAGACGACCGCACTCGTGCTCATCGATCTGCAGCGCGGCATCACAGCCTTCCCCGCCGAGCCGCATTCGACGGCCGCGGTGATCGCCAACGCCGCGCTGCTTGCCGCCGCCTTTCGCGCCGCCGGGGCTCCGGTCGTCCTGGTCCACGTCGCGACCAGTCCCGACGGTAGGGACAGGCTGCACTCGCCGGTCGACGAGCCTCAGGTGCGCCGTCAGATGCCCCCCGACTTCGCCGAGATCGTGCCCGAGCTTGGCCCCCGGCAGGGCGACATCGTGGTGACCAAGCGTCAGTGGGGGGCCTTCTATGGCACCGACCTTGATCTGCAGCTACGGCGGCGGGGCATCGTCACCGTCGTGTTGGGCGGCATTGCCACCAACTATGGCGTCGAGTCGACGGCCCGCGACGCCTATGAGCGCGGCTACCGCCTCGTGCTGGTCGAAGATGCCATGAGCTCGCGCAGCGCCGCCGACCATGCCTTTGCCTGCGAGCGCATCTTCCCGCGCCTCGGATGCCTCTCACGGACGGCCGAGGTGCTCGCTGCCCTGAGTGCGTGACTCGAGCGTCGCGGTCCGCAAGACAGTCGCTTCATCCAGTGCAAGAAGGCAGTCATCACCAGCCCACCAAGGAGGTCGTTATGCAGCCCGATCCGACCACCATCCTCGAGACGCTCTCCATCCGCGAACCGCTCATCGGCCTCTACGACGCCCCCGATCCGGCACCTTTCGCACCACTGGTCGAGCCCGGCGCGCCGCGCGCGTGCGTCTTTGCCTCCTTCGGCGCCTGGTGTGAGGGCAAGACGCTGCACCTCACCAAGGAGCTGCATGGCTGCGGGGCGCCGCATCTGCTCGGCCTGCAGAGCCGCTCCCGCGAGGAGATGGTCAAGTTCTTAGTCGACAAGGAGGGGCTGCGGGCCTCGCATGCGCTCATGGAGCGGTGGCTCGACTCAGCGCCCGGCTACCATCCGCGGCACGGCCATGTCCTCATCGGCCCCCTCCACGCCGACCAGTACGACTACCTGCGTTCGGTGACCTTCTACGTCAACGCCGACCAGCTCGCCGTGCTGGTCACCGGTGCCTCGTACTTCAGTGGGCCGGCCGATCCGCCCGTGACGGCGCCATTCAGCTCCGGCTGCGGCCAGCTGGCGGCGGCCATCGGCGACCTCGACCAGCCGCGCGCGGTGATCGGCGCCACCGACCAGGCGATGCGTCAGCACCTCGACCCCGGTCTGCTCGCCTTCACCACCACCAAGCCGATGTTCGAATCGCTCTGCCGCTGGGCCGACGACCCCAAGAGCTCGCTGCACAACAACTTCCTGAAGCGCACCATCAAGGCACGTGGCGGCTCGTTGTAGTCGCAGAGTCAATCGAGAGTGAGGAGGTTCGTGCATGCCTCGCCTACGCATCCTCATCGAAGAAGCCGATCTCGAGCTGGTGGCCGAGCTTAATGAGTCGAGCACGGCCGGGGCGCTCTGGGAGGCGTTGCCGCTGGAGAGTGCGACGCAGACCTGGGGTGCCGAGGTCTACTTCTCGGTCCCGCCGAGCTGCCCGCTAGACGACGCGCAGGCGATGGTGC
>PLTW01000016.1 GCA_003164655.1 Actinomycetota bacterium
GGGGTCGGGCGGCGCTCGCAGCGCAGCGGGTCGCGGCCCGGGGAGCGCGTGCAGTGACGAGCAGCGGCCGTCCGGCGCTCGAACCCACCGCGCTCGAACCCACGCCGCTGGAACCGTGGGTCCTGCGTCGCGCCGGCGCGACCGACATGGAGGGGCTGCGCCGGCATCAGCTGCGCGCCCTGCGCGAGACGGTCGCCCGCGCCCGCGCGCGCAGCGGCTTCTATGCCGGCAGGTTGGCCGCCGTAGAACCGGGCGACATCGCCTCTCTCGACGATGTCGCCCGGCTGCCCTTCACGACCGCCGACGACGTCCGGCGCGAGGGCATGCGCCTTCTGTGCGTGAGCCCGGGCGCGGTCGCCCGCGTCGTGACGCTGCCCACGTCGGGCACGACCGGCGAGCCCAAGCGCATCCACTTCAGCGCCGCCGATCAGGAGCTCACCATCGACTTCTTTCAGCATGGGATGGCGGTGCTCGCCGGGCCTCGCGATCGCGTGCTGATCCTGCTGCCCGGCGAGCGGCCCGGCGGCGTCGGCGAGCTTCTGGCCCGCGGTCTCGAGCGGCTGGGGGCGACGCCCCTGCCGTACGGACCGGTCGGCGACGTCGACGCCGCCCTCGATGCTCTCGAAGCCGAGCGGGCGAGCGTGGTGGTCGGCATCCCCGTGCAGGTCCTGGCCCTGGCGCGGCGCAGCCTGTCGCGCGGTCGCACGCTGCGCCTCGCGAGTGTGCTGCTGAGCACGGACCACGTGCCGCAGGCGATCGTGAACATTCTCGAGCGGGCCTGGGACTGTCGCGTCTTCAATCACTACGGCACGACCGAGATGGGCCTGGGCGGCGGCGTGGAGTGCGCTGCCCACGCCGGTCTGCACCTGCGCGAGGCCGACCTTCTGTTCGAGGTGGTCGACCCGCTCAGCGGCGCGCCGCTGCCGCCCGGGCAGGAGGGCGAGGTGGTGTTTACGACACTCACGCGCGAAGCGATGCCGCTGATCCGTTACCGGACCGGCGACCTGAGCAGCTTCGTCGCCGGCCCGTGTCCCTGCGGTTCCCGGCTGCGGCTGCTCTCCACTGTGCGGTCGCGGCGTAGCGACGTCGTCGTTCTCGCCGGCGGCGAGCGGCTGCGCCTCGCCGACTTAGACGAGGCGCTCTTTGCCGGAGACGATGTGCTCGACTTTCGCGCGCGGCTGGGAGCCGACGGCGAAGGCCAGTGGCTGGCGGTCGAACTGCTGTGCGAGGGCGACTCGGCGGGCCAGGGCGGCGGCGGTGCGGCGCGGCAGCGCCGCGCCGCCGCCGCCCTGGCCCGCCGAGCCGCCCTCACACAGCAGTTCGACCGCCAGCCACTCGCCTTCGCCGTCGGCTCCCAGCCGCGCGCGAAAGTCGAGCACATCGTCTACGCCAAAGAGCGCCTCGTCTAAGTCGGCGAGGCGCAGCCGCTCGCCGCCGACGAGCACGGCGACGTCGCCGCGCCGCGACCGCACAGTCGAGAGCAGCCGCAGCCGGGAACCGCAGGGGCACGGCCCGGGCACGAAGCTGCTCAGGTCGCCGGTCCGGTAGCGGATCAGCGGCATCGCTTCGCGCGTCAGGGTACTGAACACCACCTCGCCCTCCTGCCCGGGCGGCAGCGGCACGCCGCTGAGCGGGTCGACCACCTCGAACAGAAGGTCGGCCTCGCGCAGGTGCAGACCGGCGTGGGCAGCGCACTCCACGCCGCCGCCCAGGCCCATCTCGGTCGTGCCGTAGTGATTGAAGACGCGACAGTCCCAGTCCCGCTCGAGAGTGCTCACGATCGCCCGCGGCACGTGGTCGGTGCTCAGCAGCACACTCGCGAGGCGCAGCGCGCGGCCGCGCGACACGCCGCGCCGCACCAGGGCCAGGACCTGCACGGGGATGCCAACCACCACGCTCGCCCGCTCGGCCTCGAGCACATCGAGGGCGGCGTCGACGTCACCGACCGGGCCGTGCGGCAGGGGCGTCGCCCCCAGCCGCTCGAGGCCGCGGGCCAGAAGCTCGCCGACGCCGCCGGGCCGCTCGCCGGGCAGCAGGATCAGCACGCGGTCGCGGGGCCCGGCGAGCACCGACATGCCGTGCTCGAAGAAGTCGACCGTGAGCTCCTGGTCGGCGGCGCTGAAGTGGATGCGCTTGGGCTCGCCGGTCGTGCCCGACGTGAGCAGCGTCACGACGCGGGCGACCGCGCCCGGACTCACGCACAGAAGGCGCATGCCCTCGCGCCGGACGTCGTCGGCGGTCGTGAAGGGCAGCCGGGCGACATCGTCGAGATTGGCGATGTCGCCCGGCTCCACGGCGGCCAGTCTGTCGGCATAGAAGCGGCTGCGCCGGCGGGCGCGGGCGACCGTCTCGCGCAGGGCGCGCAGCTGGTGCCGGCGCAGCCCCTCCATGTCGGTCGCGCCGGCGCGGCGCAGGACCCACGGTTCCAGCGGCGTGGGTTCAAGCGCCGTGGGTTCGAGCGCCGCACGGCCGCCGCTCGTCACTGCGCGCGCTCCCCCGGCCGCGACCCGCTGCGCTGCGAGCGCCGCCCGACCCCGAGCCCGTACCCGTCGGCGCCCGTCAGGTTGTAGGCACAGAACGGCACGAAGCGCCCGTCGGGCGCCAGCACATGCAGGTAGCAGTGCCGGAGCCGCTCCAGATCGATGGTCCAGCCATCCTGGAAGGCCATGGCACTGACACTGAAGGTGTTGGCCCGGACCTGCCGGAGAATGGCGCCCCACTGGTCGTCGGGCGCCGGGGCCGCGTCGCAGCAGCTCGTCGCGGGCGCCGACCAGCGCCGCGCCACGTGCGCCGCCTTGTCGGTCGGCTCAAGCGCCCTGGGGCCGCGGCCCGCCGCATCGCCACCACAGCCGCAGCTCTCCGCCCCGTCGCGCCGCAGAGCCACGAGGGCGCCGTCGGCGTCGCGCAGGTACTCCCTGCTAAACGAGCAGAGCGCGTGCTCGCAGTCGCCGGGCGTGAGGTCTTCGAGGGCAATGCGCCCGGCGCTCTGGCTGACCAGCTCGCGCATGACGTCGGGAAGAGTCACGCGGGCGGCGGCATCGCCGGCGGCGGCATGGGCGCCCGGATACCTGCCCAGGAGCGCCAGCGGCTGGAGATGGATACCGCGCACGGCGGGCAGCCGCTCGAGTCCGAAGTCGAGAATGCGCCCGAGCTGGTCGAGGTTGACCCCGCGCACGACCGTCGGCACGAGCACGACGCCCAGGCCGGCCTGCGCGCAGCGCTCCACGGCGCGCTCCTTCGCAGCGGCCAGAGGACGTCCGCGCAGAGCGAGGTAGGCGGCGTCGTCGACTCCATCGAACTGCAGAAAGACGGTCTGCAGCCCGGCGGCGGCGAGCGTCTCGGCATACTCGTCGTCGGCTGCGAGTCGCAGACCGTTGGTGTTGAGCTGAATATAGGGGATCCCCAGAGAGCGTCCGAGAGCGATGACTTGCGGCAGGTCGTCGCGCACCGTCGGCTCGCCGCCGGAGAGCTGGACGTTGCCGCCGGGAGCCAGCTCGATAAGGCGCCGGTACCACCCCTCGATCT
>PLTW01000227.1 GCA_003164655.1 Actinomycetota bacterium
CCGGCGCCGGCCTCGCCGTCGAGTGCGCGGTGGCGCCGGGTGAGGACAACCTGGCGGCCCGGGCTGTGCGCGAGCTCGAACGGCGCCTCGAACGCACCTTCGACGTGAGCCTGAGCATCGCCAAGCGCGTGCCGGCGGCGGCCGGCCTGGGCGGCGGCAGCTCCGACGCCGCCGCCGCCCTGACCGCCGTCGAGCGGCTCTTCGCTCTCGATCTGCCCGCGCGCCTGCGTTACGAGGTCGCCGGTGCGGTNNGCCGACGTCTACCGCTGGTTCGACGAGCGCCCCGGCCCGGCGCGCGCGGCCCCCGCCGAGCGCAAGGCGTTCGTCGAGCGCAGCCAGACCTGCATCGCCCGCCTGGGCGCGGCGCGCCGGCCGCGCGATCTGGCGGCGGTCGTGGAGAACGACCTCGAGGCAGCGGTCGTGGCGCGCCACCCCGTGATCGGTGAGCTGGAGCGGTGCCTGCGCCGGGCGGGTGCCTTCGCGGCCGCCATGAGCGGCAGCGGCTCGAGCGTCTTTGGGCTGTTCGTGAGTGCGGCGAGCGCGCAACGCGCGCTCGCCGCACTCGCCCCCACGCGTGCCGTCTATGTGACCGACCTGCAGCCCCGCGCCGCGGCCGCGCCGGGGCGCTCCGGTGCTCACGGCGCGCTCGCGCCCGACCGCTCCGCTCCGCGCGGCCTGCGCGGCCCAAGGTGATACACTCGCCTGGGGCAGCCCTCTGCGCGGCGCACCGTTGGGGCGTGGCCAAGTGGCAAGGCAACGGGTTTTGGTCCCGTGATCGGAGGTTCGAGTCCTCCCGCCCCAGCCAGAATCGCGTTCGGGCGCCGCGTACCCCGACGACGGTCATCCGGTCACGATGGGAATGAACGCCATGTCTGTCGATCAGCCGATCTCCTCTTCGCGCGCGAGCCGGCCGCTGGCCGTGATCGTCCTGGCCGCCGGGCTGGGCACGCGCATGAAGTCCGACGTACCCAAGGTGATGCACCCCGTCTGCGGGCGGCCGCTGCTTTCCTACGTGCTCGACGCGGCCACCGCTCTGGCGCCCGCCCGTCTGGTCGTCGTCACCGGTCCCGACCACCAGGGCGTCGAAGCCCTGCTGCCGCCCGGCGCCGAGCGCGCCGTCCAGGCCGAGCGGCTGGGCAGCGGCGACGCCGTGCGCGCCGGCATGGCGCCGCTTGCCGGATTCGACGGCGACGTCATGGTCTTGAACGGCGACGTGCCGCTGGTCGGCGCCGCGCTGCTGGCCGGCCTGCTGGGTCGCCACGTCGACGGTGCCGCGCGGGCGACCATCACTACCGTCGTGTTGGCCGATCCCGGGCACTACGGGCGCGTGATCCGCGACTCGAGCGGCGATGTGGCGCGCATTGTCGAGGCGCGCGATGCCTCGCCCGGGCAGCTCGCCGTCGCCGAGATCAACGTCGGCTTCTACGTCTTCGACGCGGCCGAGCTGCGCCGCTTTCTGCCGACCCTCACGGCCGACAACGTTCAGGGTGAGTACTACCTGACCGACCTCGTACATCGCTTTCTCGAGGCCGGCGACCGGGTGGACGCCTTTCTTACGGCCGACGTCGAGGCCAGCATGGGGGTCAACTCGCGCGTCGAGCTGGCTCAGGTCACCGCGATCATGCGCCGTCGGCTGCTCGAGCAGCTCATGCTCGCCGGTGTCTCGATCGACGACCCGTCGTCTACCTATGTCGACTGGGGCGTCACCGTCGGTCGCGACAGCCTGATCCGGCCGCAGACCATGCTGACCGGTGCGACCAGTGTTGGCGAGCGCTGCACGATCGGTCCCGGCTGCTTTTTGGCCGATGTCACGGTCGACGACGGCGCCGCGATCGTCTCGTCGCATCTGGTCGGCTGTCACGTGGGGCCGGACTGCAACGTTGGTCCCTTCACCCACGTGCGGGCCCGCACCGAGCTCGCGGCGGGCGCCAAGGCGGGCAGCTTCGTCGAGATCAAGGCCAGCCGCGTGGGCAGGGGCAGCAAGGTGCCGCACCTGAGCTACGTGGGCGACACCACGATCGGCGAGAACAGCAACATCGGCGCCGGCACGATCACCGCCAACTACGACGGCGAGCACAAGCATCAAACGGTGATCGGCAGCGACGTCAAGGTAGGCAGCGACACGGTGTTCGTGGCGCCGGTGACGGTCGGCGACGGCGCCTACATCGGCGCCGGCTCGATCATCACCAAAGACGTTCCCGCCGGTGCGCTGGGCGTGGCCCGCGCCCGCCAGGACAACATAGAGGGCTACACCGACAGGCGTCGTGGCCGGCGTCGCGACCGAGCCTGAATGGCAGCCGGCACGGCGATGATGCCGCGAGCAATGGTACAATCGGGAGCCGCGAGGACGATCGGGGCGAAGGGATCGTGGTGACCGACAAGGTGTGTCATGTCTTGGGTTCGACGCAGCGCCGGCTGATGGTGTTCGCGGGGCGCAGCAACCCGCAGCTCGGCGACGCGATCGCCGAGCACCTGGGCATCGCCCTCGGCCCCATCCTGCTCAAGACGTTCGCCAACGGCGAGATCTACGCCCGCTACGAAGAGAGCATCCGCGACGCCGACGTCTTTCTCGTGCAGTCGCCGCACGGCAAGTTAAACGAGCACGTCGTCGAGCTGCTCATCATGATCCAGGCGGCCAAGCTGGCCTCGGCCCACCGCGTCACGGCCGTGCTGCCGTACTTCCCCTACGCGCGCCAAGACAAAAAGAGCGCCGCCCGCGAGCCCATCGCCGCCCGCCTCATGGCCACCCTGCTCGAAGCGGCCGGCGCCGACCGTGTCCTGTCGATGGACTTACACCAAGGTCAGTTGCAGGGCTTCTTCGAGATCCCCGTCGACCACATGACGGCCGTGCCCATTCTGGCCGACTACTTTCGCTACCGCGGTCTCGGCGACGCCGAGCTCGTCGCGGTCTCGGCCGACGCCGGCGGCGTCAAGCTCGCCAAGCGCTTCGCCAACCGCCTCGACGCCGACCTGGCGGTGCTCACCAAGATGCGTCCGGCGCACAACGTGGCCGAGACCATGCACTTCATCGGCGACGTCGACGGCAAGATCGCGATCGTCGTCGACGACATGATCGACACGGCGGGCTCCGTCGTGAACGCGATCGACACGCTCTACGAGCACGGCGCTCGCGAGGTCTACGTCACCGCGACCCACGGCATCTTCTCGGGGCCGGCGCGCGAGCGCATCGCCGCGTCGCCCGTCAAGGAGATCGTGGTCACCGACACCCTGCCGGTCGTGCTCAACGTGACCGACACCAAGATCAAGGTCCTGTCCGTGGCGGGTATCCTCGCCGACACCATCAAGCGCGTGTTCGAAGGCGAATCGGTCAGCGAACTGTTTGCCGGCGAGAACGCCCTCTTCTAGCAGGAGACGACACCCATGGATCGAGTCAAACTCGTCGTACATCCGCGCGACGTCGCCGGCAGCCGCGAAGCCCGCCGCCTGCGTCGCCGCGGCCTCATTCCGGCCGTCCTGTACGGCTCGGGCCGGCCGGCCGTGAGCATCGCCGTCGACGAGCACGCCCTGCGCGCCGCCGTCGGCACCGGCGCCGGCCTGCATGCCGTGCTCGACGTCACGATCGAAGGCCAGGCGCAGCCGCACGTGGCGATCGTCAAAGACTATGAGCTCAACAAAGTCAAGCACATCGTGACTCACGTCGACTTTCAGGAGATCAAGCTCACCGAGCCCATCGAGTCGAACGTGACCGTCAGAATCGAGGGCACGCCCGTCGGCGTCAGCTTAAACGACGGTCTGCTCGACGTCGTGACCCGTGAGGTGACGGTGAGCGCCCTGCCGACCGACATGCCCGAGCACTTCACGCTCAACGTCGAGGCGCTCGACATCGGCGACGTGTTCCGCGTCGCCGATCTCGACGTGCCCGCCAACGTCACGATCCTCGACGACCCCGAAGAGGTCGTCTGCTCCGTGCTCGCCGCGCGCCTGGCCGAGGCCGAGGCCGTCGAAGAGGGCGAGGGGGCGGAGCCGACCGAGCCCGAGATCGTGGGCGAGCGCGAGGCCGAGTCCGAGGAGTAGACGCCCACGGCCGGCCGGTCGCGTCGCGATACGCCGCCCGGGCAGCCGGTCGAGCTGCTCGTCGTCGGTCTCGGCAACCCCGGGGCCGAGTATGCGTCGTCGCGCCACAACGCCGGCTTTCTCGTCGTCGACGCCCTCGCGCGTCGCCACGCATATGCGCGCGCCAAACGGGCCTACAGCGGACGTTACGCGGCCGGCGCGATCGCCGGCCGCGGCGTCGGTCTGCTCATCCCGACGACGTACATGAACGAATCGGGCCGCTGCGTGGCCGCGGCGTTACGCGACCTGCGCCTGGCCCAGGGCGACCTGCTCGTGGTGCACGACCACATCGATCTGCCGTTCGGCCGGCTGCGGCTCACTCAGGGCGGCGGCCACGGCGGCCACAACGGCATCCGCAGCATCTTCGAGCTGGTCGGCCGCGACTTCGACCACGTGCGCATGGGCGTGGGCCGCCCGGCCAGCACCGACCCCGGCGTCGTGGCCGACTACGTGCTTGGCCGCTTCAGCGAGCCGCGCACCGCGGTCGACGACCTCGTGGGGCGCGCGGCCGACGCGGTCGAGCTGTGGGTCGCCGAGGGCATCGCGGCGGCCATGAACCAGGTCAACGTGGGGTAAACCCGGTGTCGGGTACAATCCTCCTCGCAAACGAGTAACCCCGGCGCCAGCGGTTCCGGGGCTTTCGGCGTGTGCGACCAATGTTTCTCGACTATCTGACAAGCGACGAGCGCTTCGCCAAGGCCACCGGCACCCTGCGCCGGGGCTCGTCGCTGTACGCCCCGAGCTTCTACGCGCCTTACGTGCTGGCCGGGCTGATCCGCGCCGGCGGCGCGCCGGGCTGGCTGGTCGTGGTGCCCGAGGCCGAGCAGGCGGCGCGTCTGGCCGCCGAGCTCGCGGTGTACCTGGAACGCGACGTCGAGACGCTGCCGGCCCGCGGCGTGCTCTACGGCGCCGACGTGGCGCCGGCGGCGCATGTGCTCGGTCAGCGCCAACGGGCGCTGGCCGCGCTCGAGCAGGGCGGCGGCGTGGTCGTGGCCGACGCCGTCGCCCTGCTCGAGCGCTTCATCCCGCTCGCCCTGCAGCCGCCCTCTCTGGCGCTGGTCCAGGGGGCCGAGAGCCCCTTCGACGAGGTTCTCGCTGCCCTCGCCAGCCTGGGCTACGAGCGTGCCGAGCAGGTCCGCGAGCGCGGCGAGTTCGCGGTGCGCGGCGGCATCATCGACGTGTACCCATCGACCGGCGACCCGGTGCGCGCCGAGTTCTGGGGCGACACGGTCGAGTCGCTGCGCCGCTTCTCGGTGTTCTCGCAGCGCGCCGTCGCCGAGGTCCAGCGCTGCCTGGTCACGACGGCCAGCGAGGTCGACCCGACCGGCGACGAGGTCCAGGCGGCCGTCTCCCAGGAGCTCGCCTCGTGGGAGCTCGCCGGCCGCGACGAGACCGCCGACGACTCCTTCCGCCGCGCCGAGACGCGCGCTCTGGGGCGCCTGTCGGGCCGCTTCGTCGACCTCGCCACGCTCTGCGAGCAACGCGCCCTGCGCGTCGCCGCCGTCGGCCCCGACGACGTCGTCCGCGAGCTGGCCGCATTTGACTCCGAGCTTTCGACCGCCCTGCCCGGCGACGCCCGTGCGACTTTCTATCTGCCGCTGCTCGAGGTGCGCCGGCTGCTGAGCGACGCCGTGTCGCTCGACGTCGTGCAGCGCGAGCAGAAGTGGCAGTTCCACGCCGCCCGGCCGCAGGCGGCCGGGCGCGACATCACCGCCGCCGAGCGCGACCTGCGTCGCCTGGCCGACGACGGTTACCGCGTCTTCGTGGTGTTCCGCCACCCCGGCGAGGCCAGCCGCGCCGGCTATCGCATGAAGAGTCTGACCGTCACGCAGCTCGACGCCGCGACGCTGCGCGAGCACGGCACGGCAGCGATCGCCGACGGCGAGCCGGGGGCCGCCGACCCGGCGGCCCCGCGGGCTCCCGAAAAGGCCTCCAAAAAGGCTCCCGGCGCCCTCGCCCCCGGCGTGTACTTCGTGGCGGCGCCGCTGCGCGAGGGCTTCATCTCGGCCGAGCTCAAGCTGGCCGTGATCGGCGAGCGCAGCCTGCTGCGCGCGGCCCCGGCGGGGCCGCGCTTCGGCGGCGGCGCCCGCCTCGCCTCGTTTTTCGACCTGCGCCTCAACGACTACGTCGTGCACGAAGACCACGGCATCGCCCTCTTTGCCGGCATCGAGACACGCACGGTGGCCGGGGTCACCCGCGACTACCTGTTCCTGCGCTTCAAAGACGAAGACAAGCTGTTCGTGCCCCACGACCAGATCGGCAAGGTCACCCGCTACATCGGCGCCAGCGGCGCCGCTCCGCCGCTCAACCGGCTGGGCGGCGCCGCCTGGCAGGCCGTCAAGACGCGGGCCCGCAAGGCGGTCGCCGAAATGGCCGGCGAGCTGCTGGTCCTCTACGCCGCCCGCCAGGCCGTGCCCGGCCACGGCTTTGCCCCCGACGGCGAGCTCACGCGGCGGCTCGAAGAAAACTTCGAGTTCGAGGAGACCGACGACCAGGCCGAGGCCATCGACGACGTCAAGAACGACATGGAAGCCGCCCACCCGATGGACCGGCTGATCTGCGGCGACGTCGGCTACGGCAAGACCGAGGTGGCCCTGCGGGCGGCCCTGAAGGCCGCCGAAGGCGGCAAGCAGACGCTCATGCTGGTGCCCACGACGATCCTCGCGGAACAGCACTACCTCACCTTCAGCGAGCGCTTCAAGGAGCTGCCCGTCAGCGTGCAGATGGTCTCACGCTTTCGCAGCGCCGCCGAGCAGCGTCGCATTCTCAAGGAGTTCCGGGAGGGCAAGGTCGACGTGCTGATCGGCACCCACCGGCTGCTGTCTCGCGACGTCGCGCCGCGCGACCTGGGCCTGGTCGTCGTCGACGAGGAGCACGAGACCGCCTTCAAGCAGGAGGAGGGGGTCGTCTACCACGCCCGCGACATGGCGGTGGTGCGCGCGAGCGTCGGAAAATTCCCGATTGTGCTGGCCTCGGCGACGCCGTCGGTCGAGACCGAGGTGAATGCGCGGCG
>PLTW01000200.1 GCA_003164655.1 Actinomycetota bacterium
GGGGGGTGGCGGTACCGCGCCTGGCGCATCGCGTGCTCTACGATGGCAGGGCCTGGCATGTAAACTCGCTGCGACGAGGTGCGGCGGCGCGAAGAGTACCCGAGCGTCTTGCGTGACCTTCTCTGGCCTTCCTGGCCTCCCAGAATGTGTGAAGAGCCTCGGTTGCCTCTGGGCGCGACGGAGACACGCTCCTCGACCGAAGGTCAGAGAAAGCGGAGTCCGGGCGCAAACAGGAACGGCGGGGGTGTTGACCTTTTCGACCGGCTTTTTCAGGGCCGCCAGTGTTCGCCTTTTCGACCGGCGTTTACAGGCGTCCGGGGCAGCGTCTGCGGTAGCGGCGATGACACCGGCATTGGCCATCAGGAGCAGGACGAGATCCTCGGTGGAGAAGTCGGGGCGCAGTCGTCCCATGCCCTTGGCCCGGGCAACCAGCTCGGCAAACCCTCGATACGCCGCATTGCGCTTTGCCTCAAAGGCCTTGGCGGCTGGGAAGGTGAGGGTCAGCACCTCGGTGAAGCCGTGGTCGGCCGCCTGCATGGCGCAGACGCGCTCGATGTAGGTGCAGATCAGCAACTAACCCACGTCACATCCGGACCGTCTCGGCTCGGGCCGTTCGACGATCGCCACCACGCTGGACATCGGCAGCCACGCCATCCCGGTCATGCGGCAACAGGCGGCGGCGCTGACCGCGGGACTGGTGTTGGCGGACGCCTAGACTGCTGGGGTCACTCCTCGTCTGTCAGAGGTACCACAGTCTCCAGCACGCCGCGATACGTGCCGTTCGGGTCACGCAGGGCCGTGTAGATGATGCGCTCGGAGCCGTGGTCGCTGCGCTCGACCGTGTCGACCTCGTCTTTGGCCCCGGACTTGAGGTCGGCGAGCAGCCCTCCAGGGCGGCCTGGGCGCGCTTGGGGTGGCAGGCTCGCAGGTCGCGGCCGATGAGTATGGGGCTGCAGACCTCGAAGCCGGCACCAGCCCAGAAGCGCACCACGTCGTCCTGGTCTGCGACGCTGAACCCCACGGGCATGTGCGAGAACAGCAGCGTGAGCTGCTCCGGTGTCAGCTCTCCGGCCTGGGTCATCGACCTTCCTCCTCGATCGGGGTAATGCGAGTGTGCTGCGCGGCCAGATTGTACCGGTCGCCGAGCCCCGCTGCCCAGGAGAGCCTGCTGTCGATTTGAGCCCGCATGACCGCGCCGCCAGGGTCCGCTCAAGGCCCGAACGCGAGCTTGTTCCGATCCGTCTTCTCGTTGGCTGGCAGGCTCAGCATTCACGGCCCCCCTGCCCCGTCCAGTGGTCACTTCACGGCCTGGCGCGGCTTGGCGATGATCTCCCCGGGGCGCTACGAGCGAAGTCTCCGTGCAGCCCGCACATGATACGCACTATCGAAGCGGGCGTCGGTAACCTGCCCCCACTCGCAATTTAGTTGTTGTGTTACAATAATGTTTATGGCAACGATCACCTCCCCGTGTTGTGCTGATCACGACGCGCGACGCCGTTCCGCGGTGCTGGCGACGTGTTGCCTGAGCGTGTTCATCGCGGGCATCGACGTGACGATCGTCAATGTTGCCTTGCCGTGGATCCAAGGGGCACCGCACGCGTCGGTGAGCGGCCTGCAGTGGACGATCGCTGCCTACGCCCTCGTTATTGCGTGCCTGCTCATGCTGCTCGGATGGTCTCGACCGGACGCTGGCCGCTGGCTACCGCCGAGCGAAACGGCGCGCGCCTGGCCACTGCCATGAGCCTCACCCCGCAAGGAGCCCGATGACCACTCGAGCGGCCACGCCGCCAGACACCGCATCCCGGGTGTGGATCGCCCTGCATGAGTTCGTCACCGGACAGGACCGCCGGCGTGCTCTCCACGCCACCCTCGATCTCGGGCCTGCGAAGGTCGAGCTGCTGATCAAGCTCGCCGACGGTCCGATGACCCTGCGACAGATCGCCCGCGCCGTTGCAGTCGACCCACCAGCCGCGACCGTCGGCGTCGACAAACTCGAAGCGCGCGGCCTGGTCCAGCGCACCCCCCACCCCGACGACAACCGCCGCAAGCTCGTGCACCTCACCGACGCCGGACGCGACGCCGCCCAACGCGGCCAGGCTATCCTCAGCGAGCCACCACCCGCACTGACCAACCTGGAGCCCGATGATCTCGCCCGGCTCTGCGAGATCCTCACCCGACTCCAGACCAACCGGACACCGCTATGAGATCAACAGCCGCGACCCGTCCCGGCTGGCCCCGGAGGCTCCGCCGATGATCCGCATGCTGGGAACGCAATTCGGGCACTTCTTCCTGCTCGAGCAAGACGGCGAGGTCACCGTCATCGACGCCGGCCTGAGCGGATATCGCGACACCCTGGAGCCCGCCCTGGCCGACATGGGCCGCTCGATCGACGACGTCAAAGCGATCGTCCTGACCCACGCCGACCCCGACCACGTCGGCTTCGCCGGCGAGTTGCAACAGACGCACGGGATCCCGGTCTACGTCCACCGAGCAGACAGCGAGCGCACCCGGCAGGGCAAGACCAAGCACGCCGAAGGATCGCCGCTGGCCATGCTCGGCATGCTCAAGCACGCCCACAGTTGGCGCGCACTGCGCCACACGATCGCCAACGGAGGATTCAAGCAGTCCAAGGTCCCAAGAGTCATCCCTTTCGATGACGGCGACGAGCTCGAAGTGCCAGGACGGCTGCGAGTGATTCACACCCCCGGGCATACCGAGGGCCACTGCGTCTTCTACGCGCCATTCGAGGACGCGCTGTTCGTCGGAGACGCCATCAACAACCTCGACATCGTCACCGGACAGCCCGGCGCGCACCTCGCGCCTCAGGCCGCCAACACCTCCACAAACCAGGCATACGAATCGCTGTCCAGGATCGAAGAGCTGGACGCTCACATCCTGTACTTCGGCCACGGCGACCCATCCACGCAAGGAACCCGCGCAATCGTCGCCGAGGCTCGCTCCAAACGCTGACCGAACCCACCCCCGCGGCCGCTACTCCCGCAGCAGCTTGAGGTCTCCTTCCAGGATCTTGCGCATGTCCTCGCGGCGCTCAATCACAAGCCGGTCGACCGCGACCGCGAAGGTCAACCAGGGCGCCTCGTCGGGCTTCACGAGACTCCTGATGTGCTCGGCGAAGGCCTCACCGCCGGGCGTCGGTCTCACGGTCTCCACCGTGATCGCCCGCGAGGATGGCGTCCCTACCTGCTGGTAGATGCGTAGCGAGACGACGTCAAGCTCGTCGCTTACCAGGACGACGGCGCCACCCATGAGCGGCTGGGGTGCCACGTGATCGACCACCCAGCCGCCGGTGTTGAAGACGCGCATACCGCCGGCAGGCCAGCCCGGGTCGTCCCACCACTGGCTGAAGGGCTTGTGCGTGTGACCCACCACCATCGTGACGTCACTCGGCAAGGGCCGCTCCCACTGCCGCGCAAAGGTGTTGCGCATCGCCGTGAAGTAGGCGGCCAGCCCCTGTCGCGAACCCGCGCCTATGACTTCGCCGGTCTGGTCGCGCTCGCGTTCGTGCAGCCGGCCGGCGACGATGTGGCCGACCGCCCGTCGGATGCCCCAGCTTTCGATCTTGCCAAGAAGCGGGTTCTGTCGTTTGGTGACGGCTGCAGCAAGGCCGCCGAGCATCGCCTCGACGGCACGGGGGTCCTGCATCGAGTCGTAGAGCTTCTCGATCAGGGCTCCGGTGCGTGTCGAACGCCCCATCGACCCCCAGAAGAAGTCGACCCAGGCCCAGTTTTCGCGCTCGATGGTGTCGACGTCGTCAAGCGGCGGAGAGGACGGATCGGCGAGACGCGCCATGGCTGAGAAGAGGGTGCCGACACGCTCCATGTAGTGGCCGTGGGTGACGAGCACCGCGCGCTCGCCGTCGAGCGAGGTGAGGGCGAGGTCGGGGTAGACGACGCGCACCTGAGCCCGCTCGGTGCCGCGAAGGTAGTGCACGGCGTCCTCAAGCAGCGGCGCTCGATAGCAGGGCGGCTTTGTGAGGAACATCGGCGAGGTGTGCCACGACGCGGGTCCCTGCTCGCGCGGCCTGCCCGCCCGCAGGAACTCCGCCGCAGAGCGCTCCCGACTCATCTCCCAGAGATGATGGTCGTGATTGCCGGGAACGAAGACGGCTTCGTCGCGCACGACCGGCTCGCCGGCGGCTAACGCCGCGGCGAACTGGGCCACCACCGGCAGGCTGAGGACGGGCGAGGCCAGGGCAAGTTCGACCAGGTCGCCGGCGACGATCATCGTGGGGGGCTCGCCGCCACCGTTGGCGGCGACGATATCGCGCAGGCAATCTACCAGTGAGGTCAGGGCCGGGCTGGAGTGCTGAGAGTCGGCCAGCGTCGTGCCGGCCTGCAGACTCGTGAGGATGCTGTTCTCGGCCCCGAGGTGCAGGTCGGAGAGGACGATGTAGCGCACTTGGCCAGCCACGACTCACGCCTCCTGGAGTGGGACCCTGGGACTGGCGTCAGTCTAGCGAGAGTGTCGCCGCCTTATCGAGAGCAGTGAGGCGGTCACCATTGCTCGGCCGTGACCATCCGTGACGGACCGGGCTGAAGTACGACAGCAGCCAGAGGCGCCAGAAGGGCGGTCTTGCCGCGGGTGGGTCGCCTTTGACCTTCTTTGGTCGACTCGCTCGCCCGGCAAGAGGGGGTCAATCCCTCGCCACGATCGCTTCCGCTGCCTTGGTGGACAACGACTCACACGCCATCCCGGCGATGCAGCAGGAGGCGGCGACGCTGATCGCGGGGATGGTGTTCGCGGCGAAATAGACAAGTCAGCTGCCGCCCCTACCCCTGGTAGCCCTCAGGCCACTGCTGCAACCCCCAGAGGTTGCCGTCAGGGTCGCTGAACCAGACGTACTTGACGCCCCCGATGTCCTGGACCCCGCTCGCCTCGACGCCGCGGGCCACGAGCGCCGCGCGGGCCTCCTCGATGTCCTTCACGACCAGATGGAGGCCCTTGACCGAGCCCGGCACCATCTCGCTGATCGGCCCCATGCCGGTGCCGAAGACGATCGCACAGGCCGAGCCCGGCGGCGTGAACTGCACGACGCGCATGCCTGCGCTCACTAACGTGTCGTGCAGGTTGCCGAAGCCGATGCGCTCGTAGAAGGCCTTGGCGCGATCGACATCGGAGACTGGGACCGGCACGAGCTCGAGCCGCATCTCTGGTATGGGTGGCAGGTGTGCATCGGCCACGGCAGACCCCCCTTCTCTCGTCGTTGCGATGTGAGGCTGGTGTTCGCAGTGACATTCAGCTCCGCCGCGCAAAGGCGACCGGCCAATGGCACCTTCGTCGAGGTGCGCCTCGTGCGAGAAGCCGAACGCTGCTTGCCTAGTCTCTAACTTCGAGGCGCTCAGCAAAGAAGACTGGGACCTCCTGTTCGTGTGCTTGACGGTGCCTGGTCCGGTTGTTGGCCGATCTTCGCAGCTACATCTGCTCGATGGCGATGCGGTTGCCCTCGCTGTCGATGAAGAAGGCGGTCCAGCCGATCATCTCACCCTGGTACTCCTTGTCCTGGTCGATGGTCCCGCCGGCCTCGCGAACACGCTCGAGCATGCCGTCAATGTCACCGAGCGAGCTGAGAAAGACGGTGGGACCGGCGGCGCCCGGCTGGCCGCCGAGGTAGAGGTTGAAGGCGACGATCCGCGACGGAGCCTGACTTTCGTCCGCGGCTGGGGGCCTGCCCGGCAGAGCGACGCCGTCCATCCCTGGAGGCGTGGTGAACGGGAGTCCCAGAACGTGCGAGTAGAACTTGCAGGCACGGTCCATGTCGCTCACCGGGATGCTGTTCCAGACGACCAAGTCTTCCATGGTGTCCTCCGAAGTTGTCGCGGGGCTTGCTGAGAGTTGTACCCACGCGGCGCAGTGAGGCCACGCCGCCCCGCCGGTTCGTGGTACCTTGAGTCGCATCCGCCGCCAGGAAAGGGACTGATGATGCCGGAGAACCCGATCGACGCCTACCTCGCCGCTATGCCCGAGGAGAGGCGGTCTGTGCTCGAGGTGCTCCGTAGGCGCATCCGCGACATCGCTGCGGACGCCGAGGAGGTCACCAGCTACGGCATCCCCGCGTTCCGCGTCGAGGGCAAGGTGGTCATCGGCTTCAAGGCCAACAAGAGCGACTACTCGATCTACCCGTTCAGCGGCGGAGCGGCAGAACGCTTCCCCGAAGAGCTGCAGGGACGAACCGTCACCTCAGGCTCGATCCACTTCACCGCCGAGGACCCGATCGCGGACGACCTGCTGCGTCGAATCATCGAGTGGCGGATCCAGGCGAACCGCGAACCGGGCGGTCACTGAGGCGGACCGCCTCCTGGGGGCGGCAGCACTACTGCGGCACGATCTGACTCCTTGAATCGGTCGCGAAACCCCACAGTCAAGGTGAACCGGTTTTCAGGGTTCCACTCCCGCGTCAGAGCGCGCATCCATTGGCCGCCAACGGAGTCTGCAGTACCCTTGGTCCAGATCATGTTCACGGCCGCGATGCGCGAGAGGGGGCGGCATGGAGTATTCCTCCTTCCCGGTTCTGGTGATCGACGACGACCTCAAAGCCGACACGGCGGCCGGGCGCGCCGCGCGCGCCGTGGTCGCCGAGCTCAAAGAGCACGGTCTCAGCGTCATCGAGGCGGCCACCTACGCGGACGGCGAGATGGTCCTGGACTCCAATCCCGGCATCGGCTGCCTCATGCTTGAGTGGGGCTGCAACGGCAGCGAGAATGACGGCGAAGACCGGGCGCTCGACATCATGGAGCTCGCCCGGTCGCGCGGACGCTCGCTGCCGATCTTCGTTGTCACGAACCGGGTGTTCCTCGCGCAGCTCCCGTATGACGCCCTGCGCGGGGTGACGGGCTACATGTGGAAGCTGGAGGACACGCCGCACTTCATCGCCGGGCGCGTCTCGTACGCCGTGCATGCCTACGTCGACGAGCTTCTGCCGCCGTTCTTTGGTCGTCTTGTCGAGTTCGCCGAACACCATGAGTACTCTGGCACACCCCCGGCCACACGGGCGGGACGGCCTTTCTCAAGACCGCCGTCGGGCAGAGCTTCCACAATTTCTTCGGCGAGAACATGCTGCGCTCGGACCTTTCCATCTCGGTGACCGAGCTGGGTTCGCTGCTCGACCACTCCGGCGTGGTCGGCGCCGCCGAAGACTACGCGGCGCGCGTCTTCGGCGCCGACTTCTCGATGTTCGTCACCAACGGGACCTCGACATCGAACAAGATCGTCCTGCATGGTTGCGTCACGCAGGGTGACGCCGTACTGATCGATCGCAACTGTCACAAGTCGGTGCAGCACGGCCTGTCGATGACCGGCAGCATCCCGGTCTATCTGCGGCCGCTGCGCAACGGCTACGGCATCATCGGCCCGATCGCCCTGGACCAGCTGCAGCCGGCCGCGATCGACGCCGCGATCACCTCGACGCCGCTGCGTCGCTACATGAACGACGAGGCGCCGGTCTACGCGGTCATCACCAACTCGACCTACGACGGGCTCTGCTACGACGTCGAGGCGGTCGACCACGCCCTCGGCGAGCGCGTCGACCGCATCCACTTCGACGAGGCCTGGTTTGCCTACGCGCGCTTCAACCCGCTCTACGCCGGGCGCTACGGCATGTACCGCGAATCCGGCGACTCGAGCGGGCCGACCGTGCTCACGACCCAGTCGACCCACAAGCTGCTCGCCGCCCTGAGCCAGGCCTCGATGATCCACGTGCGTCAGGGGCGCAAGCCGATCGACCGCGATCGCTTCAACGAAGCCTTCATGATGCACGCGTCGACCTCGCCGCAGTACGCCATCATCGCCTCCAACGACGTCTCGACGGCCATGATGGACGGCGCCTCTGGCGTGAGTCTCACACAGGAGAGCATTCAGGAGGCGATCGCCTTTCGCAAGACGATGGTGCGTGTCGGCCGCGAGATCATCAAGCGCGACGAAGGCGGATCGCGCGGCCCCTGGTGGTTCGGCGTCTGGCAGCCCGACGTGATCGTCGACCCCGTCGGCGGTGACGAATGCGACTTCAGCGCGGTCTCCGACGAGGTGCTCGGCCGCGAGCCGCGCTGCTGGACGCTCGCTCCGGGGGCCGCCTGGCACGGCTTTGGCGACCTGGCCCAGGGCTACTGCATGCTCGACCCCATCAAGGTGACCCTGCTCACTCCGGGCATCGATTCCCTGGGTGAGCTGGCGACGTGGGGTATCCCCGCCGAACTGGTCTCGCGGTTCCTCGAGACCCGCGGCATCGTCGTGGAGAAGACCGGCGACTACACGTTGCTGTTCCTGTTCTCGATCGGCATCACGCGAGGCAAGTGGGGCACGTTGGTCGACGCTCTGTTCGACTTTAAGACCCTGTACGATCGCGACGCGCCGCTGCGCGAGGTATTCCCCGACCTGGCGCGCGCGCACGGCGACCGGTACGGAGCCCTCACGCTGCCCATGCTGGGCGACGAGATGCATGCGTTCATGCTGGAGACGGAGTTGCCGCGCAAGCTCGAGCGCGCCTACGAGACCTTGCCCGAGCCCGTCATGCCGCCGGACGTCGCTTACGAGAACCTGGTGCGCGGCAAGGTCAGGATGCTGCCGGTGGGCGAGATGGCCGGACATGCATCGGCCGTGATGGTCGTGCCCTACCCGCCGGGCATTCCGATCCTCATGCCCGGCGAGAACGTCGAGGCCGCGATCGTCGAGTATCTCGAGGCGTTGCAGGCGTTCGATCGCCGCTTTCCCGGCTTCGCCCACCACGTGCTGGGCGTGGCGCTCGACGGCGGCGAGCGCCACAGCGGCTACCGCGTGAGCTGCCTGCTCGACGACGCGACCACGGTCGCCGGCGGGAGCGCCGCGGCGGGGCGCTCCGAGCCGTGAACCGACTCACTTGCGGCGGGGGCGGCGGGTACGGGATCCTGCCGCCCTCGTCGACTGTGTTCCGAAGTCCATCGTGTCGAGGCGACGTCAACGGGGAGGCGCCTCATCGCCGACGCACGAGCCCCGTCGACCTTCATTTCACAGTCACGACCGGAAGGCAGACCCATGACCGAAGAACTCGTCGACCTCGAGGCCTACCGCGAGCAGTTGGTGGAGAAGCTGGAATCCATGCGCGAGTTCCGTGTGTCGGAAGCTGGAGAGCGCGCCGACAACGAGCTCATCGCCCGTGCGGCAGAGACGTTGCGCACGTCGGTTCACGAGGTCGAAGCACTTCCCGTCCACGATGACAGACTGCGTGCTCTTGCGATCGTCGCCCAGGACCGCGACGACCTCAGACGGGCCCGTTACATCGAGCAGGAGGATCACCTCATCGGCCGACACGGTCTGGACGACGGTGGCACGCAGAGCACCGATGAGCTCCTGGCGGCCCTGGCAGAGGCAGCATCCGCCGCTGACTGATCTGACACCAAGCCCCGCGGGCATCGCGAGCCACAGTTGCTGGCTCACCGTATCGCCTGGTACCACGAATGCCAGCGGCGTGGCGTCTGGTGCACCCTTTCTGCATCCGCACGCAGCACCGCTGGGTGGTGCTCAGGGGTGTTCGCCGGCAGATGGGCTCTCTCTTCTGCGCATGGGAGGGCCTCCTGCGACCCTCGCCCACGTTCCGCCCCTACCTCACGACCAGCCCGGTTCCAGGCGACGTTGCTCTGCCGATTGCCGGCCGCGTCGGTGGCATAGACGTAGAAGCGGTAGGTGCCCCTGGCAAGGTCACAGCGGAAGCCCGTCTGGCAAAGGACCCCGCTGCGGACGTGGCCGGAGGTGTGACGGTGCAGGACGACACCGCGGCCGTTTCTGACCACGATGTGGACCGTGCACCAGCCGGCACTGGGCGGCGGGTCACTGACCTCGTAGGCCAGGTGGGCGACGGCTCCCGTTCTTGCGCTGGCCGCGGTCGGTGCCTGAGTCGAGGGCCGCTGGGTGTCGATGCGCACGGCGCGTGTCGCCGTAGGTCCACCGACCGCGCCGGTGTCGACCGCCCTTACGTGAAAGTACCAGACGCCGTCGGTCAGACCATGGTAGGAGGCGACGTTGCTGCGGTTCAGGAAGACGCTGACCGTGTCGTCGCGGGAGCCGACGACGGCCACGTCGGGCCTGCCGTCCCTGTTGAAGTCACCTACGGCCGTCACACCCGCCCGCAACAAGGTGCCGAACGCCACCGCCGGCTGGAAGCTGCCGTCGCCGTTGCCCAGCAACACGTAGAGACCGGCGAGGGTGGTCACCAGCAGATCGGACTTGCCGTCGTGGTTGAAGTCGGCGACCGCAAAGCCTGAGGGGGAGAACTGCCCGACGACGTACTGGACGGCCGGCGAGAAGCTGCCGTTGCCCTTGCCCAGGCAGACGCCGACGGCGCAGTAGGACGGGCCGCCATCACCCCCGTCCACCCAGCCGCCGACCAGCAGATCGAGCTTGCCGTCGTGGTTGACGTCGCTCAGGGCCAGCGCCCCGGGGAAGAGCTCGCCGGTGGCAAGGGCCACGGCAGCCTTGAAGCTGCCGTCGCCCTTGCCGAGCAGCACACTGAGGGCGCCGACGTCTCGGTGAGCACCCTCTCCACTGCCGGCGACCAGGTCCGTTCTGCCGTCGCCGTTGAGGTCGCCGAATGCGAGGGAGGCGATCCAGCCATTGGGATCGACCACGAACGTGTGCTCGGGGCCAAAGGTGCCGTTGCCCCGGCCGAGGAGCACGATCAGCCTGCCGCCCTGGGTGGCCAGGAGGTCAGGTTTGTGGTCGCCGTTGACGTCTGCGATCAGGAATGGGCCAGCAGGGCCGGTGCTGTCGAGACTCCCTATCCGGTAGACGTGCGGCGCGGCGAAGGTGCCGTTGCCCCTGCCCAGCAGCACGCTGATCGAGGGGGTCGCCTGAAGATAGCTCGCAGGAGTACCGACGACGAGATCCGCCTTGCCGTCGTGGTTGAGATCGGCAACGGCGATCGAGTTCGAGAAGGCGGAGACCTTCACGGGGTGCAGCCGGCGAAAGCCGCCATTGCTCGTGGCTTGCAGGATGGTAACCGTGTCGCTTCGCGCGTGTGCCGGTGAGTCGTTCACCAGCGCCAGGTCAGCCCTGCCGTCGCGGTTGAAGTCACCGGCGGCCAGCGCCACGGGAAAGGGGGTGATCGCCGTGTCCCTTTTGGGGGCGAAGCCGAACGCGGCCAGATCGACGACTGTGTCGGGCACAGTGGTCGGGTCCTGGTCGAGAACGTACGAGTAGCCCGCGCTCGTCGGTGTGGCGCTCACTGCGCGCCAGGAGAACGAAGGATTGCTGTCGGCATACCAGGCGCTCGCCAGCGGGTGAGTCGGCGAGACAAGGCCGCTCACGGCCGGTGGGCCCGACACCGCGGCGGGCGAGGGTTGCGCCAGAACAGTGGCGGCAAACGCCGCCGCAGCACAGGCGACAAGCACGACGAAAGCAACGCGACTGGTCGATCGGATCATCATGCCACCCCCAGTTCACTCCTGCGTGGGGCTTCGCACCGTGCGGCCCCGGAGCGCACTCACGTCATGTTAGTACGTGGATGCTACTTATTGTGGCACCCTGGGCGGCTTTGTCCACCGCGGGATTCGCCCGCCGGGGACCGGGCGCTGAGCGGCACTCGACGGCACTCGACGGCAGCCATGCCGACGAGGGGCAAACGCCGGTCCGCCCGTCGCTGAGGCCCGCCGACTGTGTCTGGATCGGAGGGGTACCATGCGCAAGCTCGTCGTTCCGGTACTCGTCATCCTGGCTGTACTGCTGCTCGGCCCGGCAGCGGCCTCGGCCGCGGCTCCCACCCTCAAGAGCCTGGCCAAGAGCCTCGCCGTTTTGCAGAAGACGGAGAAGAGCCAGGCGAAGTCGATCCAGTCGTTGCGGGGCGCGATCAAGTCGCTGCAGGGCAAAGGGACTTCGCAGACAAGCACGATTGCCAGGCTGTAAATCACGGTCGCCGGTCAGGCCACGACGATCAGCGCGCTCTCCT
>PLTW01000198.1 GCA_003164655.1 Actinomycetota bacterium
GCCGTCGCTTGCGGCGGCGGTCGCGGCGACCGGTTCTGCGTCGTCGCTGGCGGCGTCGCCAGTCCGGCTGGGCGCCGGCGCCCGCGTGTCTGACCCATGGGCAGGCGCAGGCGCCGCAGCGGTCCGTGGCGACCCGGCGGGCCGCCACAGACCTGCGACCATCTCACCGACGCGGCGCCGGTTCAAAACGATGTGCGCCACCACGGCCACAGTCAGCGCCAGCGCGGCCCACTCGTGGATGACGCGCCACGTGAGCAGAGAGAGCCCGAAGACGGGGATGAGCCGTCCCGGCACATACAGGACGAGGCCGCTCACGGCCGTCAGGACGAAGGCGACGGTGATGATCGTAGCGACGACGAGCTGGATCGTGACTTTCTTCATGCTTCCTGGCAGACGACCGCGGGAGCGCTGGCAGGTACGGTACCCGTTCCGGTCGAGACCGGCACCGCCGCGGCCCGCCGCGGCCGCGGGTCACGGCGGCCGCCGCAACCCCGGCGGAGCAGCTCAGATGAGCGGCAGCAGGTGGGCCACGGCGCCGCCGACCAGCAGCGCGGCGCCCACGGTGCCGGCGCTGATCGCCGCGGACCGCCGCCAGCCCAGCTCACGGACCAGCATGGCGATCGTCGCGATGCAGGGAATGAAGATGGTCGCCACCAGGGCGTAAACGACGATCTGGTGGGGCGTCATGAAGGTCCGCAGGTCGTGGGCCGCGACGCCGTAGCGGGCCACGGCAAACACGACGAGCATCTGCAGCGCGAGCTCCTTGCGCAGCACCGAGAGCAGCAGCGTCAGCCCCGCCACCGCCGGCAGACCGAGCCAGCCGACCACGACCGGCTCGAGCGGGCGGCTCAGATGCCAGATCAGGCCCGTCTCGTAGAGGGCGCCCAAGGCGAAGCTGCCGAGCAGCATGATCGGCGCCGCCGCCCAGAGAAAGGTCCCAAAGCGCTTCCATGTCTTGCGCACCACGAGACGTAGCGAGGGCCGGCGGAAGGGGAACATCTCCATGACCAGGCCCTCGGGTTCACCGGGCAGGATGCGGTTGAGCGCCAGCCCCGCGACCAGGCCCACGAGCCCCACCACACCAAAGACCAGCAGCGCCCACTGCCAGCCGACGAACAGCGACACCGAACCCAGGATCACGGCCGTCCGGGCGCTGCAGGGCACGAGGACGACGAGCGCACAGGCGATCGTGCGCTCACGCCTCGTCGAGAGCACGCGCGTGCCCATGATTGCCGGCACGTTGCAGCCGGCGGCGGCCATCAGGGGGATCACGGCGCGGCCGTGCAGGCCGAAGAGGTGCATGACGCGATCGGCCAGAAAGGCGGCCGCGTTCATGTAGCCCGAGTCCTCGAGCAGGGCGAGGGCGAAGTAGAACGTGAGGATGTAGGGGATGCCGACGGCCAGCGCCGCCAGGATGCCGCCGTCGAGGCCCCAGAGCAGCGTGCCGGCCACGGCGCCGTAGCCGAACAGGCCGTGCACCGCCGAGCCCAGCAGCGGCGATGCCGTGGCCATCCACAGCGAAGTCAGCAGTTCGGACAGCCGACCACCCACGAAGAACAGAAAGGCGAAGACTGAGGCGAGCACGGCCAGCAGGATCGGTACGCCGGTGATCGGCGACGTCGTCGCCGCCCACCAGCGGTCGGCGGCCGGCGCGCTCGCGCGACCCTCGGTGCAGGCTTCGGCGATGGCCGCCGCGGCGGCGTGGCGGGCGGCGGCGATGGGCACGGCCAGCGACGTCCGGCCGGCCGCCGCTGCGGTTTGGCCGGCCTCGCCGAAGGCCGCCACGAGCTCTTCGTCGCCTTCGAGCAGCGCCAGAGCGGCGGCGCGCGGCGGCAAGCCCTCGGGCAGCGCGGCGGGCCCGTCGGCAAACTGCTCCTCGAGACCGGCGACCTGGGCCTCTATGCGGGCCGAGTAACGCACCGCGCGTCCGTGGCCCAGGCCGTTGCTGCCGGCCGCCACCGCGGCGGCGGCGGCCGTGAGCTCGTCGAGCCCCTCACCGCGGCGCGCGACGGTGGGCACGACCGGCAGACCGAGGGCCTGCGAAAGCGCTCGCGGATCGATGCGCAGCGACTGGCGCCGGGCCTCGTCGATAAGATTCAGGGCGATCACGACGCGCGGGCCGAGGTCGACGAGCTGCAGGACGAGGTAGAGGTTGCGCGCCAGGTTGGTGGCGTCGACGACCGCGATGACGACGTCGGGCTGCCAGTCCAGCAGTCCGTGACGGGCCACCCACTGGTCTTCGGAGACGGGGTCGAGAGCGTAGGTGCCGGGCAGGTCGACGAGCTGCACTTCGCGCCCGCCCCAGCGCGCCGCCGCGATGTTCAGGCCCACCGTCATGCCGGGGTAGTTGGCGGTCTCGACGGCGGCGCCGGTCAGGCGGTTGAAGAGCGTCGACTTGCCGACGTTGGGATTGCCGGCAAGGCAGACGACGAGCGCGCTGTCGGAACGACGCTTCGTGGACAATGAAGCGCTGCGGGCCGTCGCCACCGAGCGCTCAGACCCGGACGAAGATCTTGCCCGCGACCTCGCGGCCGAGCGCGTAGCGGGCGCGGCCCACGCGCACGAGCAGCGGTCCGCCGAAGGGGGCGACGTCTTCGACCGAGACCGCCGTCTGCGGCAGCAGGCCGAGCGACGAGAGGTAGCGCAGCAGGTCGGGCTGCTCGTCGGAGACAAAGGAGATCGTGCTCTTCTGCCCGGCGCTGAGCTCGGCCAGGGGGCGCGCCGCCTCGTCGGGCAGCTCGCCGTCGGCGCTCGGGATGGCGCGACCGTGAGGGCAGGTCTGGGGGTTGCCGAGATGCGCCGCCAGGCGCTCCTCGACCTCGTCACTCAGCACGTGTTCGAACTTGCAGGCCTCGTCGTGCACCTGGTCCCAGGGAAGGTCGAGGTAGTCGGTGAGGAAGCGCTCGCTCAGGCGATGACGGCGCACGAGACGCAGGGCCTTGCGGCGACCGCCCGGCGTGAGCAGGATGCGGCTGGCCGGGTCGCGCTCGACGAGCCCCTCGCGGGCCAGCCGCGCGACCATCTGCGAGACTGAGGGGGCCGCCAGACCGAGATCCTCGGCCACGCGGCCCACGGTCGCACCCTCGGACTGCTGGTTCAGCTTGAAGATCGCCTCGAGGTACTCTTCGCGACTCTCGCTTTGCAACGACATGTATGGCTCCCTTCGCTCTCCGCATAGGATAGCCTACATGTCTTTATTCGGCAATCAGACGTTCATCCCTTAGCAGCCGCTCGCGCCAGGCGTAGCCGACCAGAAGCGTCTGTCGAGCGGATGGCTCAGGCGCCGCGGCTCAGGCGCCGTATCCCCCCCGCCGCGGGAGCAGCGCGACGATAAGCAGGGCGATCCACGAGAAGAAGACCGCGAGGATGGTCCACAGAACGACGCCGCGGCCCTTGCTCTTGGCGATCGAGTATGTGGCGACGATGCACGCCACCCAGATGATGAGCCCCAGTATGGAAAACAGCGCTGTCATGGGCCGTTCCTCTCGTTCTCGCAGTCATTCGGCCGGCGCCGAGCGTGCCGCTCGCCGCCTTGTCCACGGCTCTCTATGCCCATACGGCGATAAGGGTCGCCGTTGGGCGCGGCCCGTGCCAGCGGCCGCAAGACGGGAATGCGAGGCCCGGACTACGCGTCCAGCGCGGGCAGCGGCGAGGTCGAGCGCCAGGGCGAGCGGTCCGCCGTGGAAGTCACCGGCCGAGATGGGGCAAGGTGCGCCGACGACGCCAGATCGCCCGCGGCCCCAGCGAGCCGCGCGACAGGACGCACGGCAAGCGCTGCGTCGCGATGATGCGCTTGACGACCGCGCGCGCCGCCGTCAGGCGTCGCCGGACCGATCACGACCGGCCGCCCACGGCGGGCAACGTCGGTGATGTCGGCGATGGCCAAGGCTCGCTCGCCGATGGAGAGCTCGTTCACCGGCCGCCAATCACGGGACGGCGGTGAGTCCCGGGTCTCTTACCGCCGCCGGCCGCGGCCACCGCCCTCACGCAGGTCTCGTCCGACGGTCGCGTAGGGCAGCAGCGCCATCTCGCGGGCGCGCTTGACGGCCACGGCCACCTGACGCTGGTGACGGCGACACGTACCGGTGACTCGCCGCGACTTGATCTTGCCGCGCTCGCTGACGCAGCGTCGCAGAGCGTCCAGGTCCTTGTAATCGACACCGACGATCTTGTCCTTGCAGAAGTGGCAGTAGCGGCGCCGCGAGGGGTCGAGCGGACGCCCTCTCTTTCTGTCGGGACGCGGTTTGCTTTTGGAGCTCGGCACGGTCGTTCCCTTCGGCCGGAGTTGGTTTTTACGTGAGGCCGCGCCAATGCACGGCCTTCACGGACGATAGTCGCGGACCCGACAGATGAGCCGGGCACAGCCGCGCCGGACCGCAGTCGGGCAAGGCTGCGGACGAGCAGAGTCTGGAGGCCGCTTGTGATCGTCACCCGGCCGCNNGCGGCCGGGTGACGATCACAAGCCGTCGGCTGCGCCCGCCGGCGCCGACACGTGTCGGCGCGGCGGGCGCAGCCCGCATCTGCTTGCCCTTAGACAGGCCTTACGTTGACGGCCTGCGGACCCTTCTGGCCTTCGGTGACCTCGAACTCGACCGCCTGGTTCTCGACCAGGTTGTCGACGCCGGGGGCGAGCGAGTTGACGTGCACAAAGACGTCCTTGCCCTCCGCCTGCTCGATGAAGCCGTAGCCCTTCTGGCCGTTGAACCACTTTACTTTGCCTTGAGCCAACCTGTTCTCCTCGTCTCATGAGCGTATCCGCGACGCCTCTGACGGCCACCGCGGGCGCTCCTCACCGACATGCTGCTCACGACGCCATGATACATGCCGCCGGCAGCAAGCTCCTAGAGTACGCTTTCTGGGGCGCACAAGACAATCGTTCAGCAGCGCCGCCCGCGGCGCGGCGGGGCGATCGCCGCCGCCCGCGGCGCTCAGCCGTGCGCTATGTTGACCGCGCGCGCCACGACCACGGCCAGGGTCGCAAACGACAGCACGCTCTCGGCACCCATGGCCAGCTTCGCCCATTTCGAGTAGGGCATGGCGTCCGTCGGCGAGAAGGCGATCGCGCTGGTGAGCGAGACGTAGACATAGTCGTAGAAGCTCGGCTTCCAGGTCGGCGGGGCGAGTCCCTGCTGGTCGGCCTGCTGCTGCGGAAAGACGAGATCGGGGGAGCGCCCCGGGTAGCCGTCGGCGCGGGACTCGGGACCCCCTCCGTCGAACTCCCAGTACATCAGCGCAAAGACGGCGAGGTTGACGAGCCACAGGGCGAGGCCGGCCAGCAACAGTCCGGCCGGCCCGAGAGCCGAGCCCACGAAGACCCCGTGCACGAGCAGCGCCAGGCTCGCCGCATTGGCGATCACCAGCACGACGATGAGGGCGCGCGCCAGGACCCGGGCCACGGCGCCCGGCGTGTCGACGCCCTCGTAAACCGCGATCGAAGCGACCAGCAGCACCGTGGCGATCAGGGGGAGTACCCAGACCGGCCGCAAGGAAAGGCTGTGGGCGATCCAGGTCTGGCCCGCGATGATGAACAGCGCCGCGGCAAACACCGGCCGCCGCGATTCCGGGTCGGTGCGGATCCTCCACTGCGGCTCCGCCGACATGGCCACCCCCTCCGCGCCGCCTGAATCTACGTGCTCACCCGCAGATCTCTCCCGGGCAACCGTAGTTTGTCGCGGGCTCCCGCTGGTGACAAGGGGGCATGGCGACCGAGCCGAAATCCACGACCGTGGCGACCCGGCGCGTGCGTCACGAGATGGCCGACGAGGCCCGCCGGCTCATCGATGCGGCGCGCTCCGAGGGCCTCACCTTGCGGCTGCTCGGCGGTCTGGGGGTTCGCGAGCACTGCCGCACGGCCGCCCTCTGCGCCCGCGACTACTCCGACCTGGACATGGTCGCCCCCGCCCGAGAGGCGCGTCGTCTGGCGCCGCTGATGGCGCGCTTCGGCTACCGCGAGAACTACGAGGTGAGCACGGCCACGGCCAACGCCGCCCTGCAGTTCGTGCGTCCCTGCCGGCACGGCGGTGAGCCCGCAACAGGCCGCGCCCACGACGACGATCACATCGACATCTTTCTCAACACTTTTCGCATGGATCACGACATCGCTCTCGCCCGGCGCCTGCAGATCGAGCCCTACACCCTCTCGCTCTCCGATCTGTTGCTCACCAAGCTCCAGATTTTCAGGCTGAACGAGAAGGACCTGCGCGACATCGTCACGTTGCTGGCCGACACCGAGGTGGGCCAAGACGATGGGCCCGGGGCGATCGACAGTCGCTACGTCGGCAGGCTCTGCGCCGGCGACTGGGGCCTCTTCTACGATGTCGCCACGAACCTGCAGCGCGTCGACGAACGCGCCGCCACGTTCGCCCTGAGCGCGGCCCAGGTGGCGCGCGTGCATCACGGGGTCCTGCGACTGATCGCCGCCATCGACGCCGCGCCGAAGAGCCTGCGCTGGCGCCTGCGGGCGCGCGCCGGCACGCACCGCGCCTGGCATAGCGAGCTCGACGGCCAGGAGTGATCGTCGCTGCGGTCGGGGGGTCGGATCAGTGGGGCGTCTGGGCGCAAGCGTGCAAGCGCCCCCGCGAGCTGCCTACCTGTCGCCGGTCGTGCCCTGGCCGCTCAGTTCGAGCACGGGCTTGTAGCGACGCTCGACAAGCCAGCGGCGCACGCGCGCTTCGATGTAGTCGCGCACCTCGCGAAACGTGACGAGTCGCTCTTCGGCGCTGCCCCCGGCCCTTGCCGGGTCGTCGATGGGCCAGTACTCGCGCGCGCCCACGCCGGGGAACATGGGGCATTCCTTCTCGGCCCGATCGCAGACGGTGATGAGATACTCGAAGCGCTCCTTGCCCATGAACTCGTGCAGTCCTTTTGGCCGCTGGTCGCCCATGTCGATGCCGCGCTCCGCCATCGCGGCGATCGCCAGAGGGTGCAGATCGCGCGGCACGGTCCCGGCGCTGAATGCCTCGAAGGCGTCTCCCGCCAGGGCGCGCAGAAAGGCCTCGGCCATCTGGCTGCGGGCGCTGTTGGCGCTGGACAGAAAGAGAACC
This sequence comes from Actinomycetota bacterium, assembly GCA_003164655.1. GTDB lineage: Bacteria > Actinomycetota > Thermoleophilia > UBA2241 > UBA2241 > Bog-752. The sequence goes on from PLTW01000198.1 coordinate 7,044, forward strand.
TTCTTGACCACGACTGCCTCCTCACGGACACGCAAACGAATATCATCTTACCCGCTTCGACACGCGAAGGGGAGCGCGCCCGCGAAGCGCCAGCGCCCGGGCGGGCCGACGGACCATCGCCACCAACTTTCCGTCGCCGCCAGCGGCGACCCGGCCGGCGCGGTCGGTACGGCCTGCTAGTCGAGAAAGTCCTTCAGGTGCTGCGAGCCGTGGCAGCTTCTCAGCTTGGAGATGGTCTTGGCCTCGATCTGGCGGATGCGCTCGCGCGTGACGCCGAAGGTCTGACCGACCTCCTCGAGAGTGCGCGGCTGCTCGCCCTTGAGACCGAAGCGCAGCTCGATGACCTTGCGTTCGCGGCTCGTCATCATGGTCAGCAGGGCATCGAGCTCCTCGCACTGCAGGGTCTCGCTGACCGCCTGGACGGGCTCCACGGCGTCGTGGTCCTCGATGAAGTCGCCGAACTGCGAGTCTCCTTCGTCGCCGATCGGCGACTCGAGGCTCACCGGCTCCTGGCTGATCTTGATGATGTCGCGCACCTTCTGCGGCGTGGTGCCCATCTCGGTGGCGATCTCTTCGGCGGTGGGCTCGCGCCCGACATCCTGAAGGACCTGACGCTGTACACGGATGAGCTTGTTGATCTGCTCGACCATGTGCACAGGGACGCGGATGGTGCGAGCCTGGTCGGCGATCGCCCGGGTGATCGCCTGACGGATCCACCAGGTAGCGTAGGTCGAAAACTTGAAGCCCCGCCGGTAGTCGAACTTCTCGACCCCGCGGATAAGGCCGAGGTTGCCCTCCTGGATGAGGTCGAGGAAGGGCAGTCCGCGACCGACGTGGCGCTTGGCGATGGAGACGACGAGCCGCAGGTTGGCCTCGGTGAGCTTGCGTTTGGCGTCCATGTCGCCGCGCTCGATGCGCTTGGCCAGCGACACCTCTTCGGCGGCGGTCAGCAGCGACACCTTGCCGATCTCGGTGAGGTACATGCGGACCGGGTCGGTGCTCGCCGTCTTGATCGACAGGTCGAGCGCGGGAGCCTCTGCGTCGCCGCCGGCGCCGGCGGACTCGGCCACCTCGGTCTCGTCGCTTTCGAGGAGCTCGATGCCCTGGTCGGTGAGGAGCATGAAGATGTTCTCGAGCTGCTCGGACGTGAGCTCGACGTCCTGCAGCGCGACGGCGATGCGATCGCTGGTGAGGTAGCCCTGTTCGCGGCCCTCGACGACAAGCTCGCGCACCTCGTCGATCGCGGGCTCCGCGGGTTCTACCGCCCCGGTACTCACGGGCGCATCAATCACTGTCATCGTCCAGCTCCTCGCGCGAAACGCAGTGGTCCTGCGGGTCGGACGCGGTTCGTCGCGCACCGCAAGTCACGGCGTTGTCGATATCGTGATGGGAATCCGGCGCCATCTGCCGGCCGGGCATACTCCTGTCGCTGGCGCGGCCAGCCCACGCCCATGCCCGGCGAGAGCGACCGCCTTACCTATAGTACCCGCGAAACGGCGAGGGCGCCACTTTGCGATCGTGCGCCCGCAGCGCGGCCGGCTTCGGCGCCGGCCGCGGCGAGAGCTCGCTCGAAAGGCGACCGCGACGATCAGCCGTCGCGCCCTTCGGCCCAGACGAACGCGCCGGCCTGCAGATCCAGAAGCGCCTGCTGGATCTCGGCGCGGGTGTTCATGACGAACGGCCCGTAGCGCGCCATGGGCTCGCCGAGGGGCGCGCCCGACACGAGCAGAAAGCGCACCGGGCTCTCGTAGGCTCGCACGCGCACCTCGTCGCCGTCGCCGAACACGACCAGGCCGGGCGCCCGCACGAGCGAGCCGTCGAGCTCGCCGCGATAGCCCAGATCGCAGGCGACGCCGAACTCGCCTTCGCCGCGAAAGACGTAGGCGAAAGCCGCATGGCCGCGCGCGATCGGCTGGGCGAAGCCCGCGCCGGCGGCCAGCGCGACATCGAGGTACTCAGGGTCGGCGTAGATCTCGGTGACCGGCCCGCTCGTCCCGTCGACACGGCCCGCCACCAGGCGCACGCGCGTGCCGTCGGGCCGCTCCACTACCGGAATGTCGGCGGCGGCGATCTCCTGGTAGCGCGGCCGCGACATCTTCATCTTCGCCGGCATGTTGACCCAGAGCTGAAAGCCGCCCATGCGGCCGTCGCGCGGCCGTGGCATCTCCTCGTGCATGATGCCGCCGCCGGCGGTCATCCACTGCACATCGCCCGGTCCGATCGTGCCCGCGTTGCCGATCGTGTCCTTGTGGTCGACCTCGCCGGCGAGCATGTAGGTCACCGTCTCGATGCCGCGGTGCGGATGCAGGGGAAAGCCCGCGAGATAGTCGTCGGGGTCGTCGGACTCGAAGTGGTCGAGCAGCAGGAAAGGATCGAGATAGTCGAGCGCCCACCCGCCGATGCTGCGTCTGAGGCGCACGCCGGCGCCTTCCACGACGGGCTGCGGTTCGATCACCCGTGCGACGCGTCTCACCTGAGGCTCCATGGCTCCTCCTTGTCGTACCCCCGGTGGGGCACAACATGCCCCCCGCCGAGGCACCGGAAACGGCGCCGGACCGCTCGTGCGGCCGCGGTGTCGCCGCCTCTCGGGGGGCGACCGCGCCGGCCGCACCCTCTGCCGGCCTTCAGGGGTGACCGGCAAAGTCGCGCAGAGCAGGAGCCGTGAGACTCGAGTCTTCGAGCATCGCGAAGGCCGTCTCGATCACCGCCCGCTGACCGGCCGGCTCGTCGGGCGGGCCCAGCGCATAGCCGCGCCGGAAGGGCACCCACAAGGCGCGCGGCGGGCGCACGTCGGCGGCCGCCTTGTGCAGAAGCTGCAGCGCCACCGTCGAGATCCCGCAGCGCTCGAGCTCGAGAGCGACCAGTCCCACGGACTGGCTGCACAGCGGTCAGGTGGGCACCAGAAGAGCGACGTCGACGCGGTCGTCGGTCAGCCACCGGGCAGCCTGCGGCGCCCGCTTGCGGATCGCCCGGCTGCCGGCCGCCATGACGCCGCCCAGGGCCAGATGGCGCCGGTTGAGCTCGCCGAGGCGGCCGTCGGCGACCGCCTCGCGCAAGCGTTCCAGGGCAAAGGCGAGGTTGCGATCGAGATTGGCGGCGCTTGGGTCGGAGAGGCCGGGCGAGCGCGCCGTCGGCGCCGCGCCGGCCAGGTCGCCGGCGACCGTGCGAAGCGATGGGTCGCCGACCTGGACGGCGGGGTCGGAGCGCCAGCCGTCGTGCGCCAGGCAGACCGAGCTCGCCACGAGCGCGAGGCGGCACTCGGCAAGCGGGCGCCGCAGCGGCGCCCAGGGCGTCGGGCCGGGGCGCCGGCCGCGTCGTCTTGGAACGGCCCCGAACACGGTCACTCGACTCTGCCGCAGGACATGCGGCGAGCTTATCAGAGCGCCGTCCACGCCGGCCGATGCCGCGCTGTGCGACAGGCAGCCGGAGCGCCGCTCGGCCGTCGTTTCCGGCAGGCCGCCGGCGCCGTGGCGGCGGCGCCCCAGGCCAGGGCAGGTTCCCCGGCGGCGGACTTGACTTCGTCTGCGCGGCGAGCGAAGGTTGGCCGGCACCCGCATGTCGAGTCCGCCGTTTCGCCCCACGACATCGGGCCTCGGCCGGGCTCGATTTGGCGACGGCGCGCCGGTCCGCGGCAGCCGGGGGTGCGCGAGGTGCTGGAGTCATGAAGGACGGCCAGGCCATCATCGCCGAGATCGGCGCTACGATCGCATCGACGCTCGAGGTTGGACACGTCATGGCCACGATCGCGCGTCAGGTCGGCGAAGCCTTCGGCGTCTACTCCTGCGATATCCACCGGTACGATGCCGAGAACGATCTCCTCACCTATCTCACTTTCTGGGACCTCGAGCTCGACCGCGGCGACGAGCCCTGGATCTGCGAAGCTCACCACCAGGTAAGTCAGGCGGCGAAAGGTGAGCCGTTCCGCCCCGGCCTGCGTCCCAGCTTCCTGCCCACGGTACGAGATGGCGAGGTCATCGAAGTCCACCGTGACGATCCCGATCTGCCCGAGGCCGAAGCACGCGAGATGGACCGCTGGAGCGAGAAGTCCACACTCGACGCACCGCTCGTCTTCGACGGCCGGATCATAGGTGTGCTCGGCCTCGTCGAGACGAGGTCCTGCCGGCGATTCACCGCCGACGAGAAGCAGCTCTTCATGCAGGTCGCGGTCCTGGCGGCGATCGCCATCCACAACGCCGACCTGTTCGACCAGCTCGATCAGCAGAACCGCTCTCTGCGGTCGCTCCTCGAGGCCAGCCGAGCCCTGACCTCGACGGTCGGACTCGACGAAGCCCTGACGGTGATGGCGCGCTCGGCCGCCGAGGCGCTCGACATGCCCGGTTGCGCCATCTACGAGTTCCTGCAGGCAGACAACGCGCTCGTCCCGCGCACGTCGTTCGGCACCGTGCGCCTCGACCCCGAGAACGTCCCCATCTCCCTGGACGAGCGCTCCGGCGATCGCCTCGCACTCGAGCGTGGCGAGATGGTTGTGGAGCGCGCTGCCGACAGCTCCGTGCCGCCGGCCATCCGCAGCGCCATGCAGGCTGCCGGCGAGCTCACCCACCTGCACGTGCCACTGGTCTTCGGCGACCAGAAGCTCGGCGTGCTGCTCCTGGTCGAGACGTCGCACACCCGCGAGTTCAGCTCCTATGAGCTGGAGCTGGCTCGCGGCCTCGGAGAGCACGCCGCGGCGGCGCTGCACGCCGGACGCGCCTATCGAGCCGTGCAGCTTCAGGCGCTGACCGACGGCCTGACGGGTCTCTTCAACTACCGTCATCTGCGCCACCGGCTGCACGAAGAGACGGCGCGCTTTCGCCGGTACGGCACCCCGTTCTCGCTGCTTATGATCGACGTCGACGACTTCAAGCAGTTCAACGACATGTTCGGCCACCAGGCCGGAGACGAAGCGCTGGCGGCGATCGCCCACGTACTGCGCGGCACGCTGCGCACCGAGATCGATGTCGTCTGCCGGTACGGCGGCGACGAGTTCGCCGCCCTCCTGCCCAGCACCGCCCTCACACTCGAACCCGACGACTCCGCCGCGGCACCCGCGGGGCCGGCGGGAGGCCGACCCGCCGCTTCGCCGGCCCAGGTCCCGGGCCTTGAGAACCCGCGCGCCGAAGGGGCGATGGCGACCGCCGAGAGGCTCCGCGCCGCCGTCCAGGACGACAGTCGGCACGCGGTCACACCGCCATTGCCACGGGGAGTCACGGTCAGCATCGGCGTTTCGTGCGTGATCGATGGAGCGCTCACGCCGAACCAGCTCGTCGCGGCGGCCGACAAGGCGCTGTACGCGGCCAAGAGGCGCGGCCAGAACCGCGTGGAGAGCTACGTGCACGGCGAGGCGCCCGTGGCGCCGCGCGACGAAGCCCGCGCGACCTGAGCCCGGTGAGGCCCTCGGCCCGCTCGCTCCGCGCCCCGACCGGGGCCGACCGCAGCGGGCGGCCCGCCCGGCTCAGGCCGACCGCAGCGGTCGGCTCAGGCCGCCGCCTCCGAGTCTCCCGAGTCGGGCCCCAGGACCGGCGTGCCGTCGCGGTCTTCGACCTCGCGGCGCCAGGGCAGGCGCGTGCCGGCTCGGGCCCGTAAGCGCCAGCGGATCGGCTTGCCGCGGCTCTCGATGGCCGCCTCGATGGCGCCGAGACGCTCGACGACCAGCGCCTGCTCCCCGACGGGGAGACCGTAGCCGGCGATCCGGCCACGCACGATCTCGACGCTGGTCCGCAGGTCGTGGTAGATGCCCCAGTCGCGGGCGCAGACCCGGGCAAGATGCGCGAGGTCGATCGCGCCGCCGTCGCCGGCCTCACCGAACGGCACATCCTTGAGAAAGGCGACGACGTCGTGCACGTCCTTTTCGGCCGGCTTGCCGATCTGCAGCTTGGTGATGAGAACGTCGACCGGCGAGATCGCCAGGTCGTCGATCTCGAGGCGGTCGCGCACGTCGACGTCGTGGTCCATGCGCATCACATCGAGGAACACGTCGACGTGGTCGACGAGCGGCGTCGTCACGACGGGCGGCCCCAATGGGCGCGGCCGCTTGGCAAAATGGGCGTGCGACTCGAGCAGCACCCCGGGCTTGACGTACTGTAACTGCGCGCCGGCGGTAGCCTGCGACACATAGCGGTTCTCTTCGTAGCCCAGCTCGGCGAACACCCGCGGCAGGCGGCCGGCCTGGCGCGAGAGCCCGATCAGGTCGATGTCGGAGAACTCACGGTCCACGAACTCCAGGTCGCGACAGTAGCGCCGCACGGCGAGTCCGCCGATCAGGCGCAGCGTCACCGCGTGCCGGCGCGCGGTGTCGACGATGATCCTGGCCTCGGCCATCAGCTTGTCGGCAGGTCGATCGTGCATATCAGCCCCTCCTCTCCGGGCCGACCGGCGTGGTCGTCCCCACGAGCTCTGCAAGAGGAATATGACCGGCCGCGGTTGGCACACCGTGAGCCGTCGGTGAGATTGCCACGTGGTCGTAGAGCGGCGGCGGCATCCCGGCGACGAGCACGGGCGGCGTTGCCGACACGACCCGCCCGCACACCTTGGCCCTGGTCGCCGTCAGCGCCCGTCGCAACGCTCGGGTCCAATTGCCCTAAGGGTTGCGCGACGCCGTCAAGGCCGGCAACACGCAGGCCATGATCGGCAGCAACAAGCTGACCATCAAGTAGAGGGTGAGAATCGAGCGTGCCCGACGGCGGCGCAGGTCCGGCCTTGCCGCTGGCCCGGGGCGATCACGGTCGGCGCCCGGGTGACCGCAGTCGGGCCGGCGCGAACTCAGTCGGGCCGGCGGCGGGCGCGCGGCACCGTGGCGATAGGCATCCGCCAGCCCATGCCGAAGGCCCGGTCTGTGACCTTGATGCCGGGCGCCGCCTGCTTGCGCTTGAACTCGTTGGCGCCGACCAGTCGCACCACCCGCTCGACGGTGGGCTGGTCGTAGCCGCGGGCGACGATCTCCGCGACTCCCAGATGCTCTTCGATGAGCGGCTCGAGGATGCCGTCGAGCTCCTCGTAAGGCGGCAGGCTGTCCTGGTCTGTCTGATCGGGCCGCAGCTCGGCTGAGGGCGCCTTCTCGAGGATGGCCCTGGGGACGACCTCGCGGCTGCGCTCCTGGTTGAGCCAGCGGGCCACCTCGTAGACCATCGTCTTGGGCACGTCGGAGATCACGGCAAGACCGCCGGACATGTCGCCGTAGATCGTGCAGTACCCCACGGCCAGCTCCGACTTGTTGCCGGTGGTGAGCAGCAGCGAATCGAACTTGTTGGAGAGCGCCATGAGAAGGTTGCCGCGGATGCGCGCCTGGATGTTCTCTTCGGTGACGCCCGGGGCCAGGCCGGCAAAGACGGGACTCAGGGTGGCCTCGAAGGCGCCCATGACGTCGGCGATCGGCAGGATCTGCGTGCGCAGAGAGAGGCCGTCGGCCAGGGCCTGCGCGTCGGTCAGGCTCCCCGGACTCGAGTACGGCGAGGGCATGAGCACGCCGAGCACGTTCGCCGGCCCCAGCGCCTCGGCGGCGACGGCGGCCACGAGCGCCGAGTCGATGCCGCCCGACAAGCCCAGCAGGGCGCGTTTGAAGCCGCTCTTGGCGACGTAGTCGCGCACGCCCAGCACGAGCGCCCGCCACACCTCGGAAGCCGGCGTGAAGTCGTCGGCGGCCAGCGCCGGGGAGACAGGCGCGGGGCCGGACGCGGGCGCGG
>PLTW01000167.1 GCA_003164655.1 Actinomycetota bacterium
GGACACGGGTTCATCGCCGCCACGAGCATGATGCGCGCCGGGAACGTCAGCGAGGTAAGCGCCCGCGAGATCGTGACCTGACCGTCTTCGAGCGGCTGGCGCAGCCCTTCGAGCGCGGAGGTGCGAAACTCGGGGAACTCGTCGAGGAACAGCACGCCGAGGTGAGCCAGGCTGACCTCGCCCGGGCGCGGGGTCGCACCGCCGCCCACCAGACCGATCGCCGAGATGGTGTGGTGCGGCGCCCGGAACGGGCGCCGCACCACCAGCGGAACACCGGCCGGCAGCAGACCGGCGACGCTGTACACGCGGGTGACGTCGATCGCCTCGGCCACCGACAGGGGCGGCATGATCGACGGCACCCGGCGCGCCAGCATGGTCTTGCCCGACCCCGGCGGGCCCACCATGAGCAGGTTGTGCGCTCCGGCGACGGCGACTTCGAGCACCCGCTTGACGCGGCCCTGCCCCAGGACGTCGAGCAGATCGGCGTTGCCCGCGGCCTCGTCGCGCAGGAGCGTCTCGGGGTCGGGGCGCTCGACGGCCGGCGCGCCGCCGCCGGCCAGAAGTGCGGCGGCCTCGCGCAACGTAGCGGCCGGCAGCACCCTCAGGCCGCTGACGAGCGCCGCTTCGCGGGCGTTGGCGCTCGGCACCAGCAGGGCCCTCAGTCCGCGGCGCTGGGCGCTCTGCGCCACAGCGAGCACGCCCGCGACCGGGCGGATCGCGCCGTCCAGGCCAAGCTCGCCGATGGCCGCCACGTCGGCCAGCAAGCAGCGGCTCTGCCCCGTGGCGCACAGCAGGGCGAGGGCGATCGGCAGGTCGAACGAAGGCCCGGCCTTGCGCACGTCGGCCGGCGCGAGATTGACGGTGATGCGCCGCGAGGGGAACTCGTACCGCGAGTTGACGATGGCGGTGCGCACGCGCTCGCGGCTTTCCTGGACGGCCGCGTCGGGCAACCCGACGATGGTGAACGCCGGCGCGGCGGCCACGACGTCGGCCTCGACGGCGACGGCGTGGCTGTCGAGCCCCGACAGAGCTTCGCTTTGGACCCGGGCCAGCATGCCGGCTCAGGCGTCGGCATCGAAGGCCGCCCGCAGGTGGCGGATGCGCGGCGGCCGCTCGAGAGCGTCGATGGCGATAATGTCGAAGCGCACATCGGAGACGCCCGCCAGGCAGCGCGGACGGCTGCTCAGCCAGAGCGTGGCCAGACGGGCGATCTGACGGCGCTTGTGCGGCGTGACGGCGTCTTCGGGCGCGCCGCAGGTGCTTGTACGGCGCGCTTTGACCTCGATGAAGGCCAGCACTCCGGCGCGGCGCGCGATGATGTCGATCTCGCCGCGCCCGACACGCTGGTTGACGGCGATGATGCGATACGCCTGCTGCTGGAGGTACACCACCGCCAGACGCTCGGCCGCCCGGCCAAACTCGTGCGGGTCTGTCGGCACGGCGTGCCTCCCTTCGTGGGGAACCGGTCGCTGGCGCGACCGCCAGACCCTGACGACGCTACCGCGACGCGAGCCGGCGATGAAAGCACGAAACCGACCGCACACGATGACGATCGGCGGTCGTCTACCACGGCGGACCGCTGCCCGGCACGACGCCGTCGCGCCCGGCGCGGCGCGGCCCTACAACTCGAGGTCGAGCTGCTGGTAGGCGACGCTGGCGAAGGACAGCCGGTGCAGCACACTCACGCCGTGCTCGGCAATGGCCTGCCGGTGCTCGGGACACGAGTAGCCGACGTGGCGCTCGAACCCGTAGTGCGGGTAGCGCTCGTGCAGCGCGATCATGAGACGATCGCGCGTGACCTTGGCCACGATCGAGGCGGCGGCGACGGCCGCGGAGCGGCCGTCGCCGCCGACCAGCGCTTCGTGGGGCACGACGCTGCCGCGCAGCGCGAAGCCGTCGACGAAGACCGGCCCCTCGAAGGGCCCGAGCAGCGTCAGAGCGCGGTCCAGAGCCTGCAGATTGCATTTGTGCAGACCGCGGCCGTCGATCGAGGCCGGCGAGCACGACACGACGGCCAGCCGCCGCGCCCGCGCCACGACGCCGGCGAAGAGCTCCTCGCGACGCACGCGGGTCAGCTTCTTGGAATCGTTCAGGGCCTCGAGCGCGACGAAGTCGGCGTCGGCCCAGCGGGAGTAGTCGAAGGCGACGGCGGCCGCCACGAGAGGCCCCGCCAAGCAGCCGCGCCCGGCCTCGTCGGCGCCCGCCACGGCGCCGCCGGAGCCGCGCTGCAGGTCGTAGGCAAAGCGCGGGTTCACGAGGGCACTCTCAGCGCCGGCGCCCGTCAGGGCAAGCCGAGGCGCGTCACCGGCCAGTAGACCAAGAACGCCCTGCCGATGAGGTCGCGGGCCGGGACCGGCCCCCACACGCGGCTGTCGTCGCTGTCGAGGCGATTGTCGCCCATCATGAAGTAGGTGTGCGCAGGCACCGTGTACGGCCGGTTGAGCGACCACGGCTGGCTGATGGTCGAGCCCGAGATGGGCGGCGCCGGTTGGGTGGGCGAGGTGCGACCGTCCATCTTGGCGACGTAGGGCTCGTTCTGTACCACCCCGTTTATGTAGACGCGCCCGTTCCTGAGCGCCAGCGTGTCGCCGGGCAGCCCGATCACGCGCTTGATGAAGACCACGCGCGTGTCGAGCGGGTACTTGAAGACCACGATGTTGCCGTGCGCCGGTGTCGTGAAGTGGTACATGAAGCGCGCCACCAGCACCCGGTCGCCGGGATCGAGCGTCGGCACCATGGACGGCGACGGGATGCGATACGGCTTGACGACGAACGCCTGCAGCAAGAAGGCGACGGCGATCGCGACAAGCAGGATGACGCCGTACTCGGCGAACACCCTGCCCGGCGACGATCGCGCCCGCCTCGTGGGGGGCGCTGCGGAGGCAGACACGGCCCCGCAGGCCCTAGTGCTGCTTCTCGCGCACCCGCGCCTGCTTGCCGACCTTCTTACGTAGGTAGTACAGCTTTGCCCGACGCACGTCGCCCACCATGGTCAGCTCGATCTTCTCGATCTTGGGAGAATGGAGCGGGAACGTGCGCTCGACCCCTACGCCGAAGGACTGCTTGCGCACGGTGAAGGTCTCGCGCGCGCCGCTGCCCTGACGCTTGAGGACAGTGCCCTGGTAGACCTGGGTGCGCTGCCGGCTGCCTTCGATCACCTTGAAGTGCACCTTCACGGTGTCGCCGGCCTTGAACTGCGGAATGTCGTCGCGCAGCTGCTTTCGTTCGATGTTCTCGATGATCGTCACGGGAGCCTCTTTCGGGAGAAACGCGCGCGGAACTCTATCAGAAGCAGCCGCCGCACGCAAAGTCGCGGGGCCTTCAGCCCTGCCCGGATCGTTCCCGGCCGTCCAGCCTTTCACGCCGCCAGCGCTCGACGGCGGCGTGGTCGCCGGACAGCAGCACGGCCGGCACCGCCCAGCCGCGAAACTCGGCGGGACGAGTGTACTGCGGGTATTCGAGGGAGCCGCCAAGCCCGGGCGAGAACGAGTCGCCGGCGACACTGTCGGGGTTCGACACGGCGCCGTCGATCTTGCGCACGACGGCATCGAGCAGGACCTGGGCGGCGATCTCGCCCCCGGCCAGCACGTAGGGACCAATGGACACGCGGTCGGTGACCAGCTGCGACACGCGTTCGTCAATGCCCTCGTAGCGCCCGCAGAGCACGCAGAGGTCGCCGGCGGCGAGCTCGCGGGCCAGCGCGTCGTCGAACTGACGCCCCCGTGGCGTCAGCTCGACGACGCGCCGCGTGTCGGCCACTCGCGCGGGGTCGCAGCGAAACGCCGCCTCGAGGGCCGCGCAGACCACATCGATGCGCAGCACCATGCCGGCGCCGCCGCCGTAGGGCGCATCGTCGACCTGGCCGTGTCGCAGCGGGGTGAAGCTGCGGTAATCCCACAGCCTCAGATCGACCCCGAGCTCGGCGGCCCGGGCCACGTGGACCTGCTGGGCAAACCAGGCGAAGGCGTCGGGAAACAGGGTGAACACGTCGAGCCGCATCTACAGAAGCCCCTCGCGCACCACGATCACGCGCTCCTCGCGGTCGACCTCGACGAGCTCCGCCACGAACGGGATGAGCGAACGCGCACCGTCGGGCGCATCGACCTGGATGATGTCGTGGACGGGGTTCATGAGCACCTCGGTGACGACGCCCAGTTGAACGCCGCCCGACACGACGCGTGCGCCGAGCAGTTCGGAGACCGGGTAGTGATCGACGCCCTCGTCGAGGCCGGCGCCCGACGCCAGGATGACGGCTCCGTGCAGCGCGATGACCGCCTCGCGCGAGTCGACCCCGTCGAGCCTGACGAGCGGCCGGCCCTCCGCCCCGCCGGCGCGCGACAGCGCGACCGCCTGGGGCTCGTCGGCGCCACCGCTTTCCATGAAAAAATGCTCCCCCCCAGTCAGATACGCAAGACCGTGGGGCAGCAGATCGAGATAGAACTCACCCTTCAGGCCATGGGCCCGGCCCACTGTGCCACAGGCCCACAGGCCGCCCGTCACGACGGACCGTCAGTCGACGATCTCGACGATCGCGCGCTTGCCGTCGCGCACGGCGCTCGCCTTGATGATGGTGCGCAGAGCGCGGGCTATGCGGCCCTGCTTGCCGATCACCTTGCCGACGTCGTCCTTGGCGACCGACAGCTCGAGCACGACGGTCGTCTCGGTCTCGGTGGCCTGCACGTGGACCTCGTCGGGGCTGTCGACCAGCGACTTGGCCAGATACTCGAGCAACCCCTTGAGAACAAGGCCCTCTGTCGCGTCCACGGCATCCACCCTCAGGCGTCGATGCCTTTGATGGCCAGCAGCCGCTTGACGGTGTTCGAGGGCTGGGCGCCCTTCTGCAGCCAGGCGGTGGCCTTGTCGGCATCGATCTCGATCAGCGAGGGGGTCTGACGCGGATTGTACTGACCGATGGTCTCGATGGAGCGACCGTCGCGCGGCGCCCGTGCGTCGGCCACCACGATGCGATAGATAGGATTCTTGGCGCTCCCGACCCTGCTCAGCCTCATACGGACGGCCAACTCATCACCTCTTCCCACAAAGACAGGACATGCGGCGCTCTTTCGCGCCCCGAACGGACGTTCATGATACCACAGCGCGCGGGACGGCCTCGCGAGCACCGTGGCGCCCGCCGGTCGCTCCGCGCCGGCGGCAACCGTGGCGCCGGTCACGGACCCCCGAACCCCGGCAGCTTGCCCAGAAGACCGCCCTTGGGCCCCGCCATCTGCTTGAGCATCTTCTTCATCTCGCGAAACTGCTTCAGCAGCCGGTTGACGTCGGCGACCTGGGTGCCGCTGCCGCGAGCGATGCGCTGCCGCCGGCTGCCGTCGATCACGTCGGGGTGCCGGCGCTCCTCGGGCGTCATCGAAAAGACGATCGCCTCGATGCGGTCCATCTGGCGCTCGTCGATCTGGGCGTTCTTCAGCTCCTTCATGCCGGGCACGCCCGGCAGCAGCCCGACGATGCTCGACAGCGAACCCATCTTGCGCACCTGCTTCAGCTGGTCGAGGAAGTCCTCGAAGGTGAAGTCGGCGCGCCGCAGGCGCTCCTCGAGGCGGGCGGCCTCTTTGTCTGAGATGTCGGTCTGCGCCTTTTCGATCAGGGTCAGCACATCGCCCATGCCCAGAATGCGCGAGGCCATGCGATCGGGGTGAAAGGCGTCGAAGTCGTCGAGCTTCTCGCCCGTGCTGGAGAACTTGATGGGCTTGCCGGTGACCGCCCGTACCGACAGCGCGGCGCCGCCGCGCGCGTCACCGTCGAGCTTGGTCAGCACCACGCCGTCGATATCGACACGCTGCTTGAACTGCTCGGCGGCGTTGACCGCGTCCTGACCCGTCATGGCGTCGATCACCAGGAGGATGTTGTGCGGCTTGACCGCCTTGCGGATGCGCACGAGCTCCTCCATGAGCTCGTCGTCGACATGCAGGCGGCCGGCCGTATCGATGATGGCGACGTCGCCCTTCTCGCGGGCGAAGGCGACGCCGTCCGTAGCGATGTCGACCGGATCGACGTGAGCGCCGGGCGCGTACACCGGCGCGCCGACGCGCTCGGCCAGCGTGACGAGCTGATCGATGGCCGCCGGCCGGTAGACGTCGGCGGCGATCAGCACCGGCCGCTTGCCGTCCTTTTGCAGGAAGCGTGCCAGCTTGGCGCAGGTCGTCGTCTTGCCCGAGCCCTGCAGGCCGGCCACCAGGATCACCGTCGGCGGCCGGCCACTGAAAGCCAGGCGCGAGTCGCCCGAACCCATCAGTGCGATCAGCTCTTCGTTGACGATCTTGACGACCTGCTGGGCGGGCGTGAGGCTCTCCATGACCTCGGCGCCCAGGGCGCGCTCCTTGACGTGATTGACGAACTGGCGGACGACCTTGAAGTTGACGTCGGCTTCGAGGAGGGCCAGGCGGATCTCGCGCATGGCCTTGTCGACGTCGGCCTCGCTCAGCTTGCCGTGGCCGCGCAACTCGCCGAAGACGCCCTGCAGGCGCTCGGAGAGAGAATCGAACATGCTGGCTGTGCCTCTCTTTTCGGGGGAGGGTGGGACCGGTACCCACGGGCACTGGATTGTACCGCCCGCGGTGTGCCGCCGAAAAGCCCCGCCGCCGCCGGACGTGTCGCACCGGCCGCCGCGGGCGAACATGGCTGGGCGGCCGGCGCCGCTCGCTCGGCGCTACCCCTGCGCGCCGCCGAGCTCGACGGCCCACAGCCGATGGGGCAGCCCGGCCCACACGAGCTCGCTCTCCGGGCTCATGCCGAGCCGCCGGGCGACGGCCTCGGAGCGCGGGTTGTCGATATAGATGAGGCTGACAACACGCCGCCGGCCGCGTCGGCAAGCGTAGTCGAGACAGGCGCGACCGGCCTCGGTCGCATACCCCTGACCCCAGTACGCATGGTGAAGATGGTAGCCCAGCTCGATCTCGCGGCCTGAGTCGAGCTCGCGCCAGACCAGACCCGCGCCGCCGATGACCTTACGGCTCTGCCTGAGCACCACGGCGCGCCGGCCGGTGCCGTCGCGGCCCATATACCCCATCTCCTCCGCGAGCCAGAGTCGCGCCCTTTCGCGGGTGAAGGGTTCCTTTACCCACCAGAACACGTCGGGGTCGGCGAGGATCTCAGCCACGTCGTCGAGATCGGCCGCTGTGTAGTCACGCACGGTGAGCCGCGGCGTGCGCAGGCGCAGGCTCACGAGCCGGCCGGCGTTTCGTCGAGAAAGAGTGCCCGGGCGAACTCGTCGGGGTCGAACGGGCGCAGGTCTTCGAGCCTCTCCCCCACGCCGATCAGCTTGATGGGAATGCCCAGCTCCTCGCGGATGGCGATGACGATGCCGCCCTTGGCGCTGCCGTCGAGCTTGGTCAGCACGACGCCGGTCACAGCGACGGCCTCGGCGAACACCTGAGCCTGACGCAGGCCGTTCTGGCCCGTCGTCGCGTCGATCACCAGCAGGGTCTCGTGCGGCGCGCCGGGGATCTGTTTGCCGATCACGCGACGCACTTTGGCGAGCTCGTTCATGAGGTTCACCTGCGTATGCAGCCGTCCGGCGGTATCGACGATCACGACGCCGGCGCCACGCGACCGGGCGGCGGCGATGCCGTCGTAGACGACCGCCGCCGGATCGCTGCCGGGCGCCTGGCGGACGATCTCGCAGCCGACCCGCGAAGCCCACTCGGAGAGCTGCTCCACGGCGGCCGCCCGAAAGGTGTCGGCGGCGACCATGAGCGGCGTCTTGCCGAGCTCGGCCAGTCGGAAGGCGAGCTTGCCGATCGTGGTCGTCTTGCCCGTACCGTTGACGCCCACCACCAGAATCACCGCGGGCTCTCCCGACACGTCGATCAGACGCTCGTCGGGGTCGTCGGGCTGCAGCAGGCGGGCGACGATCCCGGCCAGGCAGCCGAGCAGCTCGTCGCGAGACGTGAGGTGCTGCTCGGAGGCCTCGCGCTCGAGCTGCTCGACGATCCTGACCGTCGCCTCGACACCGACGTCGGCGAAGATCAGCGCCTCTTCGATCTGCTCCCAGAGGTCGTCGGTGATGCCGTCGAACAGGATCGTGCGAAAGTGCTCGCGCAACGCCCCGCCCGCCTTGCCGAGATTTTCGCGCAACCTGCCGAACAGTCCGCGCCGCTCCTCGTCTTCGTGCTCGGCGGCGGCCGCCGGAAGGTCGCTCGACAGTCCTTTGAAGGCCTCGTGCCAGTCCACTTCAGGTCACTCCCGCCTCGTGATCGATCTCTTCCTCGGCCATGCGGGCGCTCACGACCTGCGACGTACCGTCGGCGCCCATGGTCACACCGTAGAGCAGGTCGGCTGCCTCCATCGTGCGCTTCTGGTGAGTGATGATCAGAAACTGGGTCCTCGAACGGTAGTCGCGCACGAGCGACACGAACAGGCCGATGTTGATGTCGTCGAGCGCGGCTTCGACCTCGTCGAGGATGTAGAAGGGGCAGGTCTTCGACAGCAGGAGCGCCAACAGGAAGGCCAGCGCCACCAGCGAGCGCTCGCCGCCCGACAGCAGGGCCAGCTTGCGGCCCAGCTTGCGCGCCGGCTTGACTTCGATGGCGATGCCCGCGGGCTCGTCGCCGTCGCCGGCGACCGTCACCAGGCGGCCGTCGCCCCCCGGAAAGAGGATGCCCACCATGTGCGCGAAGTTGCCCTGGACCACGGCGAAGGTCTCGTCGAAGTCGGCCTCGATGCGCTGCGTGAGGTCGCTGATGAGCGACTCGGTGTCGTCGAGAGAGCGCTCCAGGTCGCGGCGCTGCTCGCGCAGGAACTCGACATGCTCCGACAGGCGCGCGCACTCCGCCTCGGCCAGAGGGTTGACCGGCCCGACGCCGTCGCGGCGGCGCTCGAGCCGCCCCAGGCGTTCGCGCAGGGCCGCCGCCTCGTCGTCGCTGCCCGGTCCCTCGAAGGCGCCGATCTCGAGCGCCAGCGCGACCTCTTCGAAGCGCGTGGCCACTTCGGCGCGGCGCTCCTCGAGACGGGCGATGGCCACCTGGACCCCTCCCCGGCCCTCGCCCAGCTCGTCGATCTCATGGCGCAACGTCACCTCGTCTTCGGCCAGGCGCCGCGCCGCGACCCTGTCGCGCACGCGCCCCTCGGCCTCGGCCGCTTCGTCGCCGAGCCGGGCGATGAGCGGTTCGACGCCGGCCTGCAGCGCGACCAGCGCCGCAACCACGTCGGCGCAGGCCGCGGCGGCTCCCGGCACGCCTTCGAGTCTGGTCTCGACGTCGCGCAAGCGGGCGCGAGCGCTCTCGGCGCGCCGCTGCCCGCGGGCGCGCTCGTCGGCCGCGCGCTGCTCGGCGGCGACCGCCGCCTCGCGCCGCCGGGACTGCTCGAGGGTGGCGGCGGCCGCCTCGAGCGCGGCGGCGGCGGCGGCGCGGGCGGATGAGAAGCAGACGGAGGCGGCGCGCACTCAGGCCCGGCAGCAGCTTGGCGCGCTGCCCAGTGCCGAAGGCCAATATAAATTGGATTGCTTTGCGCTGGAAGTGGGACGGAATCGCAGCGGCCAACGCATTTTTGACCGGGGGGCGGTGCCGGATAATCCGCCGTGAGGCGGCGCCTATACCATGCCTTCGAGCATATTCGGTATTTGTTCGAGCGTGCGGGACAACGAGGCCTGGGCGATGGCGTTTTCACCTTCCCGGGCGTTGGGAAAGAGCACCTGGCAACCGGAGGCGGTGAAACACTCGGCCCGCGGGACGGCCACGCAATTGCCGCTGAACCCGATGTTTTCGCTGCGGACCAGCAAGTCGGCGATTTGCACCGCCGCAATCGTAGGCTGAAAATCATCAGCCATTTCCGGGCGATGGTGAAACCGGGCGGACTTGATCATCAAATCCGGCAACCGGTGCATTTCCAGATATCGCGCGCCAAGTTCGGCATGGTCCATGCCAAGAATCTCATTTTCAAGTTGGACCAGGTCGGTGGTGCCCAAAGCGGCCTGCCGGTGGATTTCGGTGAAATGTTCGGGGAAGGTCCAGGCCATGACGATTTTGCCCACATCATGCACCAAGCCGGCGACGTAATCGGACTCATCGGAGGCAAATTGCACGGCGGTGGTGACTTCGCGGGTGAGGAGAGCGGTGCCGATGCAGTGCCGCCAGAAATCGCGCCAAGGGAAATCGCACTGCTTGGTGAGCCGTTGGAAATCCTCAATGATGGGTGTCACCATCGCGAGTTGGCGGATTTGGCGGACGCCCAGATAGAAAACAGCTTCCTCGATGCTGTTGACCGGGGTGCTCAGGCCGTAGTAGACCGAGTTGACCAGGCGCAACAGTCGGGAGGTGAGACTGGGGTCACGCCGGATGATTTCCGCGATGTGCGCGGTGTACCGTTGCTCGGTGATTAGCAGTCCCTGCAAGGCCTTGTTGACAGAACTCAACGAAGGCAGGGAGGGACAGCGCGTCAATTGGTTCGCAATATTGGCGGTGCCAAGCCGGACGATATTTGATTTTATCAGTACTTCCACCATAATCCCTGAATTCGGTCTTCCCCCTTATCGGCGCGCGGCGCAGGAACTTAAATCATTGAAAAATAAATCTTAAGTCCAGGCAATCTTTGCCGATAAACGAACCACAGGGTCATCATTGCCGGCCCCCGATGATCGGGCAACCGCCGGCCGCGATAAACTCTGGCGAACTTGAACAAGTTATTTTGCAACCCGGATCGTTCTGGCCATTTCCGGGCCGTGACCGTCATTGTATTGACGGTGGCGGCCACTCTGGCGGTCGTGCCGACAGTGACCGGTACGTCGCCCTATCTCCCGACCGTCGGGCCGGCCCCTTTACGCTTTGAATCGGCCCCGGCAGTGGCTCCGGCTTGGAGGACTTTGAGGTTGACCATCAATGGCGGCCTGCCTCTCCCGGTGAGGGAAAACCCGCCGGCAGCCACCAATGACCCTGCCCTGAACACCGGGACAACCAATGCCGTTCCGCAAATAGCTCAGCCCGCCCCCGCTCCAATCGGCAAACTGGATGCGGGTGCCGTCGTGGAATCCGTGATGTCGCCCCGGCTGCCGGGCGATTCCGTGGATCCCGTTTCCGCGCAAATGTTGATCGAATTCTTCAAGCCGGCCCCGGTGCGGACGAATTCGGCTGGGGCGTTTAATTCCGGGGCGATCAAATTCACCCCTCCGGCTCCGAAAGCCGGGCCGGAAAGCCGGTCGGCCAATAAAACCCCATAATCGAGCCTGCATATGATGCTCTCGTCCCTACGTCTTACCAGTGCCCCGGGGTGGGGTGCTGCCGGCCGGGGGTTGATCTTGGGTCTGACAATCAGCCTTCCGTTGCATCTCGGTGCCGCCCCGGCGGTGGAAGTTTCCTCCAATGCCCCGGCTCCAACCAGCCAGACCTCACCTGGGGCGGAGCCGGTCGCCGTGCAAACTAATCTCCCGGCCGCGGCGGACAAAGCGGTGTCAAGTTTGGAACCGGCCCCGGTGGATGCCAACACCCCGGATTCCAACGCCCCATCCTTGGTGGCCGGGGTGCCGGATGACAGCCCGGAAGGGCGGCTGGCCAATGCGCGCTATCTCGCCAAAACCGGCCAATTGGAGAAAGCCGAGCCCAAGCTCATCAGCTTGCTGACCAACAATGTTCCGGAGACGTTCCAGCAGACCGCCCTGTTTGAATTGGGGACGATTGTCCGGCAGGAGAATGATCTGCCCCGCGCCGTCACCATCAACGCCCAATTTCTAGACCGTTGGCCGAACGATCTGCGCGTTCCGGAAGTGCTCCTGCGGCAGGGCCAGATCTACCGGCAAATGGGTTTGAACAACCTGGCGCTGACCAAGTTTTACGCCGTGATGACGGCGGCCCTTTCCTTAAAAAGCGATCGGCCGGATTATTACCCCGGACTCGTGTTGGAGGCCCAGACGGAAATCGCCGACACCCACTATTTGACCGGCCGGTACAACGAAGCCGCCGACTATTATTCGCGCCTGCTCAAACTGGAAAATCCGGCGCTGAACCGGCCCCAGGTCCAGATGCGTTTGCTCCGGTCACTGACCTCCATCGGTCGCAATGAGGAAGCGGTGGGCCAGGCCCGGGATTTCCTCGCCCGCTTTCCCGACGCCCCCGATCAGCCCGAAGTGCGGTTCTATCTGGCCCAAGCGCTGAAGCAACTGAATCAAAACAACGAAGCCCTGCAACAAGTGTTGTTGCTCTTGCGGGAGGAAAAAGCGAAAATCAGCGAGCATCCGGATCGCTGGGCCTACTGGCAGCAACGCGCCGGCAATGAAGTGGCGAACCAGCTTTACCGCGAGGGAGATTACATGCGGGCGTTGGACATCTACATCAATCTGGCCCAGCTCGATCCCGCGCCCGTCTGGCAATTGCCGGTGAAGTATCAGATCGGCCTCACCTATGAACGCCTCCTCCAACCCCAAAAGGCCGCCGAGAACTACCGCGACATCCTCAAGTTTGAATCGATGCTGGACACCAATGCCACCCCGGGGCAGAAGGCCATCATCGATATGGCCCGCTGGCGGGTTGAATATTTGAATTGGGAAACCGGGGCGGAAGCCGCCAACCATTCCCTCATCAGTTCCATCGCGCCGCACAACCCCTCCGGAACCAACCGCCCCGCCGTTTCCACCCCATGAACCCTCCCCCGGCCACGGAATTAACCGCCCGACTGATCTTGGAACTGCACTCCTTCCGCCGCCTCTGCGAAGAGGCCCTGGCCTTGGCCACCCAGGAAGGCCGGATCCTGGCCGGGACCGACGACTACCTCCCCGGCGAATTCAATCAATGGAGAAAACGCTTGCTTCCCCAACTGGACTCGGCCTTAATTCAGTTTAGAACTCTGCGGCAGGGCCGGCGGCAAACCGTTTACCCGGAAGAAATTAACTCCCTGTTTCAGAACATTCAAAGCTTGTTGATGAAAGTGCTGCTGCGGGACCGCGAAAACCAGCAGGCGTTGCTCCGGCGCGGCTTGGTGCCGCCCCTGCATCTGCCGCCGGCCGGGGCCCAGCAACCGCATTTTGTCAGCACTTTGTACCAGCGCCATGCCCGGGACCGGGGTGCGGCCCCGGGGTGAGCCGGTGCGGTCCGTGTTGATGGGTCAAGCCGCCGTGAACAACCCCGGCTTGGGGCCCGGGCCGCCTTCGGATCTATCCTATGGCCATTGAAAAGATCATTGTTTTGGACGACGATTTGATCGTCCGCAAAAATTTGGAAAATTATCTGCGCCGGCGCCACTTTGACGTGGCCGCCGCCAGCAGCATTGCCGCCGCGCAGGAATATCTCAGCAAGGACAATTTTGACATGGTGTTTGTGGACGTCCGGCTGCCGGACGGCGACGGCACCGATTTGCTCAAGGACATCCAGTCCCGCCCGCAAAAGCCGCTGGTGGTGATGATGACCGGTTTTGGCTCCGTGGAGTCCGCCGTGGAATGCATGAAAAATGGCGCGTTTGATTATCTCATCAA
>PLTW01000160.1 GCA_003164655.1 Actinomycetota bacterium
GCCGCCCCGCGCGGCGCCGGCGACGACCAGGCCGCTTCGCCGCCGCCGGCGACGGCCGCGCCCCCAGCGCCCGCCACCCCCGCGTCACGCAGGTAGGTTCGCGCTGTCCAGCCTCATTCTGGCCAAGCTGAGTCTCCTGGGCGTCCTTGCCACCTTCCTCGCGCTGTTCGTGGGCATGCCGCGGGCCGCGGCCGCGCGGCGCATCGTCCTTGTGGCCCTCGTGGCCTTTGCCGTTCTGCTGGCGCTCTTCTCATTGGCAGCGCTGCGCTCGACGAGCGGCACGGCCGACCGTCTCGCCCACCACCTGCCGCTGCTCGGGGTCGCCGGTCTCGCCGGTCTCGTGTTCCTGGCCGCCGCCACCTGGCTTGCGTGGCGCTATCCCGACTGGGCGATGCCCGCCGTCGTCGTGCTGGCGCCGCTGCGCGTGGGGCTGTCACTCGGGTCGAACACGAGCAACCTGCTCATCCCGCTGTATCTCATCCTGCTCGCGGTCGCCATCGCGGAGATGGTCGTCCGCGACCGCCTGCGGCTGCCCTCGGGCTGGCGCCCCGACCCCGTGCGCGTCGCGCTGGCGGTGATGATCGCCGTTGTCGGGGTCTCTTCGCTGTGGACCGGCCAGGACTACGCCGCGCACACCAAGGCGTTCGCCGACGCGCTGATCAAGCTCTTCGCCTTCTATCTGCCGTTCGGGGTCCTCTATTACGTGCTCTACCGCTATGCCGGCGACGTGCATCGGCTGGCGCGCCTGCTGATCACGTTCGTCGCCGGCGGAGCGGTGCTGGCCGTCATCGGCATCGTCCAGTACCCGACGCACTGGGCCATCGTCAACCGGGCCGAGGCCGTCCATGAGCATGCCCTCGGTTTGCCCTTCCGCGCGAACTCGCTGTTCTGGGACCCCAACATGTTCGGCCGGTTCCTCGCCCTCGTCATGCTCGTCGGGACGGCCCTGTTCTTGACGGCGCGTCTGCGCGAGGACGGAGCGCGGCGGCGAGCCATGTGGCTCGCCGCCGCCGCCGTCGGCCTCGCCGCGATGGCCTTCGTCGTGACTCTGTCGCGTTCGAGCGTGGCGGGCCTGCTGCTCGGCGCCCTGGTCCTGGAGATGGCCTGGCTCGGCCGTCGCAAGGGTGGCGTCGCGGTGCTGGTGACCGTGCTCGTGCTGGTCGTGGGCCTCGCGGGCTTCACCGAGCTGCGCCACACGCCACATCTGCCGACCAGGCTGGCGACGATCAGGCGCATCAACAAGCTCACCGGCGGACGGTACTATCTCGTGCAGACGGGCGTGCGCATGTTCGATCGACACCCGGTCGCGGGCATCGGGCTTGCCGGTTTCCCGCTGGCCTTCCCCCACTACCGTACGACGCACGCCGCGGTTCTCACCCTGATCGACAGCCACACCACGGTGATCACGGTCGCCGCCGAACAGGGTCTGATCGGACTGGCCGCCTTTGCCTTTTTGCTCGTGACGTTCTTCGCCACCACCCTGCGCAAGCGGCGCTTCGGCGCCGACCGGCGCCTGTATCTCTGGCAAGCCTCGCTGGTCGGCTGTGTCGTCGCCGTCTTCGTTCACAGCCTCACCTACAATGCCTTCTTCGAAGATCCGTACATGTGGGTGTTCATGGCGCTGGCGTCGGCCGTGGCCACGCGCATCGTCCTCGCCGAGCCCTGAGCAGCCTCGCCCACCGCGCCACGGAGGTCCGCCATGTTCGTCAACTTGTCCATCCACTACCCCAAAGCGCAGCACAGGCGTGATCTCATCGACTCGATGCACCGCTTCGGCGCCGCCGCCGCCGGAGCGCCCGGCCTGCTGCGGGTCGCGACCCTCCAGGACGAGCGCGGCGGGCGGCTCGTCGGTTTGATGGTGTGGGATTCGCGCGCAGACTGGGAGGCCGGCATCGCCCGGTCCCGGGCGGCCGTCGAGCACGACGATTTCGACCTGTGGGAGGAGCGCGCTCCCGAGGGGTTCGCGCTCGACGAGGTGTGACCACTCGCAGCACCGGGTAGGACGAGCCCGCTTCGGGCGCTCCGTTTGCCTGCGGGGCGCCCACGTTCTTCGTCTACGGAGGGCACGCCATGAAGAAGCTTCCCGACCAGCTCCTCGACCTGCTCTGGGGCGGCCACAACATCTGGGTCGCGACCGTCGCCCCCGACGGCACGCCCAACGTCTCGATCAAGGGCTCGGGAGCCCTGCTCGATGACGGTCAGCTGTACTTCGCAGACATGTTCTCGCACAAGACCCGCGAGAACCTGCAGCACGACCCCCGGGTCGCAGTGGGCGTCCACGATCCCGAGCGCAAGATCGCGATGCAGGTGAAGGGCCGCGCCGAGCTGATCGACCACGGCGACGTCTTCGACCAGGTCAGCGAGCGCCTCGGCAAGCTCTCCGACAAGCTCTCCCTGCCGCCGGTCAAGTACGTCGTGAAGATCGAGGTCGAGTCGGTCTGGGACATGGGGCCGGGGCCGCACGCCGGCGAAGAGCTCACCTAGCACGCGGCGCGAGATGTCCGACGGGGCGGACCGGCCCACCGGCCCACCGCCACCCGCCCGCCTCTTCATGGTGCGCCACGGTCAGACCGACTGGAACCTGGCGCCGGCGCGCTGTCAGGGCTGGGCCGAGGTGCCGTTGAACGACACCGGTCGACGGCAGGCCCACGAGCTCGGCGAGCGGCTGCGCGGCGCCGGCATCGAGCGGCTGGTCACGAGCCACCTGCTGCGCGCCCGTCAGACCACCGAGGAGCTGCGCGACGTACTCGGACACGACATCCCGGTGAGCATCGACCGGCGACTGGCCGAGAGCAACCGCGGCGCCTGGCAGGGTCGCAGCTTCGTCTCGATCATGAAGAACGACCCCGCAGGGTGGGCCGCCTACCGCGAGCACCCCGAGTCGTTCCGCTTTCCCCACGGCGAGAGCCTCGCCGAACAGCGGCGACGCGTGCTCGAGGCGCTGCGTGACGCGGCCCGCACGGACCACGTCACGCTCCTGGTCTCGCACGCCGGCTGCATCCGCCTGGTGCTCGGCTTTCTCGCCGGCAGAAGCATCGCCTCCGTCCACGACGAGAAGGCGCCCAACGGCGAGGCACTGGCGCTCGTCGACCCGGTGGATCTGGCGGCGCGCATCGATCGCTTCCTGGCGGCGGACGCGCAGACCCCTGAGGGGTAGTCCTGCGAGGCGACCCGGCGGCCGGCTACTGACTGGTCGAGAGCTGGCGAACCTGCGATTGACGGCCGACTGGCGCCGGCGGACCGGTGGTCGCGGCGCGCTCGCCCACGACCAACTGGAACGGCGCGCCGCCGTCGAGCAGCGCCAGCGTGTCGCCGTCGCCGACGATCAGCCAGCCGTGCCAGCGGCCCGCGAGGTCGAGCCTGACGCTGCCGGTGAACAGCCGGTAGGCGCCCGCCTTGAGGGTGACCTGGGTGGCCGAGCCAAGGTCGCGCTCCTGGTCGCCCGGCCCACGGGCGACGAGTGTGACGATCGCCCAGGTGCCCGTCTGGGCGCCGTCGTTGCGCAGCGTGAAGTTGGCCGTGAGCGTCTCGCCTTGCCGGTACGGACCGGGTGAGAGCTGCACGGGACCGATCACGTCGAGCCGAGCGGCGCCCTTGGGCGCCTCGGGGCCCGTCCAGGGCGTCGAGGAGGCGGTAATGGCGGCGGAGGCGGTCGTGGCGGCGGAGGCGCTGGCGGCATCGACCAGCTGCACGCCCGGGTAATAATAGTCGACGATCCACTGATGATCCCGGCCCTGGGCGGCCCAGTACTGCGAGCCCCACTGCGTCATGTGGCTGCCGTCGGCCGGCGCGCCGGAGTAGACGCCCGCGTAGTAGGATGCCTGGAAGATCTGCCCGTCGCGGGTCATGGTCGTGCCCCAGGTGCTGTTGACGGCGTCCCAGTAGCGCTGGCCGTAGTCCCAGTCCATATACTCCTGGTAGTTGGTCGTATCGTCGACGTCGGCGCCCCAGGCCGCCACGTCGGGCAGCTTGGTCGGGTGCGTGGCCCAGTACCAGGCGTAGTCCTTGACGGCCAGGGCGCCGGCCCGCAAGGCCTCGTCGGAGAAGGCACTGGGCGGCGCCCACTCGTGCGACAGCACCCGCACGCAGTACGTGCGAAAGTCGACCGTGTCGACTCCGACGATCACGCCGGTGGGGTCGTTGGCCGGGAACCGGCGGGCGACCCGGATGGTAGCCGGCGGGGTAAGTGTCGCAGACGCCGCGGAGACTGTTGGAGCAGCAGTCGTGCCCGTGGCGACCTGAGTGCCGGTCGCCGCGGCGCCGGCGGTCAGCACCGTCGCCGCCCCAAGCGCCAGGAGAGCGACGAAAACAACGCAGGCCAACGCGCGCCGACGGAATCGCCGCCGGGGGCCACCGGTCGCTGCCGTTCGTCTCGAGTCCATGCTCCCTCTCGGCCTTGGGGTAGTACCGGACTCGGGGTACGCACGAGCCTGCTCTATTATCGCGCGTCGGACAGGGCATGGCAACTGCGCGGGGCCGGGCTGCAGCTCGACGGCGGGCGAGACCTGCCGCCGACAGCAGGTAAGATAGGCACCATGCGTCGTTGGCCTGGAACCTCACAACCCGTATCCGGCGGTCCCTCATCCCAGGGCGAGCGGGGGCGGTCATGAAGAAGCTCCTGTACGTCGCCAACCCCTTCCCGCCGACGGCGACGGGCGGCAACGCCCGCCATCTGCGGTTCCTGCGCTATCTGCCCGAGTCCGGCTGGGAGGCGACCGTCCTGTCGGTGCGCACACAGGGGCCGGTGCCCGATCCCCCCGGCGTGCGCATCGTGCGTGCCGCCGCGCTCGACCCGGAGCGCCTGTACGCTTTGGGACGGCGGCTCATGGGACCGGCGCCGCGCCGGCGGCCGGCGGCGGGCGCCGCCGCGACCGCAACAGGCGCGGCGACGAGCCCGCGGTACACCAGCCGGCGGGCGCCCATCGACGACTGGCTGCAGGTGCCCGATGCGTACGTAAGCTGGATCGTGCCGGCCGTCCGCCGCGGCCGGCGGCTGCTGCGGGAAGAGCGCTTCGACGCCCTCTTTTCGAGCTATCCACGGGGCTCCGCGCATCTCGTAGCGGCCGAGCTTGCCAGGGAGAGCGGCCTTCCCTGGGTCGCCGACTACCGCGACCCCTGGCTGGCGAATGAGTTCCACCACTATCCGACCCGCTGCCACCAGGCGCTGAACGTCCGGCTCGAGAGCTGGGCGCTTTCGCAGGCCGGCGCCCTGACGGCCGTAGACGAGCCCATCGCCGAGGGTCTGCGCCGGCGCTACCCGGCGCTGGCCGCGGCGACCAGCGTCATCTCCAACGGCTATGACGCAGACGAAGACATCGACGAGGTCGAGCTGGGGCCCGGCTTCTGGCTCGTGCACACCGGTCGGCTCTACGGCCGTACCGAGCAGCTCGCCGAGTTCCTCACGGCGTTCGCGGCGTTGCCCGACGACGTGCACGTGCTCTTCCTGGGCGTCGGCGGACCCGAGATCGCGGCCCGCGCCGCGGCTCTCGGAGTCGCTCACCGCGTGCAGGTCGAGCCTTTCGCGCCGCGGGCCCGGGCTCGCGGCCTGCAGCGCGCGGCCGATGCGCTTCTGCTCATCACCGGACGCGCCCCCGAGACGCTGACGAGCAAGCTCTTCGAGTACCTCGCAAGCGGCCGCCCGATATTCGCCGTGACCCCGCTGCACTCGGCCGCCTGCCACCTGATCGACGAGGCCGCCGGGGGACGCTGCGCCGCACCCGACGAGCCCCTCTCGCCGGCCCTTGCGACGTTCGTCGCCGACGCTCGCGCCGGGCGCCTGCCGCCGGCCAGGGCCGACGTGGTGCGACGGTATGACGGCCGCGAGCTCACGCAACAGCTGGCGGCCGTTCTGGACGGGCTCACAGGCGACCATGGCTGAGCCGACCCCCCAGAACGACATTTTGGCGCCCGGCAGCGCCGCCACCGCGGCCCTGGTGGTCGGCGGCGCCGTAGTCACGGCGGGGCTCATGGGCTTCGCCCTGCGCGGCCCCGAATCATCGATCCACCTGGCGATCGCCCTCGGTCTGCCCCTCGTTATGGGAGTAGCCGTGATCGTCGTGCTCGCCCGCCGGCGGCTCGCGCGACTGCGGGTGAGCCGCCTCCTGGTGGCGGCCGTCGTCGCGCTGCCGGCGCTGGCCGTCCTGGGCCCGGCGCTGGCCCTGCCGCACCTCAGGACGCTGTTCGCGTTTCGCGTCGTACTGGCCCTCGTCGGCTTTTGCGGGCTGTTGTGGCTCATCGTCGTGCGGCGCCGTTGGCGCTTCGAGGCGACGACCTTCGCGTTTCTGTTCGGCGCCTGGTTTTGCTGGCTGGTGATCACCCTGGCCTGGGCGCCCGACCGCGGCGCCGGCCTGCGCTACCTGTTCCTGTTCGGCGCCCTGGGCGCCATCGCGATCGCGACGGCCAGTGCGGGCGTGAGCCGGCGGCGCCTCACGTACCTCCTGTACACGCTGGCGATCGTCTATGGTCTCTCGCTGCTCATCGGGACCGCGGAGTGGCGCTTGCGCATCCACCTGCCCACCGCGTCGCCGATCTACGCGCACCGCAGCCAGCCTTCTGCCTTCTTTCTTAACACCAACGACTTCGCGACGTACCTGGCGCTGTGCTGGCCGTTTGTGCTGCTGCTGCCGACCCTGCGGCGACGCGCGTGGGTCGTCGCCCTGACCGCGGCGGCGCTGCTGATCACGTTCGTCGTGCTGCTGTTCACGGGCTCCCGCACCAGCCTGCTGGCGCTGGTCGTCGAGACCGTCGTCGTCGGGGCGGTGATCGCCATGCGCGGCGACAGGCGCACCCGCCTTGTGGTCGCGGCGGTCGCCGTCGTAGCCGTGCTCGGCGTGGGTTTTCTGCTGGCCGGCCGCGGCGGCAGCCTGGGGAGCGCGTTCAGCGTCACGCAGCTGGCCGGCCAGGTCAAGAGCGGCAACGGCAGCGGCGCCGTGCGTTCCCAGCTGCAGATCGCCGGCCTGCACGCGGCCGCCTCGCGCTGGTTTGCCGGAGTCGGGCCGGGCAACGCCGAGATCGTCGTGGCGCGGCAGAACCCGCAGTTCACCGTGTTCAACCTCCACGACTGGTGGCTCGAGGTGTTCGTCGACGGCGGCCTGCCCGGCCTGCTGGCCTTCCTCACCATCTATCTGCTGCTGCTGGCGTCGATGGTGCGCGTCGCGCGCTATGCGCGCGACGCGCAGCTGCGTTACCTCGGCGCGGCGACGGCGACCGCGCTCGCCGGCTTCATCATCGCCATCGTCGGCCCCAGCACGGCCGTCAAGTTCCCGCCGCTGGCGATCCTCTTTGGCCTGGGGATCGCCGTCCTCATTCGGGCGCGCCGCGAGGATCGCGAGTCGCCGGCCGGCCCGGCGGCGGCCGGCCCGGCGGCG
>PLTW01000206.1:0-3785 GCA_003164655.1 Actinomycetota bacterium
CCGCCGCCGCGGCGGCGGCGAGCGCCTCGCCGCCGGGCGCGACCGAGAGCGCGAAGGCGTGCAGGCAGCCGCGGCCCGCGACCGCGGCGCTGGTCGCCTGCACGAGACCCGGCAGCGCCGCAGTGAGTCGTTCGACGAGCGCCGCGTCGCCCGCCGGGCGCGGATCGAAGACCAGCACGACGAAGGCGTCGCCGATCGTGGCGAGGGGAAAGCCGTCGACCGCCACCGTCTCGACCATGCCGCCGCCGGTCGACGTACCGACGAGCGTGACCGTGCGGCCGGAGCGCCCGGTCAGCACGAACTTGATGGCGTTGGGATGATCGCTTTCGGCGAGCCGCGCGAACTCGAATCCGACCGCGACCCCGCGCTCGGCGGCGAGCTCGAAGGCGCGGTACAGGGCGACGTCGTCGGGGGCCAGCCCCAGCACGCCGGCGACCATCGCCCGGTCTTCGGACATGACGCCGAACGTGCCGGCAAACGAGCCGCGCTCGTCGAGCAGAACGCGGATGCCGGCGACCTGCTCTGCGAGCAGGTCGCCGGCCAGGTGGCCCAGCCGGCAGGGCGCCGCGGTGTGCGAGCTCGAGCCCGGCTGCATCACCGGACCAAAGACGTCGTTGAAGAAGTCGGGGTAGGCGGCCACGACGGGGTTCACCCCGCGGCGGCGCTGCCGAAATGACGGCCGCCCAGGTCTATCCAGGTCCCCAGACCGCGTTCCTGGGCTTTGTCGAACACGTAGCGCGCGGCGGCCAGGTCCTCGATGGCGATGCCCAGCGACTTGAACAGCGTGATGTCGTGAGGCCCCGTCCGACCCGGCGCCCTGCCCAGCAGCACGTCGCCGATCTCGCCCACGATATGGTCGTCGCCGATGGCGCCCTCGGCTTTGGCGATGAGAATCTCACCGGCCTCGCTGAGCGCCGCCCCACGGCGGTCGACGTACAGGCGGGCGCGCGCGACCGCGGCGGTGTCGAGCTCACGAGTGGTCGGCGTGTAGGCGCCGACGGCGTTGATGTGAGTCCCGGGGGCCAGCCACGAGCCGTGCAGGACGGGCTCGGTCGCGGTCGTGACGGTGCAGATCAGGTCGGCGTCGCGAACGGCCTCTGCGGCGCTCTTTGCCACCTCGATGGCCGTGTCGGAAAGGCGCTCCTCGCGCCGCGCGAACTCGGCGGCGCTGCCGGCCGGCAGGCTGAACACGCGCACGCGACGCAGCGACCGCACGCAGCGCATCGCCTGAAGGTGGGTATGGGCCTGGGTGCCGGCGCCGATGATGGCCAGATCGCCGGCCTCGGGCCGAGCCAGCAGGTCGGTGGCCACGGCGCTCACGGCCGCCGTGCGCAGAGCCGTGATCGAAGTGGCATCGACGATCGCGCGCAGCAGGCCGCGCTCGGTGTCGAAGACCAGCACGACGCCCTGATGGGTGTCGTAGCCGGTGCCGAAGTTGCCGGGAAAGGCGGCGATCACCTTGACGCCGACAGCCTGCAGACCGCCGAGGTACGAGGGCATGAGCCCCAGGACCCCATCGCCGCCCGGCAGGGCAAGCATGCTGCGCAGCGGCAGGCGCGCGTCGCCGTCGGCTAGCATGGTGAGCGCCCCGCGCATCACATCGATGGCCTCGGCCATGGGCAGCAGGTCGGCGACCTGCTGCTGGTCGGCGATAAGCACCTTCATCGGCGGCCTCCGGAGACGATGCTCACCCCATGGCGGGTGAGCGCTTGAGCGCTGGCGGCCGGGCCGAGCCGGCGCCCGGAGCCGGGCGCCTCAGCGCACGACCAGCGTGTTGGCAGCGGTCGCCGTCGGCGGATTGCCGGCGGCATCGGTAGCCGCCACGACGAAGCGGTAGGTGCCCCTGGGCAGCCGGCAGACAAAGATGCAGTTCTGGGTGCGGTCGACCTTGACGGCGGCCAGCACGAACTTCTTGGCGAGCGCGCCGTGGGCGTGACTGATCCGGATCGTGACCGTCGCCGTGGGGCTGCCGGGACGCGGGTCGCTCACGTAGAAGCGCAGCACGCTGGGGCGGCCGCGAACCGCGCTCGCCGGCCACTTGGCGATGGGCGTCGGCCGGCGGGTGTCGATGAGCACCGTGCAGAGGCGCTTCGCTCCGATGTTGCCCACCTTGTCGACCGACCGATAGAAGACCTTGTGGACCCCGTCTCCGGCATGGTCTTTGGGGGCGGGCAGCGTGACCGCGCCGCCCCTGGTCCAGGTGACGCCGCCGTCGAGCGAGTACTCGCTGTAGGCGACCCCCTGACCACCGGGATTGTCGGTCGCCGTGAAGTGGAGCGTCACCGGCGTGTCGTGCCAGCGGGCGTCGGTGCCGGCAACGGCGGTCGTGGGCGGCGTCAGGTCGGTGGTGACCGTGAAGCTCGCTCCGTCGGCGCCCAGCGCCGAGGTCCTGGCCGCCAGCGCGTCGCCGTAGCCGGATGCCATGTCGATCTGGTTCCAGTCGAAGGCGCTGATCGGCTGGCCGTTGATAGCGCAGCCGCTGAACGAGACAAGGCCGAAGTCGGAGACCGGCACGATGCCGCTGCTGCTCGACGGCGCCTCGGCGATGACCTCGGCCGAGGCGAGCGCCGGCGGGATGCTCATCAGCTGCCCGGTAGAGTAGGAGGCGCCCGTCGTGTGGTTGAGCAGTGACAGCGTAAAGCTTGCCGGGCTGGCCCAGGTGACGGCGCCGGTGAGCACGTCTCCGGGATGGATCGCCATATCGATGGTCACCGGGTAGAGCGGGTACATCTCGTACCAGGCGTCGTAGCCGGTCACGCCCTGGCTGTAGCCCTCGGTGCCGATCTGCTCCACGGTGCCGGAGGTGTCGCCGTCGAGACCCACCCAGAAGGCGGCGTCGCTGAAGGTCGCACCCGTGACGCGCACGCGAGGCTGCACCCAGGTCGCCGTGATGGTCGTAAAGGGCCCATCGGTCGAGTCGTCGTAGCCCGACCAGTTGTTCGAGGTGGTCGTCGTGCCCAGCAACGCGCGCGCGCCGACGGCCGCCCGCGCCGCGGACGCCGGTCGCGAGCCGATCAGCGGATGCGTGTGGGTGGCCGGCCGTGTCGCGGCTGCGGCAGCGGTTGGCAGGGCGACCGCCACGAAGACCGCCGCTGCCGCGAAGAACAGCCCCAGCAGACTAGGTTTCATGGCAGCTCCAAAGAACTCCGCGCCGGGCGGATCGACATGGCCGTACTCTTCAGGATAGCACGCGTATGTCGGCAGCAGGTCGTCTCGCGACCGGCCCACTGCTTTTGTCGGCGCCCGGGCGCGACCCCCGCAGCGGGGGCTCAGAGCAGCCGCGAGAACAACCGCGCGAACGAGTTGCGCAACCGGGCCCGCCGGCCGAGCGCCCACCAGTCGTCGATCGTGAATCGGCGACACTGGTCGAGGTCGTCTTTGTAGACCGCGGCATAGTCGGCGGCGACGGCCTCGTCGTAGATCACGCAGGAGACTTCGTCGTGGAGGACGGTGCTGCGCACGTCGAAATTGCAGGTGCCGATGATGCACCACTGCCCGTCGACCACGACCGTCTTTGCGTGCAGAAAGCCGGCCATGTACTGATAGACCTTCACCCCCGAGTCGAGAAGCTGCTTGTAGTAGGCGTGGGCGGCGTGGAACGGCAGCGTTCGGTCGGGCACCCCGGTCATCATGAAGCGCACGTCGGTGCCGGCCAGCGCCGCCGCGCACATGGCGGTCATCAGGGGCTCGTCGGGCACGAAGTACGGCGACTGGATCCAGACGCTCTCGCGGGCGCCCAGAAGGACCACGATGTAAGCGTCGCGGATCGACTTGAACGGCGTCGC
>PLTW01000206.1:3814-5319 GCA_003164655.1 Actinomycetota bacterium
AGGCGCAGCGACGTATCGCGCCAGACCGCGAAGCGCGCACCTCCGTCGATGTACTCCTGGGCCATGTTCATGCCGCCGGTATACACGGCCCGGCCGTCGATCAGGGCGATCTTCATGTGGTTGCGGTAGTTGATCTGGGCGAGCCGCTTGTAGCACGGCTTGACCTCGGCGCCCGCCGCAGCCAGCCGCTTGAGCCCGTCCTTGGGGTAGGCAAAGCAGGAAAGCCAGTCGTAGAGGATACGCACCTGCACCCCATGGGCGAGCCTGTCGAGAAGGATGTCGGTGACCCCGGCCGTTAGCTCGTCCTGCTTCCAGATCAGGTACATGAGATGGATGTAGCGCTCGGCCCCCGCCAGCTCGTCGAGCAGCCGGGCGAACTTGTCGGCGCCGCGCCGGTAGACCTCGACCGAGTCGGCCGGCAGCAGCGGAAACCCGGTCACGTTGTGGCCCATCACGACGAGCTTGCCGGCCGGCGTGCCGGCGAGGCGCCGTTCGACGGCGGCGGTGTAGGCGGCGTTGGCCGCGTAGGCCGGCGCCAGGACCGCGGCGGCGCGGCCGGCGACCTCGGCTCGCTGTCTGTCGCGCTCGGGCGTGTCGCGGCGGTAGTTGCGGCCGATGAAGAAGTACAGGACGATGCCCAGCACCGGCACCAGCGCGATGACCAGCAGCCAGGCGAGGATGGTGGTGGGGTCGCGGTCGTCGGTGACCAAGGCGACCACGACGCCGCCCGCGGCCGCCAGAAGGCCGAGGACCAGGAACAGTGCGACGATCTGCGCGATCGAGACGGCCGCGTAGGCGGACAGGGCGGCAGGCAGGCAGGGCACGATGATCACGGCGCCATCCTAGCAACCTCGCCGGGGCGCCCGTGGAGAGGCGACGGCGTCCCCGCGGCCTGTCTCAGGCGCGCGACGAGACGGCTGTCGCCGGTCCCTCGCGCGCCGCCCGGCTCACTCCTCGAGCGGCTCGTCGGCCGACCGCGTCCGTCGCTTGACGAGCACAAAGAGGCCGCCGCCCACCGCCGCGACCACCACAACGCCAACGACGACCAGCACGCCGATCAACCCGGCAGGGGTGCCGCCGCCGCCGGTCTTCGGCCTGACCGACAGATACGTGGCAAAGCCGTAGGGCGGATAGACTACGTTGCCCACTTTGGCGGGCATCTGCACCCAGCCGGTCCACCTGGAGGTGTTCCAGGCCTCGGTATCGTCTGAGTAGGCCAGCGGAACGTAGGGCGACTGCTGGTAGATGATCTGCTGGGCCTTGTAGACGAGCTGCAGGCGCTTGGCCGGATCCATCTCGGTGGATTGCGCCTTGTAGGTGGCGTCGTAGAGCGGGTCCGACCAGGCGCAGTCGCTCATGTTGTTGATCTCCGCCGTCGTGAAGTAGCTGAGAGACGGGCCGGGGTCGATGTCGTTGTACCAGCCCCACTCGAACATGTCGTAGTTGGGCGTGAAGACACCCTTGACCGTGTTGTACAGATCGCTCTCGAGGGCGCCGTCGTCGAG
>PLTW01000206.1:5327-9677 GCA_003164655.1 Actinomycetota bacterium
CGGACGCCGTTGACCAGCTTGTAACCGGCGGCGGTCAGCATCTGCGAGGCCTTGGCCAGGTTGAAGCTGTAGGCCTGGTCGACCGGCGGCGTCCAGTGCCAGTCGGGGTTGTGGTAGTAGTTGGCGGTGATGATCGTGTCGGCCGGCTTGGCCATGCCGCCGTAGGCGATCGCGCAGAGCTTGTTCTTGTCGATGGCCCACTGCAGCGCCTGGCGGAACTTCCAGTCCTTGAGGACGGGGTTGCCCAGGGATGGGCCACCGCTGTAGCAGTTGAAGCCGAGCTCGTCGTAGCCGTTGACGTACACCGGCCTGACCTCGACGCCCTTCACGTGCGACAGCATGGTCATCTGCGCCTGGAGCAGTCCGTCACAGCCGTCGATGGCGCCGGACTTCATGTCCTCACCCATGGTGTCGGCGCTGGTGTACTCCTCGAAGACGACGTCGTCGACGTGCGGCGCCCCGCCCCAGTAGCTCTTGTTGGCCTTCATGACGAGGAAGTTCGACTTGCTCCACTGCACGCACTGGAACGGCCCGCTACCGATGATCGGCGGCGAGTTGGGGAGCGTGTGGATGGCCGTCTTGGAAGGGATCTTCGCCCAGATGTGCTTGGGCAGCACGGGGACCTCGGCCAGATTGGCCAGCAAGGCGGGTTGGGGAGCCGAGCAGACCACGCGCACCGTGTAGTCGCCGACGGCCGTCGCCTTCACGACACTCGTCATGTAGCTCGTCCAGTTGCCGATGGCGTTCTTGATAATGAAGTTGTAGGTCCAGGCGACGTCGGCGGCCGTCAGCGGTACGCCGTCCTGCCACTTGGCGTTCTGGCGGATCGTGAAGGTCCAGGTTCGGCCGTCGGCGCTGGTCGTCCAGCCGTTCGCCAGACCGGTGGTCTTGTTCGGCGTCACGTCGGTCGTGTTCAGACCCACGAGGAAGTCGTAGTTCATGTTCCAGATCGTGAACGCCGACGAGTTCGAGCCGATAAACGGGTTGAGGTTGTCGGGGCCGGCGGTCCAGCCCANNGCAGCCGGCCACGAGAGCCAGCATCGCTGCCGCAAGGACCGCGCGAATCCAGGACGGGCGCGTTCGTCTCATCAGAGCCTCCCCCCTCGACGGGCATGCGCAGGCCCTCGCCCGCGCCGTCCCGCACAACCCTGCCCCGGCTCACACACCGCGGGGCACGAGGCGATTCTATACGCATCCTCGCGTCCGGCAAGGCCGCCCGTCGACGAGCTTGCCACGCTCACAGGCCTCCTATATGTTGGCGCGGGAGGGGGGAGACGAGAGTTGTGAACAAGCGCGCCTACTTCTTACGCAAGATCGCCAACGCGCTCCTGACGATCGTCTTGGTCGCCTCGTTTAACTTCGTCCTGTTTCGCGTCATGCCGGGCAACCCGGCGAGGCTCCTGCTGCCCAAAGGCAAGGTCTCCGCGGCCGCGATCGCCCAGCAGGAAGCGGCGTTCCACCTTAATAAGCCAATCCTGGAGCAGTTCGTCTACTACTGGTCCGACACCGCGCGGCTCCGGTTCGGCTACTCGTTCGCCTTCAAGGTGCCGGTGACCCAGATCGTCGCCGAGCGCATCTGGCCGACCATCATCCTCTGCGGCCTCGGCACGCTGCTGGCCACCATCATCGGTATGGTCGAGGGCGTGATCGCCGGCTGGAAACGCGGCAAGACCTTCGACACGGCAAGCACCGACATCAGCATGATCATGTACGCCATGCCGACCTTCTGGCAGTGCCTGCTGGCCATCATGTTCTTCTCGGTGGCGCTGGGCTGGTTCCCGGTGGGCCGTGAGTCGACCCCCATGGCGCACTTCGCGATGTGGGGTCCGATCCCGCTCGACTTCACGACCTTCACGACCCTGCTGTACCACATCACGCTGCCGGTCATGATGTTCGCCCTGGGCTACTACGGCGAGTACCACCTGATCATGCGCAGCTCGCTGACCGGGGTGATGAAAGAGGACTACGTCCTGACCGCGCAGGCCAAGGGCCTGAGCAGCAACAGCATCCTTTGGCACCACGTGGTGCCCAACGCCATGCTGCCTACGGTGAGCCTCGTGATGATGAACCTGGGCTTCATCGTCTCGGGCGCCATCCTCGTCGAGAGCGTCTTCAACTGGCCGGGCATCGGCCTGCTCTCGTTCCAGGCGATGGACGCCCACGACTACCCCGTCATGCAGGCCGTCTTTCTGCTGGGCAGCGTGGCGGTGATCGTCGCCAACCTCGTGGCCGACATCATGATGTTCTACATCGACCCACGGGTGAACGCCTGATGCCGCGCCGCATGAAGCTCTGGATCGTCCTGTGGACGCCGGTCGTCTGGCTTGCCCTCACGCTCATCAAGTACCCCAAGACCATCCCGCTCTCGAGCGGTATCGTGGCGATCGTGAAGGGCTTCTTCGCGCCGTCGATCGGCAACTACCCGCCGCTCTACCTGCTCGCCGCCGCCGTGGCGGTGGTGGCCTGGGGCGTGGTCCTGCTCGTCGGTCGCTCCGCCACGAGGGGCTACCCCGCTACGGTGATCGCGACCGGCTGCGCACTTGCCGTCTGGGGGCTCGTCAACGGCGGCCTCTTCAGCCCCGGCGGATTCAGCCTCGCCAACCGTACCGGCTACTTCACGTGGCTGTGCCAGACCGTCGCCGTGGTCCTGGTCGCGGCCTGCGTGTGGATGTGGGGCCTGTCGCACCCCGAGCGCGCCCAGCTCGCTGTGCGCAACGCGCGCCGCACCTGGCAGCTCTACAGCAGCAACCGCCAGGGCATGCTCGGCCTCTGGATCATCGTGGCATTCGTCGCCGTCGCTCTCCTGGCGCCCTTCCTGGCCAACCACGCCCTCCTTTCCCCCGGCGCCGGCATAGGCCCCGCCTTCGAGCACCCGACGGCCAGCTACTACCACCTCATGGGTACCGACGAGTTCGGGCGCTCGATCCTGGCCGAGTTCATCTGGAGCGCCCGCATCTCGCTGGTCGTCGGTCTTATGGCGACGGTCATCTCGTCGGTGCTCGGGGCGGGGATCGGCATCGCCGCCGGCTACTTCGGCGGCTGGACCGGCGAGATCTTCATGCGCATCACCGACGCCTTTCTTGTCATCCCCTGGCTGCCCCTGGCGATGGTGCTGGCAGCGGCCTGGGGGCACAACTACGTCATCGTCATCGTCATCATCGGGGTGACGAGCTGGCCGGGCACGGCGCGCGTGGTGCGCGCCGACGCGCTGCGCGTGCGCGAGCTGCCCTTCATCGAGCGCGCCAAGGCGATCGGCTCGGGCGACCTGCACATCATGAACCGCCACGTCCTGCCCAACGTCTTCCCGCTGATCTTCGCCAACACGATCCTGGTGGTAGCCGAAGCGATCACCGCCGAGACCGAGCTATCGTTCCTCGGCCTGGGCGACCCGCTCAACTTCAGCTGGGGCACCATGCTGCACTACGCCTGGGCATCGGGCGCCGCCACCCTGCCGGCCTGGTGGTACATCCTGCCGCCGGGCATCGCCATCGTCTTCGTGGTGCTGGCCTTCACCTTCATGGGCACGGCCTTCGACGAGATCCTCGATCCCCGGCTGCGCAGTCGCGAAGAGACGGCCGGCTACGACGGTGGTGGCCAGCCGCTCCTGGCCGCCGACGTCGTCGTGCCGCTGGGCGGCTTTGTCTTAAACGAAGGCGCGCCGCTCATGCCGTACGGCATGGAGAACGAAGAAGAGCGACGCGAGCGGGAACCGTAGGCGGTCAGGCTTCGGGCGGCTCGCCGCGCCGCGCGCGCAGCGCCGCCCTGACCAGGCGCAGGCGCTCGCGCAGACCGGCCCCCCAGGCCATCCAGCGCCGCGGACCAAGGAAGATCGCCACCATGAACGCGGCGATCAGCACGCGGCCGAGGTTCACCTGACCGGCTCCTTCTTGATCATCGAACCGGCTCTGCGCGGCGCGCCGGTGGCTAGACGCCGAAGGCGCCCGTGCCCCACGGCGAAGCGGCCACGGCCGCGGCCACGGCAAGCGCGTCGTCGCCTTTGCGCAGGGCCGCCAGGATGGGGCCGTACAGGCCGTTGTCGAGCGTGGCGACGGTGGCCGTGAACCCCTCGGCCCAGCTCGTGTAAGCCTTGACTCCCACGCTGTTCATGGCGCTGGCGCCGGGTTCGTCCATGGTCGTGTCGAGCGGGTTGTAGCGCGCCGAGTTGAACCAGTTGCCGCCCTCGGCGAGCTCCCAGGCGGTGATGGCGGTGAGGTTCTGCGCGGTGACCGGCAGGCCCAGGTAGCCCAGCAGCGCCTGCGCCCAGCTGAGCGGTGTGTAGGCGCCGGCGACGCCCGTGACCGGCCGGTAGCCGACCGCGGCTTCGGCCCGCCGGGCGGCCGCGGCCGCCGC
>PLTW01000113.1 GCA_003164655.1 Actinomycetota bacterium
GCGTATTTCAGCAGCCTGCTAGATCGACATCTAACGCGGAGTAACCGGTCGCCGGCAGGGCGCGTTTTAGGCTCAGCGGCAGGAGCTCAACCTCGGGCCGCGCCGACCGAGACCCTCGGCTTGGTCACCTGCGCCCGGCGCCCCGCCGCAGCGGCCAGAACCCGAGCCCGTCGCAGAACGCGACGATCACAGGGAACGTCACGCCCAGCATCGAGGTGGCCAGCCAGAGCTCGAGCTCGTAGCTGGGAGCCCCGGCCTTCATGCCCGGGGCGATCACCCCGGCGGCCGCCCCGTAGAGCACCTGGACGGCCACCGCCAAAACCAGCACGGCGGCCGTCATGGCGACGCCCTTCAGCGGCTGCGTCAGCCGCGTGAATCCCGTGCCCTCAAAGAGCGTGAGAACGATGAACACCCCGAAGATCACGGCGACCGGCACGCGGGTCATGAAGACGACGGGGTCCACGCCGGCGAGCCCCACCGGAATGCCCCACACCGCGAGCGTGACGAGCAGCACGACGGCGCCGCTCAGCAGACCAAAGAGGGGCTCCCGGGCCACCGCGGGCCGCTTGGCGATGAGGGCGGGGAGCGGCCAGAAGTCGAAGAGCGCGAAGCACAGCAGCACCGCGCCTGCGGTAACGACAAAGGCGGCCGACTGCCACGCCGCAAAGAGGCCTTTGGGGTCGAGGCGGTCCAAGTAGACGGGCGTGCCTTTCAGAAAGCCGAAGTCGAAGAAGACGCGAAAGATCACCCAGGTGAGCGCGTAGGCCAGGACGAGCGTCCCGGCACCGACGACTCCGGGGCGCTTCGACAGCGCGGTGACCGGCCAGCACCTGAACAGCAGGACGAGAACGAGCGTCACCGGCACGGTCTGCACCAAAAACAGAATGGCGAAGGGGTTCGGAGGGGTCACGCCGCCGCCGATCCCGTAGAGCACGAGCGGCGACACGACGGCGCTCACCAGCGCCGCGAGGGCCACGAAGATCAGTCCCTTGGCCGGCTGCGACGCCCTGGCAAGCACGCCGGGGAACCCCAGGCCCAGGCCCAGGTCGAGGACAACCATGGCGGGCACCATGCCGATGAACACGAGGGCGATCCACGAACCCAGGGTGGCCGAGCTGAAGAAGGCGCAGAAGGTCAGCGACGCGCCGACGGTCACGACAAAGGCCGCCGCCCCGCGCAAGGGCTGGCGCAGCCCGCGTTCCTGGCGGTCTGTCATCTGCGGCTCCTTCATCGTTCGTCTGCGGCCGGCCGGCGGTGGGCGGCGCGACCGTGCGCCGTCAAGCGGCCGACCGTGCGTGATCATGCCCACCCGTGCGCGATCATGCCCACCCGTGCGCGATCATGCCCACCCGTGCAGCGACAATGTTCTCTGGCCCGGCTTCGTGAGGCAACCCCGGGAGTGTCGGCGGCTGCCCGCGGTCGGAGTGTCGGCGGCTGCTCGCGGTCGGTCGCTCCGCCTCTCTGCCCGCTGGCAAGGCGCGCGACGAGACCGGTGGGTGTTGCCAGATTTGGCGACACCCGCGGCGCACGAAATCGCAGCCGCCACGGGCGGCTGCCCAGTCGGCGGCCCTTCACGGGCCGCTCAGATAGCCGGTCGGCGGTGTTCGCCAGGCCGCCGGCCGGGCTCGGTCAGCGGCTTCCCGCAGACCACCGGCCAAGCCCAGTCGGCGTTTTCTAGCAGGCCGTTACGCCGGCGCGATCGCACTGCGAAGGTGGCGAAGCGCTACTCGGTCAGTCCCACTTCCACCAGGCGCCGCTGGCGATAGCCAGCGCGACGACCAGCGCGAGCGCGATGACGACCCTGCTGTAGAGCAGTGACTTCAACTTCATGTTCTCTCTCCCCTTACAAAGAGTACGCGAGTCGGTTGGCTGCAGATGCTGCTAGGACCACTTCTTCGCCGCGCCGCTCGCCACGGCGATGGACACAATGAGCGCCACCGTCGCGAGCTTCGGGTATTTACCGGACAGGTACTTCATTTGGGTATCCTTTCTGGGTGATCCCCACTTGTTCGACCCCGCGTCGGGCTGCCGGGTAGTGCACCCCCGCCCACTGGGTCCCAGTGGTAAGAAATATCGGCCGGCCGGCCTTGAGACTTCACTTTGCGGCGATGCCCTCTCAGGCTCAAAAAGGCCCCCCAAACGTCGGAATCGGCAATTCATACCGGTCTGGCAACACATCTTGACGCGTGGCGCTGGCGAATCCGCCCACGCGACTCCGCTTGCCAACGCGGTTCCGCTCGTCGGAGCGGACGTATGATGCGGCCATGGCTGCAGGGCATCAAGTGGGGCGGTTTCGTGGCTGACACAGAGCCGACACGCGAACGCGTGCGTGGGTGTCTGGTCGGCCTGGCGGTCGGCGACGCCTACGGCGCGCCGCTCGAGTTCCTGCACCGCAGCCAGATCCTGCGCCAGTTCGGGCCCAGCGGCCCCGACGACCTGGCGACGTGGGGCGGCCTCCCCGGCGGCTCGTACACCGACGACACGCAGATGTCGGTCGCCACGGCGCGCGGTCTGCTGGACTGGCGGGCGGCGAGCGGCTGGGCGCCGGGCGCCGCGGTCGACCTCGGTGCGCTGGCACAGGCCATCTGGCAGCGCTATCTCGATTGGTATCGCTCGGGCGAGTGGGAGGGTCATGCCCCCGGCACCGCCTGCCTGAAGGCATTGAGCGACGGGAAGCCCGTGGCCGACAATAAGGGCTGCGGCGGGGTCATGCGCGTCGCGCCGCTGGGCTGCGCCGGCCTCGAAGGCGCAGCCTTCGAGGCCGGCGCACGGGCGGCGGCGCTCACTCACGCCCATCACACGAGCGATGCCGCCTCGGGCTTTCAGGCCCTGCTCGTCGAGCGGCTCGTCGGCGGCGACGAGCTGCGCGTGGCCGTCGCGGCCGCGCGCGGGGTGCTGGCCGCCTGGCCCGGCTCGGGCGGCGCGCTCGACGCGGTCGACACCGCCATCGCCCTCGCAGACGTTGTCTCGGTCGACACCTACGAGGCGCTTGGGCGCATCGGCCACGTCGGCGTCGAGACACCCGACGGCGGCGGCAAGGGCTGGGTCGCCGAAGAGGCCGTCGGCATCGGCCTGTTCTGCGCCCTGCGGTTTGCCGGCGACTTTGCGGCGGCGCTGCGCGCCGCCGTCGTCATCTCGGGCGACAGCGACTCGACGGCCTCGATCACGGGGGCGATCCTCGGCGCGTCCGGCGGCCTCGCCGCCATCCCCATCGCCTGGCGCGACAAGGTCGAGGGCCGCGACGATCTGCTGCGGCTGGCCGACGAGCTGGCGGTCCCGGCCGGCGAACGGAAAGGCCCGGCCGGCTCGGCGTTGCCGCCGGTCGGCTCGCACTAGCCCCGCCGGGCCACCGCCAAAGCAGCCCGCCAACGCACCACCAGCTTCGCCGCGCCGGCCTTGCGCTGCACGCGGCGGCCGCGTAGCGGTCGTAGTTGGGCGCAGCGCCCTCAGCCGGGCGGCCCTGCCGCCGGTTCCCCCGCGCGGCGGGCCGTCTGATACAATGCCAAGTCCCGATTTGGAGCGGTCATGACGAGTGCCAACGCAAGATCCGTCGTGACGCGGCCCCCCACCTACCAGGCGATCATCGGCGCGTTGCAATCGTTCTGGGAACGGCAGGGCTGCGTCGTGATGCAGCCCTATCACACCGAGGTCGGCGCCGGCACCTTCAACCCGGCCACCTTCCTGCGCTGCCTCGACGCGCGTCCCTGGCGGGCCGCCTACGTCGAGCCCTCCACGCGCCCCGCCGACGGCCGCTACGGCGCCAACCCGTTCCGCCTGGGCCACTACTACCAGTACCAGGTGGTGATCAAGCCCTCGCCGCCCGACATTCAAGACGTGTACCTGCAGTCGCTGCAGGCGCTCGGCATCGACCTGCGCAAGCACGACATC
Organism: Actinomycetota bacterium; assembly: GCA_003164655.1. Classification (GTDB taxonomy): domain Bacteria; phylum Actinomycetota; class Thermoleophilia; order UBA2241; family UBA2241; genus Bog-752. The sequence continues at coordinate 3,889 of PLTW01000113.1, forward strand.
CGCTTCGTCGAAGACAACTGGGAGGGTCCCACGCTGGGCGCCTGGGGTCAGGGCTGGGAGGTCTGGGCCGATGGCATGGAGATCACCCAGTTCACCTATTTTCAGCAGCTCGGCGGCTTTGACTGCGACCCGGTGACGATCGAGCTCACCTACGGTCTCGAACGCATCGCCATGTACCTGCAAGGCGTCGACAGCGTCTACGACATCGTCTGGAGCCGCTGGACCGAGCCCGGCGGCAGCGAGCGGGTCGTCACCTACGGCGACGTCTATCAGGAGAACGAGCGCGAGTTCTCGCGCTACAACTTCGAGGTCTCCGACGCCGGCATGCTGTTCCGCCACTTCGCCGAGTTCGAAGCCGAGGCCCAGCGCTGTCTCGATGCCGGCCTGCCGATACCCGCCTACGACTACGTGCTCAAGTGCAGCCACGCCTTCAACATGCTCGACGCGCGCGGCGTGATCAGCGTGACCGACCGCACCGCCCACATCGCCAGCGTGCGCGACCTGGCGCGCAAGGTGGCGGCGCTGTACCTCGAGGTCGTGGCGGGGGGCGGACCAGAGGACGCGGATGCGGAGTCGTCCGTCAACTCTCATGTCAACCATACGGATGACAAACCGGGCAGCGCCACCACAGCGGGCGACGCATGAGTGCCGACTGGCTGTTCGAGATCGGCGTCGAGGAGCTGCCCTACAAGACGTGCCAGTCCCTGCTGGCCCAGCTGCGCGGCAAGGGCAGCGCCGAGGCGCCGGGCCTGGTCTACGAGACTCTCGCGGCCGAGCGGCTGGTGGGTGGGGGCGACGGCGGCGTAGCCGACGCCGTCGCCTTTGCCGAGACGCGCCTCAAGGTGATGGTCGCTCCGCGCCGCGTCGCCGTGGTCGTCAGCGACCTGCCGCGCGAGCAGACCGCCCAGACGCAGCGCTTTCGCGGGCCGCGCGTCGACGTCGCCTTCGGGCCCGACGGCGTCCCCACAAAGGCCGGGGCGGGCTTTGCCCGCGGCAAGGGCCTGACGCCCGACCGGCTGCAGCGCGAGACCTCTGAGGGCAATGAGTTCGTGGTCGCCGTGATCGAGGCTGAGCGCCGCGCCACCGAGCTCGTGCTGCCGGGCGTCTGCCGCCGTCTCATCACCGCGCTGCAGATCCCGCGCGGCATGCGCTGGGGCGCCCGCCCGGCGGGCGCCGACGACTACCTGCGCTTCTCGCGGCCGCTGCGCTGGCTGGTGTGCGTGTACGCCGGCCGGCCGGTGCCCTTCGACTTCTACGACCTGCACGCCGGCGATGTCTCGCAGGGTCACCGCGTGCTCGGCCGGCCGCTGATCGTCGACCAGGCCGGCCATTACGAGCGCCACCTGCGCGAGCAGCACGTGATCGTCGACCACGACGAACGCCGGCGGCTCATCGTCGAGGGCCTCGACGCGGCCGCGTCCGGGCTCGGTGGCCGCTGGTTCGACCCGGCCGGCGTGCTCGAAGAGAACATCTACCTCGCCGAGTGGCCCAGCGTGCACTCGGGCTCGTTCGACGAGCGCCACCTGCGCCTGCCCAGCGAGGTGCTGATCACCGCCATGCAGGCCCACCAGCGCTACTGCCCGGTCGAAGACGCCGCCGGCAACCTGCTGCCCGCGTTCCTGTACGTCTCGAACGCCGATCCGGCGGCCGCGGCGCTCATCACCCACGGCAACGAGCGCGTTCTCGAAGGCCGCCTCGACGATGCCGAGTTCTCCTACGATCGCGACCTTGCCGAGGGTCTCGAGGCCATGGCCTCGAGACTGGGCGAGGTCGTCTTTCACGCCCGGCTGGGCTCGCTGGCCGACAAGTCGGCACGCCTTGTCGCAGTGGCGCAGTGGCTGGCAGGCGGCGTGGGCCGGCCTGCCGACGCCGCGGCCATCGCCGCGGTCGGCGACCAGGGCCTGACGGTGCGCGTTACCGGCGAGCTGCCGGCGGCCGTGGTCGCCGCCCGGTTCGCCAAGGCCGACCTGGTGAGCCAGGTCGTCATCGAGTTCCCCAGCCTGCAGGGCCGGGTCGGCGGCGTGTACGCCGAAAAGGCCGGCGCCACGCCGGCGGTCGCGCAAGCCATCGCCGAGCACTACCTGCCGCTCTCGGCCGTGGCGCCGGTGCCCGCCAGCCTGGCCGGCGGCCTCGCCGCCATCGCCGACAAGATCGACAACATGGCCGGAGCCTGGCTGGCCGGCGAGAAGCCGTCGGGCTCGCGCGACCCCTACGGGCTGCGCCGGGCGGCGATGGGCATAGTGCGCATCGCCCTCGAGTACGACCTCAAGGTCGCGCCGCGCGCCCTGGCGAGCGCCGCGATCCGCGCCTACGCGGAGCCGGCCGACCGCACCCGGGCGGTGCTCCCCTCAAATGCCTCCGGCGCCGACCCCGAGGGCGAGATCGCCGACTTCATCTGGGAGCGCCTCGAAGTCCTGCTGCTCGACGAAGGACTGCCGTTCGCGCTGGTCGAAGCGGCGCTGGGCGCGGCCGCGCCCAGCGCCGCTTCGACCGCTGGCGCCGCTTCGACCCCCGGCGCCGCTGCGGCGCCGGCCGCCGTTCGGCCGCTGCCCGTCGACCTGCCACGGGTCGCCGCCCTGGCGCGCACGTTCGCGCGGGTCCAAGACGAGGCGTTCTTCAACGACGTCGTGGTGGCCTACACGCGGCCTGCCGCGCTGGCCGCGCGGGCCGCGGCCGAGCCCGGCGGCGTGGCCGTTGCGCCCGACCCGGCGTTGTTTGTCCACGAGTCCGAACACGCGCTGGCCGCCGCGGTGGCCGAGGTGCGCGACCCATTGGCGACCGCCCTGGCCGGCGGCGACGTCGAGGCGGCGCTGCTGGCCGCCGCCGCCCTGCGGGCGCCCATCGACCGCTACTTCGACGCCGTGCTGGTCATGGATCAAGACCCCGCGCTGCGTGCCAATCGCCTCGCCCAGCTCAGGCAGATCACCATCCTGCTCGGCAGCCTCGGCGATTTCGCCCGCTTGCCGGTCCAGCAGGGTTGACGATCGCTCACGTAGAGTTGACGAACGCTCGCGCATCGTTGACGAACGCTCGCGTAGACTTGACGAAGGTTCCCATCGGGTTGACGAATGCCGACGGGGAGAACAAGAGACTAATCACCCGACCGCGGTGTTCCAGGAGGAATTGATGGCCGACAAGTACGTCTACGATTTCAGCGAAGGCAACAAGGACATGCGGGAACTGCTTGGCGGCAAGGGCGCCAACCTCGCCGAGATGACGCGCATCGGTCTTCCGGTGCCGCCCGGCTTCACGATCACCACAGAGGTCTGCAACTACTACTCCGCCAACGGCGCCTACCCCGAAGGCGTCGACGCGCTGATCGAGACTGCGCTCCAGCAGCTCGAGAAGAACACCGGCAAGAGCTTCGGCGACCCCGACGACCCGCTCCTCGTGTCGGTGCGCTCGGGCGCCCGCGCCAGCATGCCCGGCATGATGGACACCGTCCTCAACCTGGGCCTGAACGACACCACGATCCAGGGTGTGATCAAGAGCACGAGCAACCCGCGCTTCGCCTACGACTGCTACCGGCGCTTCGTCAGCATGTACGGCGACGTGGTGCTGGGCTGCAAGCCCGAGAACAAAGACGACCCCGACCCCTTCGAGGAGCGCCTCGACCAGATGAAGAAGCGCCGCGGCGTGGCCGTCGACACTGAGCTCACCGCCGACGACCTCAAGGAGCTCGTCGCCGAGTTCAAGCAGGCCGTGCGCGACAGCGTCGGCAAGACCTTCCCCGAAGACCCGCGCGAGCAGCTCAAGGGCGCCATCACCGCCGTCTTCGGCTCCTGGATGAACGACCGCGCCATCGCCTACCGCAAGATGTACTCCATCCCCGACACGTGGGGCACGGCGGTCAACGTGCAGACCATGGTCTACGGCAACACCGGCGACGAGTCGGGCACCGGCGTGGCCTTCACTCGTAACCCCGCCAACGGCGAGAACGTCTTCTACGGCGAGTTCCTGGTCAACGCCCAGGGCGAGGACGTGGTCTCCGGCGTGCGCACGCCGCGCCAGGTGATCGAGCTCAAGGACGTCTTCCCGGAGTGCTACCAGCAGCTCCTCGACGTGCGTCAGACGCTCGAGCGCGAGATGCGCGACATGCAGGACTTCGAGTTCACGATCGAGCGCGGCCGTCTCTACATGCTGCAGACACGTAACGGCAAGCGCACCGGTCTGGCCGCCATCCGTATCGCCGTCGACATGGTCGACGAGGGCCTGATCAGCACCGACGAGGCGCTCATGCGCATCGAGCCCGACCAGTTGAACCAGCTCCTGCGCCCGGTGTTCAGCGCCACCGACCGCGACCAGGCCGTCAAGGACGGCAAGGTGCTGGCCCGGGGTCTGCCCGCCGGCCCCGGCGCGGCCGCCGGTCGCGTCGTCTTCAGTGCCGCCGACGCGGTGGCCTGGGCCGAGCGCGGCGAGCAGGTCCTGCTGGTGCGCGACTTCACGAGCCCCGAAGACATTCGCGGTATGGACGCCGCTCAGGGCATCCTCACCGCCCAGGGCGGCATGACCAGCCACGCCGCGCTGGTCGCCCGCCAGATGGGCAAGGTCTGCATCGTGGGCTGCAGCGAGCTCGACATCGACATGCAGGCCCGCACGTTCGCGGTCGACGGCACGGTCGTCAAAGAGGGTGACTGGGTCTCGATCGACGGCTTCACCGGCGAGGTCCTGCTGGGCCAGATCGCCACGCGCCCGCCCGAGGTCCTGCAGGTCTTGCTCGAGGGCTCGATGAAGCCCGCCGACAGCGAGTCGTACGGCTACTACTCCAAGATCATGGGCTGGGCCGACGAGCAGCGCAAACTGCTCGTGCGCACCAACGCCGACCAGCCCGACCAGGCCGCCAACGCCATCGCCTTCGGCGCCCAGGGCATCGGCCTGTGCCGCACCGAGCACATGTTCTTCGGCGGCGACCGCATCATCGCCATGCGCGAGATGATCCTCGCCGGTAACCAGGAGGAGCGCGAGAAGGCCCTCGCCAAGCTCCTGCCCATCCAGCGCGGCGACTTTGCCGGCATCTTCCGGGTCATGAAGGACCTGCCGGTGACGATCCGCACGCTCGACCCGCCGCTGCACGAGTTCCTGCCGCACGACGCCGAAGGTCAGAAAGAGGTGGCAGACCAGCTCGGTATCTCCGCCGATGCAGTGGCCGCCGCGGTCGACGACCTGCACGAGAACAACCCCATGCTCGGCCTGCGCGGCTGCCGTCTGGGCATCCTCTACCCCGAGATCACCAAGATGCAGGCGCGCGCCATCCTCGAGGCCGCCTGCGACGTCAAGGCCGAGGGTGTCAACGTGCACCCCGAGATCATGATCCCGCTGGTCGGCACGCGGAAGGAGCTGGCCGATCAGGTCGACTCCGTGCGCGCCGTGGCCGCCGAGGTCTTCGCCGAGCGCGGCATGTCGGTCGCGTACATGGTCGGCACCATGATCGAGATCCCGCGGGCCGCCCTGACGGCCGACAAGATCGCCGGCGTGGCCGAGTTCTTCAGCTTCGGCACCAACGACCTCACACAGATGACCTACGGCATCTCGCGCGACGACGCCGGCAAGTTCCTGCCGCTCTATCTCAAGAAGAAGATCTGGCCGGCCGACCCGTTCGCGACGCTCGACCAGGAGGGCGTGGGCCAGCTCGTCGACATCGGCGTGCGCAAGGGCCGCGAGACGCGCGCCGACCTCAAGGTCGGCATCTGCGGCGAGCACGGCGGCGACGCCGAGACGGTCAAGTTCTGTCACCGCGTCGGTATGAACTATGTGAGCTGCTCGCCGTTCCGCCTGCCCGTGGCGCGCCTGGCCGCGGCCCAGGCCGCGATCGAGGAGCGTGGCGAGCTCGAGCTCGAGAAGTAGACCGGCGGAGGGAGGCGGCGCGCTGGCCGGCACGACAGTGCTCACGACGGCCGACGGCCGGACGCTGGTCGTGCGTTCGGGCGTTATGGCCGACGCGCGCGACGTGCGCCGGCTGATCGACGCCGTCGCCGCCGAGCCCGGCGTGCCGCTGCTGGCCACGCCGGGCAGCATAAGCCTGCGCGACGTGAAGGGCCTGATCGCCAAGGGCGCGCGCGACCCCGGCAGCGTGTTTCTGGTCGCCGAGGTTGCCGGCCGGATGGCCGGCAACCTCGGCGGCTCCGGCCTGGCCTTTGCTCCCTCGGCCCACGTGTTCGAGTTCGGCATGTCGGTCGACGCGGCGTACCGCGGCGTCGGGGTCGGCGCGGCGCTGCTCGAGGCGGCGCTCGCCTGGGCCGCCGGCGCCGGCTTCACCAGGGTCGAGCTCTCGGTCTTTCCGCACAACACGCGGGCGATCGCCTTTTACGAACGTCACGGGTTCACGTTTGAGGGCAGCCGCCCGCGCCGGTTCCGCCGCGCCGGCCGCTACTTCGACGAGCAGCTCATGGGGCGGACGCTGGGGGCGGCGGCTGAGCCGGCGGCCGCCGGCTCAGCCGCCGCCGGCTCAGCCACGACTGCCGCCGCCCCCGCCACGACTGCCGCCGCCCCCGCCACGCCTGGCGCCGGAATGGTCTGAGCGTGAAACGCTACGGGCGCGCGCTGGTCGCCGTCGGCTGGCTGCTGCTGCTGCCGGTGCCGTATCTCGTGTTCTGGCGAGCGGGCTGGATCCACATCATCCGGGCCCACGGAGCGCTGGTCGCGCACGGAGTGCTGTACGACACGACGTCGCCGGGGGTATGGACGGCGCTCGCCGTCGTGTATCTTGTGTGGATCGTGGGCCTGACGGTCGTCAGCATCTGGGTGCTCGACCGGCTCGGCTATCACTATCAGCCCTACGACCGGCCCAGGCGTCCGACACGCCGCGAGCGCCGCCGGCGGCGCGCCGGCATGAAGTACCTGCAGGCCCGCCAAGAGGCCAATCGGGCGGCGCTGCGCGAGATCGCTCGCGACTCGCGGCGGGCGGCCCGCGAGACCGACGATCACCATGACGACACCGCCGACGACGGCGGCCACGAAGGGCGGTAGTCCTGGCGCGCATCGCCAAAGCCAGCATAGAACGGGTCGTCGCCGCGGCCGACATGCTCGCGGTGGTCGGCCAGTACACGCAGTTAAAGAAGGCCGGCGCCAACTACATGGGGCGCTGCCCGTTTCACGAAGAAAAGACGCCGTCGTTCTCTGTCGACCCGGGCGAGAAGCTCTACTACTGCTTCGGCTGCGGCGAGGGCGGCGACCTGCTCTCGTTCGTCGAAAAGAAGGAGAACCTCGACTTCGCCCAGGCGGTCGAGGCGCTGGCCGACCGTTTCGGCGTGCAGCTCGACTACGAAGAGACCAGCGGCCGGGCCGACGCCGACCGCAAGCGCCGCGAGCGCCTGCTCAAGCTCCTCGAGCAGGCCTGCGTCTACTACGAGCGGGTGCTGTGGGAGGCGCGGGCGGCGCAAGCCGCCCGCGCCTACCTCACCGCCCGCGGCCTGGCCGAGCCGGTCTGCCGCCAGTACCGCCTGGGGTTCTCGCTGCCGGGCTGGGCCAATCTGCGCGACGCGGCCGCCAAAAAGGGCTTCAGCGAGCGCGAGCTGACCGACGCCGGCCTTGTCGTGCCGGGCAAGAAGGGCGGCGTCTACGACCGCTTTCGCGGCCGTCTCATGTTCCCGCTGGCCGACGAGCGCGGCCGCGTGCTGGGCTTCGGCGCGCGCACGCTGGGCGACGACAAGCCCAAGTATCTGAACTCACCCGAGACGCCGGTCTACCACAAAAGCGAGGCGCTGTTCGGTCTCGACAAGGCCAAGGCCAGCGCCGCCAGGCTCGACCGCCTGTTCGTCGTCGAGGGCTACACCGACGTCATCGCTCTTGTGCAGGCTGGCGTGACCAACGTGGTCGCCGCCATGGGCACGGCCTTCACCGAGGAGCAGCTCAAGCGCCTTACACGCCACACGCGCAACCTCTTCCTGTGCTTCGACGCCGACGCCGCCGGCCTTGGCGCCATGAACCGCGCCCTCGAGCTGGCCCGCCGCCTGGGCGCGACCATGAGCGTGGTGCGCGTGCCCGACGGCCTCGACCCGGCTGACTACGTGCTCGGCGGCAACGACGGCGCGGCTTTTGCGGCGCTTGCCGCCCAAGCCCAGACTCTGCTACAGTTCCACATCCGCACCGTGCTTGCTTCTCACGACCTTCAGACCGTGGACGGTCGTACGCGGGCGTTCGCCGTGTTGCGAGGGATTCTCGCACAGGCGGCCAGCCCCCTCGAGCGTGACGAAGAGGTCCGGTACGTCGCCGACAGGCTGCAGCTGAGCGCAGAGAACGTCCGCTTTCTGCTCAGCGACGAAGCAGCTTCCGCCGACGCGCGACGCGCCGCTCTTTTGGCCGGCGCGGCGGGCGGCGGGGCGCGACAGCGCCCCGCCGCCCGCCGCTCAGCCGAAGAGCGCGTCCTGATGGGCACGCACGAGCTCGAGGTGAGTTTCCTCGCCGCCTGTCTCTCACTGCCCGATCCGGGGCGCGAGTACCTGCTCGCTATCGACGAGGGGTTCTTCTCGAGCGAGGCGTCGCGGGGAGCCTACCGCGCCGCCGTGGCGCGGTTAGGGGCCAGAAGTGCCGGGAAAACTGACGAGGGGTACGAGAGCGTGAGAAACGGCGACGCCGCCGACGGCACCATGGCCGCGGTCGTGGTGCGGGCCGCGGGCGAATCGTTTACCCCGATCGTTCTGAAGGAGCTGTTCCTGCGGGTGCAGGAGGTTCATGTCGGCCGCCTGATTGTAAAGCTCAAGGCGGCCGTTGCGCGTGACGACTCTGAAGACGAGGGCAGGCTGATCGAACTCGAAAGCATGTCACGCCAGATCCGCGAAGAGCTGCGCGGTCTGCCGGTCGAAGACTGACCGCACTGGCAGCAAGGGCGAGCACACGGGCCGCGACAAGAAGTAAGGAGAGCGTTGAGCGAACCGTCTGAACAGCACAAGTCGGTGGAGAGCGCCGAGCTTGCCATCGATGAGGTCAAGGAGCTCGTCGCCGAGGGCCGCGAACAGGGCTACCTGAACGGCGAGCACATCACGGACGCGCTGCAGGACGTCGATCTCACACCCGACCAGATCGACAACATCTTCTTGCTCTTCAACGACCTGGGCATCGACATCATCGAAGGCGATGAGCCACCCTCCGGCGACGGCGCCGAGACCAAGCCCGAAGAAGAGATCATCCCCAAGCTCGACCTATCGGTGAAGACCCCGACCAACGATCCGGTCCGCATGTATCTCAAAGAGATCGGCAAGGTGTCGCTCCTTACGGCCGAAGAAGAGGTGTCGCTGGCCAAGCGCATCGAGCGCCGCGACATGGAGGCCAAGCGCAAGCTGATCGAGGCCAACCTGCGCCTCGTCGTGTCGATCGCCAAGCGCTATGTGGGTCGCGGCATGCTGTTCCTCGACCTCATCCAAGAGGGCAACCTGGGCCTCATCCGGGCGGTCGAAAAGTTCGACTACCGCAAGGGCTACAAGTTCTCGAC
>PLTW01000211.1 GCA_003164655.1 Actinomycetota bacterium
CGCGCGCCGCAAAGCCGCGATGTCGAGCTTCTTCATGCCCAGCATCGCCGAGAACGCCCGTTGTGCCGCCGCCTTGTCGGTCGAGCTCATCATCTCGCCCAAGGCAGTGGGCACGACCTGCCACGAGACGCCGAATTTGTCGGTCAACCAGCCGCATTGTGCCTCCTGGCCCTCTCGCGACAACTTCTCCCAGAGGTCGTCGATCTCTGCCTGCGTGTCACAGTTGGCGACGATCGAGATGGCCGGCGTGAAGGCGAACTGCGGACCGCCGTTGAGCGCCAGGAACCGCTCGCCGTTGAGAATGAACTCGACCGTCATGACCGATCCCGGCGTACCCGGCGATCCCTCGAGGTAGCGCGCCGTGTTGACGATCCGCGAGTCCTTGAACGCGGAAACGTACAGTCGGGCTGCCTCCTCGGCCTTGCCGTCGAACCAGAGACAGTAGCTGAACTTCTGCATGTGAGCCTCCTCCGAAGAAGCTGCGCTTGGGGATGATCATGCCCCGCACGAGGCGCTGTCAGGCGTGTCGCGCGAGCCAAAGAGCAGGGCGAGAACGGCGGCAATCGCCATCATGAGTAGCGCTCACCGACAGAACTGCGCAGGCGAACGTATCGCGACTTTGCGAACCTCTCAGGGCTCGTCGCGCACCCGTGCGGGACACGCGAGCGCCGCTGCTTTACTGGCCACCTACTGGGTGTAGTCTGAGCCTGCTTGGACGGCCTCGCTCCGGCGCGGCCGGCAGCCAATCTCACGAAGGGGGTCAGCATGCTCAGTCATGAGTGCCCGACCAGCAGCGAGAGGCCGGTTCGTCGCCGGCACGTCACTCGGCTCTTCGCCCTGACGTTCATCGTGCTCGGCCTCGCCGTGGCGCTGCCGGCGGCTGCCCTTGCCGCCGGCGGCTGGAGCCCGCAAAGCTCGGGTGTGGCCGCTGGGCTCGACGGCGTCGCCTTCGTCAACGCCCACGACGGCTGGGTGGTGGGCGACGCCGGTACGATCATTGCCACCACCAACGGCGGCGTCACCTGGAGTGCGCAGAGCTCAGGCACGACAGAGGACCTCGTCAAAGTCGCTTTTGCCAACACCCTCGACGGCTGGGCGGTAGGCAACGACAGCAACGGCTGCGTGATCCTGGCCACCACCAACGGTGGCACCACCTGGACGGCGCAGAACTCAGGCACATCGGCGGACACTATTCTGGTCGGCGTCGCCTTCGTTAACGCCTCCGACGGTTGGGCGGTAGGTAGCAACGCCAACGGCGGCGTGATCCTCGCCACCACCAACGGTGGCGCCACCTGGAAGGCGCAGAGTGCGGGCACGAGCTCTAACCTCCTCAGCGTCGCCTTCGCCAACGCTCATGACGGCTGGGCGGTGGGTTTGAACGGCACCATCCTCGCCACGACCAACGGTGGCGTCACCTGGAAGGCGCAGAAATCAGGCACCAGCACCATCCTCACCGGTGTGGCCTTCACCACTGCCAGTCACGGCTGGGTGGCGGGCTTCGGCACCATCCTTACCACCACCAACGGCGGCGTCACCTGGAAGGCGCAGTACTCGAGCAACACGGCGCCCCTCCTCAACGTCGCCTTCGCCAACGCCCACGACGGCTGGGCGGTGGGCAAGGGCGGCAACATCCTTGCCACCACTGACGGTGGCGCCACCTGGACCAAGCAGACCTCGGGCACCAATGGGGACCTCTCGGGCCTCGCCGCGGCCAGTACCGGTGGCGCCTGGGCCGTGGGTGACAGCGGCACCGTCCTGCACACCAGCGGCGGCAGCCTGGTCACAACGAAGCTGACTCTCAAGCTGAGCGGCCTGAAGAGCGGCGCTCTGAAGCTCGGTAAGCGCGTGACGGCAAAGGGCACCCTGAGGCCCACGAGCCTCGCCGGCAGTAAAGTCACGCTCACCGTGCAGCGCAAGAAGGGCAGCCAGTGGCGCAAGGTCACCAACTTGACGTGCACAGTCAGCGCCAGCGGCGCCTACAGCAAGAAGTACAAGCCCACCAAGAAGGGCAGCTATCGTCTGCGGGCCACGATCGCCAAGACGGCCGCACACCCAGCGGCTGCGACAAACTGGTCGACGTTCAGGGTCAAGTAGCCCGCGGGTAGCGGCGCAGACTCCGCGTAGACACAGGACTCCCGCCGGGCTGCCGTCGGCGGGAGTCCTTTCTTCACATTGCGCAGCGGACTCGCCGCGGTGCGGCCCCAGCGCCGGGGCCTGTTCTGCACGACGCGATACGAAACGAATCCAGCGTGACGGCGCTACCGTGGAGTTGCGTTGGGCCTGACCAGATCGTCGGCCGCGGGCCACTGGTCCGCTGGTCGCAAACGGCCGGGAATCACCTCGCCTTGCCGCAGGTTGCCGGTCGTCTTGGCGCCTTCAGGAAAGGCACGCGGCACGAGCTTTGCGGCGGCCCTGAAGGGCCTGGTCATGAGCGTGGTCCTCAGCTGCAGGAGCTCACCGCAGCACGTTGGCGAACTGGATCGTGCCCGGAGCGAACTCGGAACCGTTGGTGTTGTTCGGGAACCAGTTGCCGTAGACGACGTTGCCGCCGCCGCCCTGCCACTCGCGATAGCCGTAGTCGTTGCCGCTGGCCGTGCAGTTGGAGATGGTATTGCCGCTGGTAGGGCCGAAGGTGGCCGCGTCGCCGTCGCAGACGAAGCCGCTGCTGTAGGGGTTGGCCTGGCCGCTGGCCGTACAGCGATCGATGGTGACGCCGCTCGTGCCGCAGAGCTCGAAGCCGTCGGCGCCGTTGCCGGTCGCGGTGCAGTCGCTCAGCGTCGAGGCAGCGATGTAGTCGAGCAGGTAGCCGTCCTCGCCGTTGTTTCGGGCGCTGCAGCCGCTCACCGCAAAGTTTGTGACGCGGTGGCTGGCATCGAGGCCGTAGAAGCGAAAGCCATGGCGGTAGTCGGAAGAGGCCGTGCAGTTGGTGACCGTGATGCCGCTGGTTCCCGTGTAGATCGTAGTGTCGACTGAGATGTCGAGGGCCGAGAAGGCGGTCGAGTCATACTCCCCGGTGCAGCTGTCATAGGTCACCTGCCGGCAGCCGTAGACGGCGATCGCCATGTAGAGGTTCTGAGTGTCGACGCGGGCGATCGTGACGTTCTTGCAGGCCTCGGCCTTGAAGCCGTCCTGCATGGTCGCGTTGCGGCGCGTCACGTCGGCCTTGATCGTAAGGTCGCTGACCGCGATGTTGCGGGCATCCCAGGCGCCGACGACGTTGCACGAGATCGAGCCGTTGCCCACGAGCACTGTCTGCCCGATACCGGCGCCCTTGAGCGTGACGCCATTGGGAATGTTCAGATTGCAGTCGAGATCGCCGCCGATGACGTGGTCGGCGACGAGGCTGAAGGTACCCGCCGGCAGCTGCACTGTGCTGCCCGACGGAGCAGCGTCAAGGGCCGCCTGAATGGAGGCGGCGGCGTCACCCGTGGTCGGTGGCGAGATGACGACGACGTGAGGGGGCGTTGACGTCGCCGTGGCCGCTTGGGAACGATGGTGCGTGGCGGCGACGAGGCCGAGCGTAATGAGCGCGAGCGCCAAGACGGCCAACGTGGTGATCGTGCGTGTGCTCCGCGGCGCTCGCCCGTCTGACACTGAGCCTCGATGGTTGGGTAGCGCAGGTCGCATGAGCAATGGTGCCCGAACGCGATCCTCTCCGAACACAGACCTGAAGGCGCTCGAAACCTTGCGCGCGCGGGAATCTCATTCTCCAGACTGTGCCGGGTTCGCTGCCTGTACGGCGGGCCTCGAGGCGCTTCGCGATACAACACATATCGTGTACTTGCTGAACGTATAGCGAACATGCGACAATGAGTCATCTGACCGGTGGGAGCCCGGTTCGATCGACCGCAAGAAGGCGAGGCCGCCGTATGGAACCGGAAGCATTCAAGACTGTGGGCAAGGTGGCTCGTCGCAAGGACGGACTCGCCAAGGTCACAGGGGTCGAGGTCTACGCGTCCGACGTGGAGCTACCCTACATGTTTCACGCGCGCGTGCTCAGAAGCCCCCACGCCCACGCCAGGATCGTGTCCATAGACACGTCCGCGGCGGAGAAGATGGGCGCGGTCTGCCTCACTCCCGACGACGTGCCCGACATTCGCTACAACGAGCGCCAGGTCAGCGTGCCAGTAAAGACGTTCCGGGACAGGACAGTGCTGCCCCGCGTGGTGAGACAGGTGGGGGAGGGCGTCGTGGCGGTGGCCGCCCGGACCGAGGCTCTGGCAGAGCGGGCTCTGCGGGCGGTCAAGGTCGAGTGGGAGGTGCTCCCCGCTGTGTTCGACGTCGACAAGGCCATGGCCGACGACGCGCCGCAGCTCTACGAGAGCGTCCTGCTCGGCGACGAGGAGCTGCCGATCCGGCAGAACGTGGCCTGTCGTCGCCAGGTCAACGTCGGAGACGTCTCGGTCGGCTTTGCAGAGGCCGACCTCATCGTCGAACGCCGGTATCACACCGGGCGCGTGTACCACGCTCAGATGGAGCCGAAGGCCGCCGTGTGTCGGCCGCTGCCCGACGGCGGGATCGAGCTGTGGGCGACGCTGCAGTCCATTCACAACACCCGCCAGCTCCTGGGGCGGATCTTCGGCATCCCGTTGAGCAGGGTTCAGGTGCATCGCAGCTCGATCGGTGGGGCATTCGGCTCGAGCATCCAGATGAACACGCCGGTCGCCATCTGCGTGGCTCTCGCCCTCAAAGCGCGCAAACCGGTCAAGCTCGTGCTGACGCGCGAAGAAGACATGTACGACCACTGCAAGTATCCCACGGACATCGTGCTCAAGTACGGTGTCAAGCGCGACGGCACCATCACCGCCGGTGAGCTCAAGACGACGGTCGACATAGGCTGCCACAACATCCAGGCTTACCCGCTGCTGGGCTGCATGTCCGGCTGGTTTGTGTCTCTCTACCGCATGCCCCACATGAACTTCGAGGGCACGGCGGTTTACACCAACAAGACGCCCGCCTGCGCGATGCAGGGCTACGGCAACCCGGATGTCTCCTTCGCAGTCGAGTCGCACATCGACATCATCGCGGAGAAGCTCGAGATCGACCCCATCGAGCTACGTCTTAAGAACTACGTCGGGCTCGGCGAGGAGTTCTGGGGTCAGGGGCCGACCGTGCGCTCCATCATTCGCAGCTGCGGCGTGGAGGAAATGCTGCGCCGGGGCGCGCCGATGATCGGCTGGGACGAGCGCGGCCGGCCCGAGGACAAGACGGGGCGGTACCGTCGCGGCATCGGCGTCGGGCGCACGTTCCACACCTCCGGCACCGGCGCGGCCATGCCCGGCGAGGTGATCGACTACTCGACGGCCATGGTCAAAGTCAACGAGGACGGATCCGTGGACATGTCCACGGCTCTCATGTGCCATGGCGGGGGCACGCTCGACGCCTGCGCCAAGTTCGTGGCCGAGGAGATGGGCGTGCCGTTCGACTTGGTCGGCGTGTCGCCGGCAAGCACCACCGACACGGGCTACGACGTTTGCACGCACGCCACCCGCGGGGTCTACTGCGGCGGCGGCTCGGCGCTACAAGCGGCGCGCGGCGCCAAGGCTCGGCTCCTTGAGTTCGCCTCACGGCTCATCGAGGTCAACCCGGAGGCCCTGCAGATCGCGCCCGATCCGCAGAGCGGAGAAGGCGTGATCTTTCTCGAGGGCGTGGCCGACAAGCGCATCACGGTCCGCGAGGTCGCCAAAGCGGCGCAGCTCAAGGGTTGGGGCACGGCGATCGCCGTCGAGAGCCATCGCATGGTCAACTGTCCGCCGTGCTTCGTCACCAACTTCGTCGAGGTCGAGGTCGACACCTGGACCGGCGTCGTACGAGTGCCGCGCGCGGTGGCGGCCGTCGACTGCGGTACGGTCGTCAACCCGGACTTGGCCGCCGGGCAGCTCGAGGGGGGGCTGTGCCGCGGCATCGCCCAGGCGCTGCTCGAAGACACTGACTACAACCCGGGCACGGGTGAGCTCACCTGCGGCGGCACGTACATCGACTACAAGCTCTACACGGCCGCCGACATGGCGTCCGTCGACGACGTCAAAGTCTTCTTTGCCGACACGTACGAGCCGTCGGGGCCGTTCGGCGCCAAGGGCATCGGCGAGGCCGCCAACAACGCCGTGGCCGCGGCCGTGATGAACGCCCTCGAGAATGCCCTTGGCATTCGCTTTCAGTCCATCCCCATCACCCCGGACATGATCCTGGCGGCGATCCACGGCTGGGCCTGTGAGGGGGTGTTCCCCAGATGACCGTCAACACGCGGGTCCTGGTCAACGACTTCGAGTACATCGTGCCCTCGTCGCTCCCCGAGGCGCTCGGCCTCCTGGACCGGTACGGCAAGGACGCCAAGGTGCTGGCCGGCGGCACAGACCTGGTCATCCAGATGAAGATGGGGCACAGGTCGCCGCGCTTTGTGGTCGACATCTCCAAGCTGAAGGAGCTCAAACAGCTCGAGGCCGGCAAGACGATCCGCATCGGCGCCGGCCGGCGCTACATCGACGTCCTGCAGTTCCTGCGGGAGCAGGGCCGCTACCACGGCCTCATCGAGGCCATCGAGGGCATCGGCAAGATGCAGGTCCTCACCGTGGGCACCGTGGGCGGCAACCTCGGCAACGGGTCGCCGGCGGCGGACACGGCGCCGCCGCTTCTCACCTACGACGCGCGTGTCCGCGTGATGAGCGCCCACGCCGAGCGGGTCATTCCGCTGCGCGAGTTCTATAGCGGCCCCAANNGCCTGCGACATCTCCAAGGTCACCTGCGCCGTCGCCGTACAGCGGGACGGTGAGACCTGCACCCAGTGCCGCATCGCCTTCGGCGCCGTCGCGCCGATCCCCGTGCGGGCGCGCAACGTCGAGGGAGGGCTCGAGGGGCGGCGGATCGACGCGCTGGCCGCCAGTGAATGCGCCGCCCTCGTCGACAAGGACATCTCTCCCATCGACGACATCAGGTGCACCGAGCTCTATCGCAGAGAAGCGGCCGCCGTACTCTTCAAGGATGCATTCCAGACCGCATGGGAGCGTGCCCGATGCTGACCAGCTGCACCAACGCCATCGTCCTCACGGTGAACGGCGACGACCACATGCTGGTGGTCGAGCCCAACGACCTGCTCATCAACGTCCTGCGCAACGACCTTGGCCTCACCGGCGCCAAGTACGGCTGCGGCACCGGCCAGTGCGGCGCGTGCACCGTCCTCATCGACGGGCAGCCCACGCTCAGCTGCATCACTTTGGCGGTCGCCTGCGACGGCAAGAAGGTCACGACCATCGAGGGCATCACCGGCCCCGACGGAGGTCTGCACCCCATCCAGGAGGAGTTCCTCAACGAGAACGCGGTGCAGTGCGGGTTCTGCACGCCGGGCATGATTCTGATGGCCGGCGACCTGCTGCAACGCAATCCGCACCCGACCGAAGACGAGATCCGGCACCACATCAAGGGCAATATCTGCCGCTGTACCGGCTACAACGGCATCGTCAGGGCGATCCAGAACGCGGCCCAGCGGATGGCTGCCGGAGAGAAACCACTGGAGGCGCTGGGTACGACGGTCCGCGAGGTGGTCAAGCGATGAGTCTCCAGTCTTATGTCAGGCCGCGGGGGCTCGACGACGCCCTGGCCGCACTGGCCGATCCGCGCACCAGGCCGCTCATCATAGCGGGGGGCACGGACGTCATTCCGGCGATGCGCAAGATGCGCCTCGGCGAACCTCAGGCGGCCGGCGACGACGATGACCGCCCGGGAGTTGTGGTAGATCTCAGCCAGCTCGACGAGCTGAGGGGCATCGGCGAGAAGGACGGCATGCTGCTCATCGGCGCCGCTACGACCATGGGTGCGATCGCCAGGCACGAGCTTGTCAAGGACCGGGCGCCCGCGCTCGCCGCGGCAGCCGCGTCGGTGGGCAGCCCGCTTGTCCGCAATCGGGCGACGGTCGGCGGCAATCTCGCCACCGCATCGCCCTCGGCCGACACGGCGCCGGCGCTGCTCGCTGCAAACGCGGTCCTCGGACTCGCCAGCGCCCGGCAGGGCCGTCGCGAAGTCAGCATCACCGACTTCTTCGTGGGCTATCGCCGCACGCTGCTCCAGCCCGGGGAGATCGTGGCGTACATTCTCCTGCCTCTCTCCCGGGGCCTCGTCCGCGGGCGGTTCGAAAAGGTGGGGCTGAGAAACGCCGACGCCATCAGCATGGTGTGCGTCGCCGTCGAAATGGAGCTGGACGGGCGCGTGTGCCGCGAAGCAAGGATCGGACTGGGCGCCGTCGCGGCCGTTCCCGTGCGGGCCTTCGCCGTGGAAGCGGCGCTCAAAGACCGGGAGATCGACGAGGCGGTAGCCAGGGAGTGCGCCAAGCTGGTGCACGAGCACATCTCGCCGATAGACGACTTGCGGGCATCGGCCCGCTACCGTTCGTGGGTCGCCGAGGCGGTCGTCGCCCGCATGATAATCGATATGGCCTGCAAAGCGAGGTCGTGATGGGTACCCAAGAGATAGAGATCCAGGTGAACGGACAGCCGCTGCGAGCCACGGTGGCCGTCGAGGCGACGCTGCTCGACGTTCTGCGCAACGAACTGGGGGTCGTCGAGGTCAAGAACGGCTGCGGGCAGGGAGACTGCGGGGCCTGCACCGTCCTGCTCGATGGCGACGCCGTCAACTCGTGTCTGACGCTTGCCGTCCAGGCCGACGGCCGGCAGGTGACGACCGTGAAAGGCCTGGGCTCGCCGGAAGCTCCACATCCGCTGCAGGAGAGCTTCGTGGCTCACGGCGCCGTGCAGTGCGGCTTCTGCAGCTCCGGGATGGTGCTCTCGGCGGCGTCCCTGATGAAGCAGAACCCGACGCCGACGCGCGCTGAGATCCGTGAGGCGATCTCCGGCAACCTGTGCCGCTGCACGGGCTACACCAAGATCGTGGATGCCATCGAAGAGGTCGCCAATAATGCGCGGCTCCTCGAGGAGCGTGCCTCATGACGGATGCCGACAAGCCCACGAAGTACAGGCTGATCGGGCTGGCGCTTCCGCGCCACGATGCCCTCGACAAGGTCTACGGCCAGACGAAGTATGCCGACGACTTCACGATGCCCGGCACGCTGCATGCCAAAGTGCTCAGGAGCCGCTATGCCGCGGCCCGCATCGTCTCGATCGACACCAGCGCCGCCGAGCGGATGCCGGGCGTGCACGCGGTGCTCACCGCCAGGGACGTGCCGCGCAACGAGACGACCAGCAAGTTCGGCCAGACGCACTCAGCCGGCGGCTTCGAAGGCCTCTATCGGGTGCTCGCCGACAAGAAGGTGCGCTACATGGGCGAGGCGGTCGCGCTGGTGGCGGCCGAGACGCCCGAAACAGCCGCCCAGGCACTGCGGGCGATCGACGTGGTCTACGAGCCGCAGCCGGGCGTTTTCGACCCCGTCGAGGCGCTCAAACCGGACGCGTACCGCGTGGGCGAAGAAGACACCAACGTCGTCTGCAGCTACAAGGTGCGCAAGGGCGACGTAGACGCCGCCTTCGCGCGGGCCGACGTCGTGGTCGAGAACGAATACAGGGTGCCGTTCGGCGATCACGTCTACCTCGAGCCGGAGTCCGGCACGGCGTGGATCGACGAGGACGGCGTTCTCACCATCCGCGCCTCGACGCAGGTCATCGAGCACTTCCGTGACGTCGCCGACATCCTGCGCCTGCCTCACAACAAGGTGCGCGTGATCGCCCCCATGCTCGGCGGCGGGTTCGGCGGCAAGGAGGACATCACGGTCGAGGCCTACCTGGCCCTTCTGGCCTACAGGACCAAGCGTCCGGTCAAGCTCACCTACACCCGCGAAGAGTCCATCCTGTCGCACTCCAAGCGGCATCCTTACGTGATGCGCTACAAGACGGCCGCCACCGCGGACGGCAAGCTGGTGGCCATGGAATGCGAGCTCATCTCCGACGCGGGAGGGTACCCATTCCTGAGCCCATGGGTCCTGCTGTACTCCACCGTGATGGCGACCGGGCCGTACAAGATCCCCAACGTGAAAGTCGACGCGCACGCGGTACTCACGAACAACACGTTCACGAGCGCCTACAGAGGGTTCGGTGCGCCTCAGGTCTGCTTTGCTTACGAGAGCCAGATGGACGCGGTCGCTGCGCAGCTCGGACTCACGCCGCTCGCCTTCCGCATGAAGAATTACCTGCACACAGGCGACGAGCTCGGGACCGGCTACGCGCTCGAGTCGGCCGTCCTCACCGACGAGACGGCCGAGCGCGCCCTGGCGGCGCTGGGCGAGCCGACCAAGCCGCGCTCTCCCTGGGAGAAGATCGGCAGGGGCATCGCCTCCGGCATGCAGAGCTACGGCCGTCTCGTCTATCTGCATGACTCGTCGCGTTCGTTCGTCGGCTTCGAGCTCGACGGCACGGTCGTTGTGCGCTGCGGCGTCCAGGACATCGGCGGCGGCCAGACGTCGTCCATCGCCCAGATCACCGCTGAGGTGCTCGGGGTGTCGATGCAAGACGTGACCGTGTACTTCGGCGACACCGCCCTCACGCCGCTGGCGGGCACGACCACCGCCACGCGCATGCTCTACATGTCGGGCAACGCGACGCTCAAAGCGGCGCGAGCCGTCAGAGACGCGCTGGTCACAAAGGCCGCGGAGATGCTCGACGCGAGTCCGGACCGCATCGCCATGGCAGACAAAACGTTCCGGGTGGTCGGCGACAAGGACCACTCGCTGTCGCTCATCGAAGTCCTCGAGGCATGCGCGTCGGACGGCATACCGCTGTCCAACCTCGCGCAGTTCAACGCCCCCGCCAGGGAGGTCAAGGAGTCGGCCAACGTCGAGGGTCAGATCCATCCCGACTACACGTTCGGCACCCATGCCGCTGAGGTCGCAGTCGACACCGTCACCGGCCAGGTCACCGTGCTGAAGCTCGTCGCGGCGTTCGATGTCGGCCAGGCGATCAACCGGCTCAGCGCCGAAGGTCAGCTCGAGGGCGGCACGGCCTGCGGGGCCGGCTACGCCTTGCTCGAAGACGTCAAGATGGACCGCGGCAGGACGGTGACCTGCGCGCTCGACACCTACCTCGTGCCGACGGCGGCGGACCTGCCGGACGTGACGACCATCATGATCGAGTCGGGTGGCGGCATGGGGCCCTTCGGCGCCAAGGGCATCGGCGAGCCGTCGTCTACGTCGAGCGCACCGGCCGTCACCAACGCGGTGGCCGACGCTATCGGTATTCGCCTGACCCGGCTCCCGGTCTCACCCGAGCGCATCCTGACTGCCCTGAAGGAAGGGCAAGCCAAGAGGGACGACGCAGTCTCCAGACGCGTGCCCGAGCTTGCCTGAGAGGCTGCTGAAACAACCTCACTGAGAGCCGCCGCCGGAACCTCACTGAGAGCCACCGACGGCGGGCATGGTCGACGTGCGCCGCGCAGGTGAGGCTGGATCGCTAGCGATGGGTGACGCCCGCCCGGGCGCCGATGGCCAGTTCGAAGTCGTTTGCGACTGCATCGCCGAGCGCCTCGTCGATCGCCGCCAGGGTGTCGGGCGCGAGCTTCAGCGCCGATGCCCTTGCGTTGTCGAGGACCTGTTCCGGACGCGAGGCGCCCACGATCGCCGAAGCGACCTCCTGGCGGCGCAGCACCCAGGCAAGCCCCAGATGGGCCAGTGACAGGCCGGCCTGTCGGGCGACTGGACGCAACCGCTGCACCGCCTCCAGGACCGGCTCACGCAGCCAGCGTTGCACGAACTGACCCATGTCCTCACTGGCGGCACGCGAGTCGGGCGGCGGCGCCTGACCTGGGAGATACTTGCCCGTCAGCACTCCCTGCGCCAGGGGCGACCAGACGATCTGGCCGATCCCCTGGTCGGCACAGAGTGCGAAGACCTCGCGCTCCGGGCCGCGCCACAGCATGTTGTACTGCGGCTGGGACGAGACGAACTTCTCGGCGCCGGCTACCTCGAGCGCCGCGTGGATCTGCTCGGGGGTCCACTCGCTGAAGCCGATGAAGCGCGCCTTGCCGGCCCGCACGACCTCGCTCAAGGCCTCCATCGTCTCCTCGATCGGTGTCTCGGCGTCGAAGCGGTGGCACTGGTAGAGATCGACGTGGTCGGTGCGCAGGCGCGCCAGTGAGGCGTCGATCTGGGTGTGCACCTCGGTTGCCGAGAGCCCGCCCCCGTGACCGTCGGCCATCGGCCAGAACAGCTTCGTGGCCAAAATGTACGAGTCGCGCGGGTAGTCCGACAGGATCTCACCCCAGGCCTGCTCGGCGGCCCCGCGGCCATAGACGTTCGCGGTGTCGAAGAAGTTGATGCCGGCGTCGAACGCCGCCCGCGTGCATGCCTGGGTGGCGTCGCGGCTCACTCCCCCGGAGTAGGTCAGCCACGATCCGAGTGAGATCTCGGAGATGTGCAGGTCGCTGCTGCCCAGCGTGCGGTATTCCATCATCGGCCTCCTGGAGAAGTGAGTGCCCGGCGTCTTGTCGCGCGGGACCATGGCGACCGCGCCAGTGAAACGTGCGTTTTGCAGCCGGCTGGCTCCCCAGATGATGTTGCCGCCGTGGGAGGCGCTGAAACAATCAGATCGCAGTCCGGCCAGGGCGCGGCGTCGTCGCGACCGATGTGCAGCCGACTTCCAACTCCTTTGGGGTCGGCAGCCCTCTAGTCCTTGCCGAAGAAACGCTCGACCCGGTTGGCGGCGTTCGCCCTGACGTCGAAGAAGTAGAGCGGATAGTCGAAGGGGTGAAAGACGCCCGTGGGAAACCCGCCCGGGGTGTAGTACGGCGGCTTGGCCGGGTCGACGGTGCTGCAGATCACCACGCCCTTGGCCTTGTCGACGCGGGCATCGGCGAGACCCATCACGCGCTTGATGGCGCCATTGCTGTTGAGCACCGGGGTCCCGGTCGCCGGGTTCAGCTCGATCGAGCCCAGGTTCTGTTTGGCGGTCGCCTCGGTCTGTGTCCTGGTCCAGGTGATCGGGTTGATGGCCAGGCCTCCGGGCAGCAGCACAGGGTTCGTGCCCTCGACCGTGGGAGCCTCGGTGTTCCACGAGACGATGACCCCGGTGTCGTTGGCACCCGTGGCGAACTTCAGGTTGGGATTCTGGGCGAGGTAGCGCGGCGTGATCGAGTAGCCCACGACATAGGCGGCGATCATCCGCTTGTACACGGCGGGCCGTGCTTTCATGTACTTCGCGAGAAGGTTCGCCAGCACGTTCGAGCCCAGCGAGTGGCCGGCCAGGATGAACGGGCGGCCGTGGTTGAAGTGCCTGATGAAGTAGTCGAACGCCGCGATCCCGTCCAGCGTCGGTGCGCCGGCCACGATCTTGACCTGCTGAGCCTGGGGCAGAGCGGCGCGGGCTGCGGAGTCGGCTTGCCGATAGTAGGGCGCGTAGACATTGGCGAAGGTGCTGAAGGCGGTAGCCTGCCGCTGAAAGGCCACCTGGGCGCCCTTCATCATGGCTGGGTCGTTGACGGGGCAGATGATCGGCCCGCCCGGGGCCCTCGTGTAGGCGGTCGGGTAAAGGTAGAAGACGTCGACCCTCTTGAGAGGCTTGCTGGGCAGGGCCAGCCAATGTGCGCGCGTGGTGTAGTCGGTGGTGCCGGCCGCTCCGATCGTGAACCCGAGGCTCTTGCTCCACGGCCCCGAGACCCAGGCGCTTGTCGCCCGCACTCGGGCGGTGAGACCGACGTTCACCGGCAGGGCCGTGCTGCTCTTCCACGAGAGCCCGGCGATGCCGGTCTTCCTGAGGATCAGGACGGCGCCATTTCGTTTGAGCTGGTAGACGCGCAGCTCGTAGGCGCCGGCGCCGCTTGCCTTGCTCCAGGTGAAGGTCGGCGTGAGCGGCGCGATGTGACTCTGGGGCGCGCTCAGCGTGGGCTTGCCAAGAGTGACGCCGACGACGGCGCTCGGCGCGGACGCGCTCGCCATTGCGGCGGCGCCGAAAAGCCCGCCAAGAAGAACCAGCACCGCCGGCCCTGCCACAAGCGAGACGTGCCGCAAACGAGACGACCGACGTGGGCGGGATCGTTGAAGAAGAGCCCTCCGGCGAAGTGCGTGCATGGCTTCTCTCCGATCCCGCACAGGGCGCATGGCGCCGCCGCGAATCGCGCCGCCTGCGGTGGCGCTTCGCTTGGCGCATCGACTGCTACGGCGGCGGACTTGAATGTTGGTGCGTCAACCGCTCTGCCGCCACGACGGCAGGTGTGTGACTGAAAGTCACACTGTGCCGCAATCTTGCCGTGGCCACTTCTTCTGCCTATCGTGCCAGGGCGCGGGCGATCGGCCGCGGCAGCGCCGCGTACAGCTCGCAGCCGACGCAGTAGCCCAGCCCCGCTTCGAGCGTCGCGCACAACACCAGGATGGCGGCGACCAGGAGCGCCGCAGCGGGAATTCCCGCCACGAACAACAGGCCGGACAGCGCCGAGAAGAAGACACCGATGCGCGCGGCGAACTTCTTGGGCGCAGCGTCGACCGGCTTGGGGCTGAGGCGCAGCGCATTGGCCAAGCCTCGCGCCAGGGTCGCGAGGGGGCTGCGACGCGGCGAGCCAAAGCCGCGCACTGCGAAATCCACAGCCAGCAGCAGCAGGATCACCCACGCCCAAGGGGCGCCGAGCAGGGCGGCGGCCACGACGATGCCGACCACGAGCGCGGCGACGATGCGGGCGACGCGTTCGTTTCTGCTGTCGCCCGAGATGGGGCATGCCTGGAACACGACGACCTCCTTCGGTGACGTCGCATCTATCCGCGGTGATAGTTGATAAAATATATGTGAATTCTCAGAATTACGTCAAGGGTTTGCGAGCGGCAGCGGTTACGAACGACGAGCAGCGCGCCCGACAAGGATCGCCGCGACTCCAGAGGCGCGGACCGCCGAGTGCGCTGCTGGCCTTCGAGAGAGCCCCAGGCGCCACTGGAGCGCCTGAGGCGTGTGTCGTTCGTCGGCAGGCGGGCTTGTGTTAGGATTTGGTTAGCGTTTGGTTAGTGTCAGCCGATCAGATGCCGCCTCAGATGTGTGTTGCTCGCCCGATGGAGCTCCTGGCCAAGGGCGAGCCGGCCGTCGTGGAGTCCCGGCTCGTCAGCGTGCCCGCTTCGACATGAAGCGGCGGCCGCCTTGGCGGTTGACGGAAGGACGGTGCGTCTGTGAAAACGATACCGGTCCGACGGGCGATCCACTATCTCGGCCAAGGGGGCGCCGCGGCCCTCATCGCCATCCTTGAGCGCCAGCTCGAGGAGGCCATCGCCGCTTGCCGCGTGGCGCGTTCTGTAGCCGAAGGCCGGGTCGACCCGGGCGAGGCCCACGACAAGATGGCCGAGATCGAGCAGCGGGGCGACGCGCTGCGGGGCAAGCTCGTGACTCGCCTCTCGGGAGTGCTCGTCACGCCTATCGACCGCGAGGACCTGTTTCGCCTGTCACGCTCGATCGATGATGTGCTCGACAACCTGCGCGATTTCGTGCGCGAATGGGACCTCTACGGGATCGAGGCCAGCGACGCCTGTCTGGGCCTGATCGACGCCACCGTGAGCGGTCTCGATGACCTTCGCCTGGCGGTGCAGACGATCGCCAGAGACCCGAAGGACACGAGCCGCTTTGCACTGGTCTGCAAGAAATCGGCAAACGAGATCCGGCGCCAGTACGGCGTCGAGCTCGGCCGGCTCTTCAGCGGCGAGCTCACCATGGACATATTCAAGGTGCGTGAGCTGCTGCGGCGGCTCGACGTCGTCGGCCTGCGCTTGAACGAGGCCGCCGACGTATTGTCGGATGCGGCCGTCAAGCGGCGCGCCTGATCCGACGCGAGAGGTCGGCTGGCGGCTTCTCGCATGACAGCCGAGGGAGCCCTCCTTCTCGCATCGGCCTCGGGGTTTGCCCTGGTCAGCGGCGCCAACGACGGCGCCACCCTGGTGGCGATGGGCACTCGCACGAGGACCATCCGCCCCGCGGTCGGCATTGCCATCATGATGGTCATGGTCGCCGTGGGACCTCTCCTGGTCGGTACGGCGGTCGCCACCACACTGGCACACCGTCTCGTCTCGTTCGCCGGCGCCGAGGGCAGAGTGGCACTGCTCGCGGCCGTTATGACGGCGCTCGTCGTGGTGTTCGCCCTGACTCGGCGGGGTACGCCCACGAGCCTGACACTCGCCCTGACCGGCGGCATCGTGGGGGCCGGCATCGGAGCGCGACTCCCGGTGGAGTGGCCGGTCGTGGGGAAGGTTGTTCTGGTCGGTTTTGCGGCGCCGCTCCTCAGTGTCCCCGCCGGCTGGCTGGTCTACCGAGCCCTGCGCGGACCGGTGGGTCGTCTGGTGGCTCGACGGTTGATTCGCGTGACTCAGTACGTGGGCTTCGTCCTGCAATGCCTCGCCTACTCGGCAAACGACGCCCAGAAGATGGTAGCGATCGTCGCCATCGGCACCTCGGCCCAGCTCAACCCGGTGGCCGCCACGGTCGATGGACAGCTGGCCATCGCGCTGCTGTTCGGCGTCGGCATCCTGCTGACGGTGCGGGTCATGGCGGGGCGCGTCGGCGAGGGCGTCATGTACATCCGTACGCCTCACTTCATCGCGACCTCGCTTGGTTCGGCGATCGTCGTGCTGGCGACGTCTGTCCTGGGGGTACCGGTATCCTCGACCCAGGCCGCGACGGGGGCTGCCGTCGGCAGCGGCGTCGCAACCTCGCCGTTCAGCGTACGTTGGAACGAAGTGTCTCGTATCGGCTTGGCATGGGTCATTACGCTGCCGCTCTCGATCGTCCTGGCGGCCGCGTTGGCGGCGGGGGGGAGGTTGTTGCGGTAAAGGCGCAAGGGCGTCTCAAGGAAGGAGCCTGTCACCTCTGCAATGGTTCGGAGGCGACGCTTGACCGCCCCAGCCTGGTACAGGCTGAGCGTGTCCATCGGACCGGGCCTCAAACGACGAGAGGAGGCGACATGGACCAGACCGATCGCGCGATCCTCGTAGCGTTGCAACGCGAAGGGCGCATGTCCAATCTGGCACTTTCGCGGCAGCTCGACCTGTCGCCCTCGGCCATGATCGGTCGCGTGCGACGCCTCGAAAAGCGCGGGGCGATTCATGGCTATCACGCCAACGTCGACCCCGCGGCGCTCGGCATCCACGTGCAGGCGCTCACGGTCGTGAAGCTGCGCGAGCACAGCGAGCAGGCCATCGGCGAGTTCGAGGCGGCGGTCAAGGGAGTGGTCGGCGTGCGCGCCTGCTACCACGTGACCGGACAGTTCGACATGGTCATGGTGCTGGCCCTGCGCGATCTCGCACACCTCGCCCAGATGATCAGGGTCGACCTCGCCAGGATCCCCGGCGTGATGCAGCTCGAGACGATGCTGATCATGGCCGAGTCGGTGGCCGACGAAGGCTGGCCGGTCTTTCCCGAGCAATGACGGCCCACCGGTGCTCGAGGGTACCAAAACCTCGATCCGCCATATGACCAGCGGTTCTCCACGACGCAGCGATGATCTTCTCACTGCTCTCTGTGAAATTGCGCGCCGGCTTTGCGTTTGGCGCCCGCCGACGGTCTGCGCGACCGCGAGCTCGAGATCCTCGTCCTTCGTCACCAGGTGAAAGTCTTGAAGCGCAAAGCCGGCGGCCCCGGACTGCGCCGGCGCGACCGGCTGTTCCTCGCCGTGACGGCGGGCCTGTTGCCCAGGGAGCGCCGGTCGTGCGTCATCGCCAGCGATTCCTTCACCGTTGGACGGCGCTTCTCAGGACGCTCTGCGTACTGTCCTTCGTGAAGATCGCAACGCGGCGCCCGCACCTCACCGTCTCAACGAGCGACTCGGATCTTGCGGATCTACCTCGAGCATTGCGAACGGCGTCGGCCGCATCGCGGACTGCAGCTCTGGGCTAAAGGAAAGGCTACGCGGGTCGCAGCGGCCGAGGGCGCTCAGAGGACATCCAGCATCGAGGCCTTCTCGGGGGGACTGATTCACGAGTGCCAGGTCGCGGCATGATCGAGAATTTGCAACCCGTGCCGTTGCTGGGCCTCTTTGGTCGCATCCAGGAAAGTTGCGGCGCCCAGAAACCCGGCCGCACGCTGCTGATCAACCCCGGCAGCGAGGATTCGGAGGGCCTCCCCAAGGGCGTCGTCGTCAGGCTCGACGAATAATGGAAGATCAAAGACTAAGTCTTTACGTCCGGTCGATACTGTGCCAGTGATACGGCAAGACGGCGGGTCGAG
>PLTW01000062.1 GCA_003164655.1 Actinomycetota bacterium
CGCGAGCACCGTCACCGCGCGCCGCATGCACCGTCACCGCGCGCCGCATGGCGCGACCCGCCGGGATTCCGGTACACTCACAGGCTCCGGAACCTTGGAGGTCGTCGCGCATGCCGATCGTCGTGCAGAAGTACGGCGGCAGCTCGGTCGCCAGCACCGAGCGCATCATGAACGTCGCCCGGCGCATCGTGGCCACCTACGACGCGGGCAACAGCGTGTGCGCCGTCATCTCGGCGCGCGGCGACACGACCGACGAACTGCTGGCGATGGCCCACGAGATCACGCCGCGGCCACCAGTGCGCGAGCTCGACATGCTGCTCTCGGCGGGCGAGCGCATCAGCTGCGCGCTGCTGGCCATGGCGATCTACACGCTGGGCCGCGAAGCGGTGAGCTTTACCGGCTCCCAGGCGGGCATCGTCACCGACACGACGCACACCAAGGCCCAGATCGTGGGCATCTCGCCGCAGAGGGTCGAAGAGGCGCTGGCCGGCGGCAAGATCACGCTGGTCGCCGGCTTTCAGGGAGTCTCGACCAGCAAGGACGTCACCACTCTGGGCCGCGGCGGCTCCGACACCACCGCCGTGGCGCTGGCTCATGCCCTGGGCGCCGGCGTCTGCGAGATCTACTCCGACGTCGACGGCGTCTACACGGCCAACCCCGCGATCGTCGCCGGGGCTCGCAAGCTGCACACCGTCTCCTACGACGAGATGCTCGAGATGGCAGCCTCGGGCGCGCAGGTCCTGGCGCTGCGCTCGGTCGAGTACGCGCGCCGTTACAATGTGGTGATCCACAGTCGCTCGAGCTTCTCAGACGCGGAGGGCACCTGGGTGAAAGAAGAAGATGCTTCCATGGAACAGGCCGTCGTCAGTGGCGTGACCTACACCACCGACGAGGCCAAAGTCACCGTGCGCGGCGTGCCCGACCAGCCGGGCGTGGCCGCCGATGTGTTCTCGGCGCTCGCCGACGCCCATGTGAACGTCGACATGATCATCCAGAACGTCGGCGAGCAGGGCTACTCCGACATCTCCTGCACCGTGCCGATCGACGACCTGCCGAGCGCCCGCGAGGCGCTCGACCGCGTCGTGGCCGAGCTCGGCGCCAAGGGCTACACGGCCGACGACACGATGGCCAAGATGAGCCTGATCGGCGCCGGCATGCGCACGCACCCCGGCGTGGCCGCGCTCATGTTCCGCACGCTGGCCGACAGGGGCATAAACCTCGAGATGATCTCGACATCGCCGATCAAGATCTCGTGCGTCATCTCCAAGGACCGGGTCGAAGAGGCGGTGCGCGCGCTGCACGATGCCTTCGGCCTGGAGAGCACCGCAGTGAACCACGAGCGGGCCGACAGGGGCGTGTGGCATGACTGAGCGCGACTACACGGTCGCCGTCGTCGGGGCTACCGGCGTCGTGGGCGGCGCCGTGCGCGCCATCCTCGAGCAGCGCGCCTTCCCGGTCGGCGAGCTGCGCCTGCTGGCCAGCGCCCGGTCGCGCGGCGCGCAGCTCACCTTCAGAGGCTCAGCCTGCACCGTCGGCGAGCTCGCGCCCGGCGCCTTCGCCGGCGTCGACCTCGCCTTCTTCGCCGCCGGCGGCGCCGTCAGCCAGGAGTTCGTGCCTCAGGCCGTGGCCGCGGGCGCCGTGGCGATCGACAAGTCGAGCGCTTTTCGCGGCGACCCCGACGTGCCGCTCGTCGTGCCCGAGGTCAACGCCGACCGCCTCGCCCGCCACCACGGCATCATCGCCACCCCCAACTGCTCGACCATCCAGATGGTAGTCGCCCTCAAGCCGATCCACGACGCCGCCGGCGTCGAGCGCGTCGTGGTGTCCACCTATCAGTCGGTCTCGGGCAGCGGCCGGCGCGGCGTCGACGAGCTCGAACGCCAGGCGCGCGCCTGGGCGCAGGGCGACGATTCCGAGCCGGCTTTCTATGCGCGCCGCATCGCCTTCAACCTGCTGCCCCACATCGACGGCTTTCTGAACGACGGCTCTACCAAAGAGGAGCAGAAGATGGTCGACGAGACGATCAAGATCTTCGCCGACCCCCGGATCAAGGTCACCGCCACCTGCGTGCGGGTGGCGGTGTTCGGCGCCCACTCTGAGTCGGTCAATGTCCAGACCCGCGAGCCGCTCGGCGCCGCCGCCGCCCGCGAGCTGCTCGCCGCGGCGCCGGGCATCGAGGTCGTCGACGACCCGCAGCACGCACTCTACCCCACGCCGCTCGACGCCGAGGGCAACGACCCGGTCTACGTGGGCCGCATCCGCGACGACGACACCGCGCCCAACTGCCTCAACTTCTGGGTGGTGGCCGACAACCTGCGCAAGGGCGCCGCGCTGAACGCGGTGCAGATCGCCGAGGCGCTCGTCGAGAGGGGTCTGCTGTGAGCGAACCGTCGTCGTTGGGCGAGAGCGCGCCGTCTGGCGAGAGCGCGCCGCTTGGCGAGAGCGCGCCGCGCGACCACTTCGACGTCGCCATCGTCGGCGCCGGCCCCGGCGGCATGACCGCCGCCATCTACAGCTCGCGCGCCCGCCTCGACACGGTGGTGCTCGAACGCAACACGGCCGGCGGCATCATGCAGGTCACCGAGCGGGTCGAGAACTACCCGGGCTTTCCCGAGGGCATCACGGGCTTCGAACTGGCCGAGAAGATGAAGCAGCAGGCGGCCCAGTTCGGCGCCGAACTGCGCGAGATCACCGGCGTTCTGGCACTCGAGCTCCAGCCCAACGGCGACTGGCGCATCGTTACCGACGAAGGGGCGGTGACGGCCAGGGTCGTGATCCTGTCGCCGGGGGTCGAGGCGCGCAAGCTCGGCGTACCGGGCGAGGCCGAGTTCATGGGCCGCGGCGTGTCGTACTGCGCCACCTGCGACGGCCCGCTCTACCGAGGCAAAGAGGTCGTGGTGATCGGCGGCGGCAACGCCGCCGTCGAGGAGGGCATGTTCCTGGCGCGCTTCGCGGCGGCGGTGCACGTCGTGCACCGCCGCGACGAGCTGCGGGCGACCCGGATCGCCCAGGAGCGCGCCTTCGCCCAGCCCAACATGCGCTTCATCTGGAACGGCCAGGTGCGGCGTATCGTCGGTGAGACCAAGGTCGAGGCCGTCGACTACGAAGACCTGCTCGATCACTCGCAGCACACGCTGCCGGTGTCGGGGGTCTTCTTCTACGTCGGCCAGCTCCCCAACACCGGCTTTCTGCGCGGCGTCGTCGAGCTCGACGCCGGCGGCTACATCGTGACCGACGCCCACCTGCGCACCAGCCAGCCCGGGATGTTCGCCTGCGGCGACGCGCGGGCCGGACTCATCAAGCAGATCGCCAACGCCGTCGGCGAGGGCGCGCTGGCCGCCATCGAAGCCGAGAAGTACCTGGTCGCGCGCGACTTCGAGGCGCGGCAGGCCAGCGCCGGCGCCCCAGGCGCCGGCGCGTCGGGCGCCCAAGCCAAGTTCGTAACGCCGGGCGCCGCGCCGGCAGACGACGCCGCTACCGGCGGCTGATACCGCCACCGATCAAGTCTCAGGAGGGACACGTGGACGCAGTGACGCAGGACACCTTCAAGACCGTGGTGCTCGATGCTCCCGGCAAGGTCCTGGTCGATTTCTGGGCCGAATGGTGCGGACCATGCCGCGTGGTCGAACCGGTGCTCGCCGAGATCGCCGAGCGCCACCCCGGAGTGAAGTTCGTCAAGCTGAACGTCGACGAGAACCCCCAGGTGGCGCAGAGCCTCGAGGTGCTGAACATCCCCACCCTGCTGGCCTTCGAGGGCGGCCAGTTGAAGAAGCGCATCGTCGGCGCCCTGAGCAAGCCCAAGCTCGTCGAAGAGCTCGCCGACTGGCTCGGGTAGGCGCCGGGCCGTGCCCGTGATCACCGTGCGGCTCTGGGAGGGTCGCACGCGCCGGCAGAAGGCCGAGCTCGCACGGCGGATCACCGATGCCGTGGTCGAGATCGCGGGCTGTGAGCGCGACACGGTGAGGGTCATCTTCGAGGACTTCGCCAAGAGTGACTGGGCGGTCGGCGGTCGGCTCGCCGACGAGGCCGAATAGAGAAAGTCCCGGCCTACGCCTTTTCGAGCCTGAAGCCGATGTCGTCGTAAGAAAACGACACCAGGTCGTCGGAGACGGCCAGGTCGAGCGCCGTCTGAGCCTTGAGCGGCAGCTCCTGCAGGCGGGTGCGAATGAGGTCGGCGCGCCCCGTGTCGACCGCCGCCGCCTCGAGCCAGTACTGAAGGTTGACCGTGCGGTGCAGGCGGCGCTCCTGGGTAACGGTCAGACCGGCCTTGGCGAACTGCTCGAGAAACTCGCCGTGCGTCGAGTAGCGGCGGTGAGCGGGGTCGCTGAGCCGGGCGAGCTCGTTCAGGTAGCGGTCGAGATCGGCGCTTACGAGCAGGTCGTAAACCACGAGGCGTCCGCCCGCCACGACCACCCGGGCCATCTCCTTGAGGGCGGCGACCGGCTCGGGAAAGCGGTGCAGGGCGTTGCGACAGGTGGCCAGCGTGAAGGCGCCGTCGGTGAAGGGCAGCGCATAGGGGTTGGCATACATGAACGAGACGTTGTCGACGCCGACCTCGCGGCTCAGTCGCACCGCCTCGTCGATGGTGTCCGCGCGGTTGTCGACCGCCAGCACGCTGGCCACCGCGCCGGCCAGCGCGAACGCGGTGGCGCCGACCGTGGTGCCCATGTCGATGGCCCGGTCGCCGACACTCGGGCCGGCCAGCTCGAAGACCAGCTCGAGCGAGGGATCGCCCTGGATGTGCGTTCCATCGTGGCTCACGTCGTGGTCCGCCTCTCAGCCGTAGTTGACCGTGAAGATCGTGCCCGTGGGCGTGATGCCCACGACGACCTCGCAGCCTTCGACCCGCACAGTTTCGCGGTGCGTTCGGGGCCGGTCGCCGAGCTCGAGCTCGCTGGCCAGGGTCTCGCTCCTTATGTACGCCGCGTGGCGTTCGACGAGCCCGGCCAGCTCAGCCGGCACCGACAGCGCCAGGCTGATCGTGTCCTCTATTCGTAAATCGGCGTTTTTGCGCGAGAGTTGAACGGCATGGACCAGCTCGCGCACGATTCCTTCGTCGCGCAGCTCCGCGTCGACCGTCGTGCGCAGCGACACGGTGAAGGCGGCGTCGCTTTCGACTCGGCAGCCTGCGGGGGCGACGGTCTCGACCAGCACCTCGTCTTCGGCCAGGCGCACCTGCTCGCCGTCGGCGAGCACCAGGGGCGCCGAGCCGCCGGTGCGCAGCGCCGCGACGAACTCGGGGGCGTCGACGTCGCGCAAGGCGGCCCCGACGGCTCCGACCTGCCTGCCGAGCCGCGGCCCGAGCAGCTTGAGGTTCGGCTTGAGCGCGTAGTCGAGCAGCTCGCCGGGGTCGGAGACGAGGCGCAGTTCCTTGACGTTCAGCTCGTCGGTCACGATATCGCGCAGGCGCTCGAGGGCGGCGCGCTCGGCCGCGGCCGCCGCCACCGCCACCTCGGCCAGCGGCTGGCGAGTCTTGACGGCGGCCCCGTTGCGCGCCGCGCGGCCCAGCTCGACCACCCGGCGGGCGGCCTCCATGTCGAAGGCCACGGCCGGGTCGACGGCAGCCTCGTCGGCCAGCGGCCAGTCGCACAGGTGGACGCTCTCGGGCGCGGCGGGGTCGACCGAGCGCACGAGGTTCTGGTAGAGCTCCTCGGCGACGAACGGCGTGTAGGGCGCGAGCAGCTTGGCGAGCGTCACGAGGCACTCGTAAAGCGTGTGATAGGCGGCCAGCTTGTCGCGGTCGCTCTCGCTCTTCCAGAAGCGCCGCCGGCTGCGGCGCACGTACCAGTTGGAGAGCTCGTCGACGAACTCCTGGATGGCGCGGCCCGAGTTGGTGGCGTCGTAGTCTTCGAGACCGTCGCCGACCCGCGTGACGAGCTGCGCGAGCCGGCCGGCCAGCCAGCGGTCGAGCAGCGGCCGCTCGGCGAGCGGCACTGGCTCGGACATCGGGTCGAAGCGGTCGATGTTGGCGTAGACGGTGAAGAAGCTGTAGGTGTTCCAGAGGGTAAGCAGGAACTTGCGCACCACTTCGTCGACCAGGTCGAGCGAGAACCGGCGCGGATACCAGGGGCTCGAGGCCGTGAACAGATACCAGCGAAAGGCGTCGGCGCCCTGGCGGTCGAGCACGTCGTCGGGCGCCACCACGTTGCCCCGGCTCTTGCTCATCTTCTGACCGTCGGCGTCGAGGATGTGGCCCAGGCAGAGCACCGTCTCGTAGGAGCTACGGCCCTCGATCAGGGTGGCCACCGCGAGCAGGCTATAGAACCAGCCGCGGGTCTGGTCGATCGCCTCGGCGATGAAGTCGGCCGGGAACCGCTCGCGGAACGTCTCCTTGTTTTCGAACGGATAGTGCCACTGGGCGAACGGCATCGAGCCCGAATCGAACCAGGCGTCGATCACCTCGGGCGCGCGGCGCATGTCGGCACCGCACTCGGGGCAGGCCAGCACGACCTCGTCGACGAAGGGCCGGTGCAGCTCGAGGTCGTCGGGAGGCGGTGTCACGGCAAGCTCGCGCAACTCGGCGATGCTGCCCACGCAGTGCACATGACCCTGGTCGCAGCGCCAGATGGGCAGCGGCGTACCCCAGTACCGGTCGCGAGACAGCGCCCAGTCGACGTTGTTGTCGAGCCACTCGCCAAAGCGCCCGTGCTTGATGTGCTCGGGATACCAGGTCACGGCCTCGTTGGCGGCCAGAAGCTCGTCTTTGATCGCCGTCGTGCGCACGTACCAGGTCTTCTTGGAGTAGTAGAGCAGCGGCGTGTCGCAGCGCCAGCAGAACGGATAGCTGTGCTCGTAGGGCACCTCGACCAGCAACAGGCCGCGCGCCGCGAGGTCGGCGATGATACCGGGGTCGGCGTCTTTGACGAACACGTGGGGCCAAGGCTCGATCTCGGCGGCAAAGCGCCCGGCGGCGTCGACCGGATTGACCACCGGCAGGTCGTTGTCGTGCCCGATGCGCATGTCGTCTTCGCCGAAGGCCGGTGCGATGTGCACGATGCCGGTGCCGTCGGTGGTCGTGACGTAGCCGTCGCCGACCACATACCAGGCGCGGCGGTCGGGCGCGACGAACCGGTAGGGCGGCTCGTACTCGAGGCCGAGCAGCTCGCGGCCCGCGATGACGCGCTCGACCACGGCCTCGGCGCCGAGCACCGCCTCGACCAGGTCGCGGGCCAGCACGAAGCGCTCGCCGCGGCTCTCGACGAGCGCGTACTCGATCTCGGGATTGACGGCGCAGGCGACGTTGGAGACCAGGGTCCAGGGCGTGGTCGTCCAGACGGCCAGGCTCACCCGGCCGGCGGCCTGGTCGGTGATAGCCGGCGCGGTCTCGGCGGCAACCGGAGCGGTCTCGACGACCGGCGCTGTCCCGGCGGCGACCGGCGCCCCCAGTGTGCCCAGCGTCGCGGCCGATGCGGCGGTGAGTGGGAAGCGCACGTACACCGACGGCTCGGTGACGTCGTGATAGCCCTGCGCCATCTCGTGGCTGGAGATCGCCGTGCCGCAGCGCGGGCAGTAGGGCACCACCTTGAAGCCCTCGTAGAGGAGCTCCTTGTCCCAGATCTGCCGCAGCAGCCACCACACCGACTCGATGTAGTCGTTGGTGAGCGTGTAGTAGGCGTCGTCCAGGTCGATCCAGAAGCCGATGCGCTCGGTCATCCGGTCCCAGTGCTTGAGATAGGTGAGCACGCTCTCGCGACACAGGGCGTTGAACCGGGCGATGCCGTACTCTTCGATCTGCTCCTTGCCGTCGATCCCCAGACGGCGTTCGATTTCGAGCTCGACGGGCAGGCCGTGGCAGTCCCAGCCGGCCTTGCGCGGCACGCGGTAGCCGCGCATCGTCTTGAAGCGCGGAAAGATGTCCTTGAAGACGCGCGAGAGCACGTGGTGGGAGCCCGGCCGGCCGTTGGCCGTCGGCGGACCTTCGTAGAACGCATACAGCGGCGCGTCGCGGCGCAGCTCTATGCTTTTGGCGAAGATGCGCTCGCGGCGCCAGAACTCGAGGATCCGCGCGTCGAGAGCGGGAAAATCGACCTTGGGCGAGACCTCGCGAAACCGTGGCGGCCTGTCGTTCACCAGTGGGCTCTCCTCGTCGTCGCCGGCAGCGCGGCGCCCGCTCGACCTTGCGAGCAGCACACGACCTGCCGGGCGCCGGGCCGTCAATTCTAACAGACACGACACGATCGGCCGCACGATGGCCTCGCCCCCACCGATCGGCGACACCCGGCGGCTGCTCGAGCAGAGCTTTGTGAGCGAGAGGCCATCGCGTATCATCGCCTGCGTGACTACCGACTCGCCCTCGCCTAACCGACCGGGTGGATGACTCTCCGGACAACGACGCCGTGAGCCCGCCAACGAGCGCGCCGGCCGCGGCATCCTCCGCCCGCGGGTCCGCCGCCGGCGGCGGGCTGCGCGTCAGCCTCTGGCAGTTCGTGCGGTTCTGCGTCGTGGGCGGCAGCGGCGTGATCGTCAATCTGCTCGTCTTCACCCTGGTGCTGCTCGTCTGGCTGCTCGCCAGCGGCCACATTCACTCGGTGAGCGGCCTGGCGAGCGCCGTACACGGCCTCGTCGTGAAGAAGGACACCCAGGGCGTGCCGGCCGCCGCCGCCTACCTCGCCAACGGCGCCGGCTTCATCGTGTCGGTGATGACCAACTACTACCTGAACCGGCGCTGGACCTTCCGCTCGACCAAGGATGTCGCCGGGGAACTGCCGAAGTTCTTCACGGTCAGCGTGATCGCCTACGGCGGGCAGCTCGGCATCTTCTGGGCGCTGCGCGAGCAGGCCCACCTGGCGCCCATCCCGAGCCAGCTGATCGCGATCGTCTTCGTCATGCCGATCAATTTCGTCGCCAACAAGCTCTGGAGCTTCAGATGAGGGCCGCACGATGACCAGCGGGGGGCGCAACGTCAAGCAGACCAAAGCCGCGGCGCCCGACGTCGGCGCCGGCGTCCGTGCCGACACCGTGAGCGGCAGCGCCGGCGTAGGCGGCGGCGGTGTGGGTGGCGGCCACCGCCTCCTCAAGATCATGAGCCTCGCCGTCGGGCTCACCCTGGCGGCCATCGGCCTCATTGTCTATCTCTTCGGCATCGCTCACTTCTGGTACGGCCTGCACGATATCTCGGACACCGGCATCTACGTCGACTTCGCCGCCCGCATGGCGCACGGCCTGCGGCCCTATGTCGACTTTCCGGTCGAGTATCCGCCGCTGGCCATCCCGCTGTTCGTCATCCCCGGCCACAGCGGCAACGTGGTCGCCTACAGCGACTGGTTCAACGTCGAGATGTTCGTCATGTGCGCGGCGGCGGCGGCGGCGACCGCCGCCGCCGCCGCCCGCTTGTGGACCACCGGGCGCAAGCCCTACCTCGTCGGTGTGGCGTTCGCGGTCTGCGTGCTGGCCACCGGCGCCATCATCGGCAACCGCTACGACGCCGCCGTGGCGCTCCTGCTGGCCGTGGTCATGCTCCTGCTCTCCTACGAGATGTGGACCAACGCGGCCTTCGTGCTGGGCCTGGGCTTCGCCCTCAAGCTCACTCCAGCCATTCTGCTGCCGCTCGTGTTCGTGCTGGCCGTGCGGCGGCGCACGATCATCTGGGGCCTGATCTACTTCGTGCTGGCGGCGGTGCTGCCGTTCGTGCCCTTCCTGATCCACGGCTTCAAGGGACTCGAGTACCCCTTCACCTACCAGCTCGACCGGCCGCTCCAGGTCGAGAGCGTGCTGGCCGCGCCGCTTCTCCTGGGCCACATCGTGGGCCACGTCTGGGTCGAGATCGGCACCGCCTACGGCTCACAGTTCATCTCGGCGACCGGCGCCGTCACGCTGGCTCGCATCTCCGGCTTTCTCGAGCTCGTCGCCCTCGCCGTCACGTACTGCCTGATCTGGCGGCGCCGCGCGACTCTGCGCGCCACGCCGCGCCTCGTGCCGCTCGCCGTCCTTGCCCTGATCCTGGCCTTCATGACGTTCGGCAAGGTCCTCTCGCCGCAGTACTTCATCTGGATCCTGCCGGCCATCGCCCTGGTGCTCCCCGAGCGCCGGGCGCTCGGCCTGCTGCTGATCGGCGCGGTCGTGCTCACCCAGCTCGAGTTCCCCGCCAACTACTGGTCGTTCATCTACCTCAACAGCGGCGCGGTGCTGCTCGTAGTCGAACGCGACGCGGTCCTCTGCCTCGCCTTCGCCTTTTCGCTGTGGCATCTCTGGCGTCTGCCCGACATCGCGCCGAACACGCAGAATGAGTCGCCGGGTCGCCTCGGGCCCTGACACGGGGCTTGCGCAGGGGCGGTAAGGACCGCCGACCGCTTCACTCCCTGAACTGCGGCACCCGAAAGCCGCCGGCGCGGATGAGCTCGTCCTTGCGCGCTTCGTCAAGGTCCTTCCAGACCATCTCGTGCACGAGCTCGTCGAACCCGATCCGGGGCCGCCAGCCCAGGCGATCGCGGGCTTTTGCGGCGTCGCCGATAAGGTTGGCGACCTCGGTCGGGCGAAAATAGCGATGGTCGACCCTGACCAGGACGCGACCGGGAGTGAGACCCTCGGCGCCGGCCGGTGCGGCCGCCGCCTGGGCGCCGCCGCCGTTGCGGG
The DNA here is from genome assembly GCA_003164655.1 of Actinomycetota bacterium. Classification (GTDB taxonomy): domain Bacteria; phylum Actinomycetota; class Thermoleophilia; order UBA2241; family UBA2241; genus Bog-752. Next base: position 10,573 of record PLTW01000062.1, read on the forward strand.
CGCGGGCGAGCAGGTCGGGGTCGAGGGCGTCGACCACCCCGACCTCGTCGAGGCCCTTTCCGCCGAACGCGAGTCCGATCCCGGCCTCGGCAAAGGCCCGCCGGCAGAACTCGCGCACCGAGTGCTGCTCGCCGGTGGCGATGACGTAGTCGTCGGGGTCGTCTTCTTGCAGCATGAGGTGCATGGCGCGCACGTAGTCGCGGGCGTGGCCCCAGTCGCGCAACGAGCCCAGGTTGCCCAGGTAGAGGTTGTCCTGCAGGCCCAGGGCGATGCGCGCCACGGCGCGGGTGATCTTGCGCGTCACGAAGGTCTCGCCGCGGATCGGGCTCTCGTGGTTGAAGAGGATCCCGTTTGAGGCGTGCAGGGCGTAGGCCTCGCGGTAGTTCACGACGATCCAGTAGCCGTAGAGCTTGGCGGCGCCATAGGGGCTGCGCGGGTAAAACGGCGTGGTCTCACGCTGCGGCGACTCCTGGGCGAGGCCGAACATCTCCGACGTCGAGGCCTGATAGAACCGCGTACCGGCTTCGAGGCCCAGAATGCGGATGGCCTCGAGCAAGCGCAGCGTGCCGAGCGCGTCGGCGTTGGCCGTGTACTCGGCGGTTTCGAAGCTCACCAGCACGTGCGACTGGGCGGCCAGGTTGTAGATCTCGTCGGGCTGGGTCTCCTGGACGATGCGGATGAGGTTCGTGGCGTCGGTCAGGTCGCCGTAGTGCATGAAGAAGCGCACGCCGGGCTTATGCGGGTCGTCGTAGAGGTGGTCGACCCGATCGGTGTTGAACTGGCTGGCGCGGCGCTTGATGCCGTGCACCACGTAGCCCTGCTCGAGCAGGTGCTCGGCCAGGTAGGCGCCGTCCTGCCCGGTGATGCCGGTGATGAGTGCCGTCTTGGCCACTGACCTCTCCCCCCTAAGCCCGCCGTCGCCCTCAGGCGCCGGCCTGCTCCACATACCACTCATAGGTGGCGCGGATGCCCTCTTCGAGCTCGATGCGCGGCTGCCAGCCAAGCGCCGTGATGCGGCTCACGTCGAGCTGCTTTTGTGGCGTGCCATCGGGCTTGCTCGTGTCCCACTCGATCGGCCCGGTGTGGCCCACCACGCGCTGGGTGAGCTCGGCCAGCGCGGCGATGGTCTGGTCGTGGCCGGTGCCGACATTGACGAGGCCGTCGGGCAGGTCGGCCGCGGCGACGTGCTCCAGCAGGTAGACGACCGCTTCGGCCAGGTCGTCGACGTGCAGCAGCTCACGCCGCGGCCGGCCCGTGCCCCAGAGCACGACCGGGGCCATGGGCTGCCGCGGCGCCCCATCCGGGCCGGGCAGGCCGAGCTTGGCCTCGTGAAACTTGCGGATCATGGCCGGCAACACGTGGCTCGAGCGCAGGTCGAAGTTGTCGCCGGGGCCGTAGAGGTTGGTCGGCATGAGCGAAAGATAGTCGGTACCGTACTGGCGGTTGAGACTGCGGCAGAGCTCGATGCCGGCGATCTTGGCGACTGCATAGGCGCGGTTGGTCTCTTCGAGCGGTCCGGTGAGCAGGTACTCCTCTTTGAGCGGCTGCGGCGCCTCGCGCGGGTAGATGCAGGAGCTGCCCAGAAAGACGAGCTTCTCGACGCCGGCGCGGAAGGCGGCGGCGATGACGTTGAGCTCGATCGCCAGGTTGACGGCGATGAACTCGTAGGGCTGCTCCCAGTTGGCCACGATGCCGCCCACCTTGGCGGCCGCCAGCACGATGACCTGGGGGCGCGCGCGTTCGAAGAACGCGCGCGCCGCGACCTGATCGGTGAGGTCGACTTCGGAGACGTCGCCCAAGACAAGCCCATCGTAGCCATGGCGCCTCAGCGCGCGCACCACGGCGCTGCCGACGAGGCCGCGGTGGCCGACGACCAGAATGCGAGAGTGTGCGTCGATGCCCCCGTGCTCCTTTGTCTTTGTCTCGGCGGCCGCGTCGGATTGTAGCACCGGCCATCGCCAGACGATGCGCTGACCTTACGACCGGCCGGGACGACGGTTCTCCCGCCGGGGCCACGGCTCACCCGCCGACACCGCTCACCCGCCGGCTTGGCTCGCACTGAAGGGAAGGGCCGCGGGACTCCTGGGCGACGTCTGTCGCGCGCTACCGACCGGCCTGTCTCACGGCCAACTGTAGACAACTCCGGTAACGCTTATTGGCCCCGCCCTCTCATCCATTGGGAGCGCGTGCCGACGCATTGGGGTGACGCGTATGCACAGACGGTTTGTCAATCCGTCTATGACTGCGAACTGCGAAGCGAGTCGCGCCGGTGCGACAGACAGCGTCACTTATGACGCGGACCGGCCGTGCCTTCTTCGCCCGAAGCGTGAGGAGACCCCGGTGAGAACGACCAAGCATCTTCTGGTCCTTGCCACAGCGCTACTTCTGGTCACCCTTGTCGTCCCGGCAGTCTCCAGCGCCTCCAGCGCGGCACCTGCGGCTCAACATCGAGCCACAGCGCTTACTAAAAGTACCCGCATTCTAGAGAAGCGAATCAACGTCCTGTTACGGCATTCTTCACAGCCGGGCGTGCGAGCAGCCATTCTTCGTCGGATAGCGCAGACCGGCGCGACCGTGATCACGGTCAACGGCCGCGTGATCCAGCTCAACCGGATCGTCCTCTCCATGAGCACCGCCAACAAGACGACCCGGACGGCCGTCCTGGCGCTCGATGCCAAACTGATCCGCGTCGACAACGTGACGCTGAGAGTCGATCAAGGGGCGCGCCTCGGGCTTCGCTCTCATCTCTCTCGTCGGGTCACCGGGCTCACGCGCCGTTTGAGCCTGCTCCGGGCCGGCATCCTGGCAAAGCGGCACCCGCATCCCAAGCCCCCCGCCCCCACTCCCAGCCCGACGCCCAAGCCCACTACGACTCCGACGCCCAAGCCCACCACGACTCCCACTCCCAACCCGACGCCCAAGCCCACCGCGACTCCCACTCCCAACCCGACGCCGACGCCCCCTCACGTCATCGTCATCTCCCCGCCGACCACAAGCGATGCCGCCGCCTACATTCAGGCGGCCCTGAACGGTGCTCCGTCGGGCAGCACAGTGCAGCTGCCGGCGGGTACCTTCAGCCTCGTCGCCGACCACGTCATCGGCGGCGATCTCGACTGCAACCTGAACGTCCCTGATGGCGTCACGATCAAGGGCGCCGGTATCGGGCAGACAGTGCTCGTGGGCAACGGCTCGACCTCGTGCAACGTCGTCGCCGCCGTTCACGCCAGCGGCATCACGGTCAGCGACATGACGATCATGGCCCCTGTGGCGCGCCGCAACGCGACCATGCAGGACGGCTTCAAGGCCGAGGCCTGCAAGAACGTCACGATCGCCCGCGTCGACACTCAGAACCTCTACATGGCGATCGCCGTCTACGGCTGCCAGCAGGTGACCTATGACAGCTGCACCGGGGAGTATGACTCGACCGCCTTCTCGGCCCTCGACATCTCGATCGACACCACCATCTACACAGGGACCAGCGGCATCACGGTTACCAACTGCACGGCCTCGGCCAACTACGGCCACGGCTTCCGCTTCTACGGCCTCGATGCCAGCCACCGCGTCACAAACTTCGNNGAGCTCTGCGGCACGAGCGGCGTCACCATCGATCACTGCACGGCCAGCGGCCAGGCCAACTCCTGCTGCAGCGGCTTCGTCTGCGACGGCGACCTCGGGATCTTCGGCCCGACGAGCGGCAACACCGTCTCCAACTCGGTAGCCAGCGGCAATACGTTTGGCTATCGCGAGTGGCAGGGAGGCGGCGGCAACGCCGTCTTGAACAGTAACTTCTCGGGTGACTCAGTCAGTCCGCAGTACGCGACCGGCACAACCAGCACCAACGACCTGCCCGACTGACACACGAGTGAGTCCCGGGTCTGCGCCCGGGACTCACACCAAATCGTCCAGTCGCCAGCATCCCCGCGGCGAGCCGCAAGCAAGCTCACCGCGGGGATGCTGTATTCTGCGCTGAGGAGCACGCGGCGCCGGGCGGGATCCGTCGCCGGACAAAGGCGCGGAAGGACGCAATGAAGTACCTGACGATGATGGTCGCCGTCGCCGCCGCGATCGTGACCGCCTTGTCGATGGCCATGGAACCCCAGTTCAAGACGTACTCGCTGTTCACTATCGGGTTCGTGAACGTCAATCCGTTCGACGTCGTCATTGGCGGCGCCGTCTTCCTCTTGCTCGTACGCAACGCGCTCCACCTGTCTCCCGATCCGGTCACGAGCAATCGCTACGTGCTGTGGCTGTGCGCCGCGTACGTCTGCTACCAGCTGTTCGTCGTCCTGCCCATGGCGGTGCTCGGGCACGGTCTGCGCCCCATCGACGTCGTGCGTCAGCAGGAAGTTCGGCTCTTCATCATCCTGGTGCCCTTCTTCTACTCGATGGTGCTGCGCTACTGGAGACCATCGGTGGTCATCGCGCTGTTCGACGCCGCGGCTGCCGGCCTGGCGCTCTGGGTCTTCTATAAATACAAAACGACGGGCGGGGCGGGCTACTGGGACGGCGACGTCTACCGGCTCAGAGCCGCCTGGGGAGGCACGACGCTCCTCTTCGGCTGGCTGGTGTTCACGTCGCTGTTCTTCTGGCCGGCACGTCTCTGGCGCCTGGCCCCGGCCGTGCTTGGTGGGGGCGCACTGCTGCTCGTCAATCATCGCTCGGGCATCATCGCGCTGCTGCTGGGGCTGATCGTCCAGCTCATCGCCATGCGCGGGGTGGCCAAACGCGCAGCGATCGCCTTTGCGGTCTTCGCGGCCCTCGGCGTCGGCGTGCTCTTGTCGTCGGCCTACGTCCGCCACAGCATCGCCTACTCTCTGGGCACCCTCTTCAACCCGAGGGCCGATCCCAATGCCGGTGACCGGGTGACACGGAGCCTGATGGGGCTGGCATACTTTCAACATCACCTGTTCGGGGATTACATCTGGAACCAGGCCTACTACCTGGTCAATCTCGGCAAGGAAGGGTTCGAACCGCACAACTTCGCGGTCCAGCTGCTGGTCACCCAGGGAGTGGTGGCGACCGGCTTGTACCTGGCGCCCGTGGCGGTCGTGTTCGTCCTGGCATGGCGCAACCGCGCCGAGCGCCAGAGTTCCGTGATGCTGGCCTACCTGAGCTTCTACATGATGTTCTGCCTGCTGAACACGAACATCGACTCGATCGAGAACGTCGCCCTGCTCTACGTTCCGATGGCGCTGGTTCTCGACGTGAATCGGCGCCTGTGTCTTGCCCGAGAGTCGGCGAGACTCGAAGGCCGCCAGGGGGTCAACGGGCAGGGCGAGTCGGCTGCGGCGGATATACTCCCCGAACGGTTCCACCCAGTTCGGAGGCAGTCGGGCATGTCGCCCGCCGCGCCTCGGCTCAGAGGGCACTCGGCACAGGGGAGGTTGACGTTTTGAGCGATTTGTACGTCGTGACAGGCGGGGCCGGCTTCATCGGGTCCCACGTCGCTGAAGCGCTCCTGGCTCGCGGAGACAGGGTCCGGATCATCGACAACTTCTCCACCGGTCGTCGCGGCAATCTGGCGACATTTCGCGACGACGTCGATCTCGTCGAGGGCGACATTCGCAGCTACGAGAGAGCTCACAAGGCGGTTCAGGGCGCCGACTACGTGATCCACCTGGCCGCGCTGCCGTCGGTGCCGAGATCGGTGCAGGACCCGCTCACCACCAACGAGGTCAACGTCACCGGCACACTCAACATTCTCTCCGCGTCGCGGGACGCGGGCGTGAGAAGAGTGGTCTTCGCCTCCTCCTCGTCAGTCTACGGCGCCTCGCCGGACCTCCCCAAAAGAGAGTCGCTGCGGCCCGCGCCCATCTCGCCGTACGGGGTCTCCAAGCTTGCCGCGGAGCAGTACTGCATGGCGTTCAACGCCGTCTACGACCTCGAAGCGGTCGCTCTGCGCTATTTCAACGTGTTCGGACCGCGCCAAGACCCGCAGTCGCAGTACAGCGGGGTCGTCGCGCTCTTTCTTCGCCTCGGCGCCGAAGGCAAGCCACCCACCATCTTCGGGGACGGCAATCAGACACGCGACTTCACCTACGTCACCAACGTGGCGACCGCCACCCTGTCCGCGGCCGCATCGTCGACGGCCGTGGGACGCGTGATCAACATCGCCTGTGGCCAGCCGCACTCGGTCAACGAGCTGCTCGCCGCCGTGCAGGCCGTTGTGGGCAAGCCGGTCACACCCGTCTATCTCGCGCCGCGCGAGGGCGACATCGAGCACTCCTACGCCGACGTCAGCGTCGCCCGGGAGTTGCTCGGCTACCGGCCGCTCGTGGCCCTCGACGAGGGGATCCGCCGCACGTTCGACAGCGCCGTCGACCCGTCGCGCGAAGACTAGCGGGGGCGACTGCAAGCAGGGCGGGAGCGTGAGCTCGCGCGAGAGGAGTTTTGGCGCCAACGCGATCCTGAGCTGGGGCGGGTGGATCGTTCCCGCCGTGGCCGCGTTTGTCGCGGTGCCCATCACGGTTCGCGGCCTGGGGGCCAGTGAGTACGGCCTGCTGGCGCTGACGGGGTCGCTGACCGGCTACCTCGGCCTCATGGAGATGGGGCTCGGTTCCGCGATCATGCGGTACCTCTCCTACTACCGCGCCCTGAATGAAGGGCGTCCGATGCTGGCCGTGATCTCGTTTGGGCTGAGGTGGTTCAGTGCCGCCGGCGCCATCGGCGGAGTCTTTCTGTGGCTGGCGGCCCCGTGGCTGGCCACCTCCGTGCTCAAGGTGCCGGCCGGCCTGCTGCCGACCGCGATTACCGTGATCAGGCTGACGGGCGTCAACTTCTTCCTGGGCCTCGTCGTGAGCATCGGGCCGGCGATCCCGCAGAGCTTCCTGCGCTACGACATCTCCTCGGCGGTCGCCGCCACCTGGGGCACCTTGTCGTCGGCAGGCCCCGCGGTCATCGTGACCCTCGGCTACGGACTTATCGCCATCGTCATCTTCTCGATCGTTATCAACGCGCTGGCGATCGTCGTCTACGCCGCCATCGCCATCCGCCTGTTCGGCGACGTCGCGCGGAGCGCGGGACCGCCATGGCGGGAGATCCGCCGCAAGACGCTGTCGTTTGCCGGCATGTCGGCTCTCAACTCGGCCGGATACACAGTGGCCCAACAGACGAACCGATTGGTCGTCGGCATCGCCGGCGGCGTCGCGGCGGCGGCCTACTACCAGGTGCCGTACGTTCTGGCGTCGAGAGTCAGCGACCTGTTGACGGCGGTCGCCCAGGTGCTGTTTCCGACCGCAGCGGCGATGTTCGCGCGGGACGACCGCGAGGGAGTCCGTAGTCTCTATCTGCGCAGCTCACGGCTGTTCTTTCTCGTCAACATGAGTGGCTCAGTGGGATTGTGCGTGCTCGCCCATCCGCTCCTGCGGTACTGGGTGAGCGACAGCTATGCTCGTGAGGGAGCGGTCGCCCTGGCCTTGTTCGCTCTCGCCCAGGCGTTTCATTCGGCCGCCATGGCCGCCTCATACGTCAATCTTTCGGCGGCGCGGCCGGCCATCAATCTCGTCTTTTCCACCATGTCCAGCGCGATCTGCCTGGCCGCCGTGTATCCGCTCACGGTGCGGTACGGCGTGAACGGCGCAGCGGCGGCCATGGTGCTGTCGTCTGCGAACGTGCCGTACTTTCTGTACTACAGCCAGAAAAACGTGGTGGGGGTCTCGTCGTGGCTGGTGTGGCGGCGCTGCTATCAGCCCACGATGATCGGCTCGGCGATCACCGCCGTCGCCGGGTACTTTCTTCTGCGGCCGCTCTGTCACGGGCTCCTTCTGACCCTCGTTTTGTGGTGCGTCTACGTGCTCCTGGATTGTGTCGTGTCGGGCGCCCTCGGCGCCGTGTCGCACGAAGATCTGCAGACGGCCCGCCGCATGCTGGCGAACATGTGGCGTAAGATCAGGCGGCAGCACGACGACTAGGGGGACAATGCGAGTTCTGTGGCTCACGCCCGCGCAACTACCCGCGGTTGCCGGGAACTCGCCCATGGTGGGTGGCGGCTGGCTCGAAGGCCTGCGCGACGCTCTCGAACGGTTCGAACCGGGGATCGAGTTGGGTGTCGCTTCGCGAGGTCCGGCCCTGACCAAACCCCTGAGACGCGGAAACGCGACGTACTTCGCCGTCGGTCCGTGGGGACGGTCGAAGTGGCAGAGCATGACCGACGCCTGGCGTCTGAGTTCCGTACAACAGGAGACGATCGCCGATGCTTTGCGGGTCATCGAGAGCTTTCGCCCAGATCTCATACACGTTCATGGCACGGAACACGAGCTCGGCTTCGCCGCCCTTCGCGCCGGGCTGCCCGCCGTGGCCACACTGCAGGGCCTCGCCACCGTCTGCGAGCACTTCATGTTCGATGCCGTGACGCTGCCCGAGGTCGTCCGCAACACCGCCACGCGCTCCTTCGTTGAAGGCAATGGGCTCCTGCCCAACTATTACAGCATGAGGCGCCGCGCCGTGGACGAGCGCGCGATCATCCGCGGTCTCGACTGCTTCATGGGACAGACGGAGTGGGACCGGACCGTCCTCGAGCTTCTCCATCCGGCGGCGACCTATTTTCACACCGAGTGCGTTGTCCGGTCGCCTTTTTACCAGGAACAATGGAGCCCGCCCGACAACCCCCAGCAGACCATCTTCTGCACAGGTGGAGCGGCTCCCTACAAGGGGCTCGAGACCCTTCTGGCAGCCCTGGGCATTCTCAGGACGGCGGGCAAGCGTGGGCTTCGACTGAGAGTCGCCGGCACTGTGAGTGGGTCCCCCGTCTGGCCGGCGCTCTCCGGCATCGTGGCTCGCAGCGGCACAGGTGACCAGGTCGCCTGGCTCGGACCTCTGCCGGCCGCCGATCTTGTGTCCGAGCTCAAGCGCGCCGATGTCTTTGTGTTGCCATCACACATCGAGAACCAGCCCAACTCACTGATCGAGGCCATGCTGCTCGGAGTGCCGAGTGTCGCCGCCGCCGTAGGCGGCGTCCCTGAGCTTGTGCAGAACGCAAAAAGCGGGCTGCTCTACCACGACCGCGAACCGTTCGCGCTCGCCGGAGCGCTGACGCGGCTGCTGGGCGACCAGGACTACGCCTGGGCGCTGGGCCGGGAGGCGCGCCGTGTCGCTCGTGAGCGGCACGACCCCGAGACGATAGCCCATCGTACGAGCGCCGTGTACGACGCCGTCCTGGCCGAGACGGCGAGATGATGCCCTTCCTCACGCGGCCGTCCGTCCGTCGCCTGTCCGGCCCGCAGAGGCCTGTCCGCGCCACCGGTCCTGGTCGCGCACCGATCGCATCTGGAGCACCGTCATGAGCGAGACGCCGCCGAAGAGACGGGATTATCGCTGGGCTGCCGTACGGCGGATCGAGGGGCAGCGCCGTGCCCTGGCCCTCGCCTACTTCGGCAAGCGCGCCGCCCTGTCGGCCGTCTATTGGGGAGTAGATCTCGGTGAGTCCTGCTCCTTCTACGGACCCATACTGTTCAATCGCACGGGCTACAGCCGCATCGCGGTCGGGCCGAACTGCGTGTTCAGGTCTGCGTACCGGTCCAACGAGGCCGGGGTGAACCGCCCCTGCATGCTGAGTACCCTGGCGCCCGGGGCTGAGCTGCTGATCGGACGCGGTTGCGGCCTGAGCGGCACGGTCATCGCCGCGGCGGAGCGGGTCGTACTGGGCGACGACGTACTTTGCGGAGCCAACGTCACCATCATGGACTCCGACCTGCACGACCCCGCGTCGCCCATCGGCGGCCAGGCGCCGCATGCTCCGGTCGTCATTGAAGACGGAGCATGGCTGGGGCTGAACGCGATCGTGCTGAAGGGCGTGACGATCGGACGCGGCTCGGTCGTGGCCGCCGGGAGCGTCGTGGTCGGCTCTGTGCCACCGGGCGTGATTGTCGCCGGTCAACCGGCCGTCGTCGTACGCGAGCTCGACCCCGCGATGCCGCCGCCCTCACGCCGCTCATGAGCCTCTCGCGACTGCGTATCCTGCTGGCCGGAGACATCTTCGCCTTTCCGCACGGGACCGGTTCCACAGCGAGAGTCCTCGCCATCGCGAGGGGCCTGCAGGCCGCGGGGGCGGATGTGCTGGTGCTGCACACCGGGTATTCGGGCGACACGGCGGATGCGACTCTCAACTCGAGATCCAGCGGTCTCTTCGAGGGTGTGCCGTTCCTGTACGCGGCGGGGACGAGCAGGCGCCCCGACACGTTTCTGCAACGACGCCTGGCCCGCGTGAAGGGCTTGACCGGAGTGGCGATGCCGTTCGCGCCGTGGGCGGGCAAGCCCCCGGACGCCGTTCTTCTCTTTACCGGGCACACGTTCGTGCTGCCGGTCCTGGCGCGTCTCGCCAGCGGGGCCCGCCGCGCCGTGATGCTGTTCGACGGCTGTGAACAGCCGTTCGTATACGAGCAGGACTCGTCGGCGCGGCGCCTCGAGGAGCGCCTGTATACGCCGGTCGCCTATCGCCTGTACGACGGCATCTTCGTCATCTCCGAGCATCTCGAACGCTATTTCGCGTCGCGTGTGCGCCGCGGCGCCCGAACCCTGCTCGTGCCCATCCTCGTCGACGTCGAGCGCTTCGCGGTCGGTGTGCCCAGGTCGCCCGACAGGCCCCGCTACATCGCCTACACCGGCGAGCTCTCGGCCAGCAAGGGAGTGCACGATCTGGTGAGCGCTTTTGCCGCCCTGGCCACAGACTTCCCGGACGTCACGCTCAGGCTATCGGGCAGCCCCAACCCGACCTCCTACCGGGACAGGCTGCTCGCCCTGATCCGTCAACTCGGCATTGGGCCCCGAGTAGAGTTCCTGGGCACCGTTCCTTACCAGGATTTCCCGCGGTTGCTGCGCGAGGCGGCGGCGCTTGTGGTCCCCCACCCGCGCGGCACGTTCTCAGAGGCGGCCTTCCCCACCAAGCTCGGCGAGTATCTGGCGTCGGGAACGCCGGCCGTTGCCACCCGGGTGGGCGAGATCGAGCGCTACGTCCACGACCGCCGGGACATCTATCTCACGCCTCCCGACGACCCCGACGCCCTGGCCGCATCCCTGTCGCACGTGTTGCGTCACCCCGAGGAGGCCGCGCAGGTGGGCCTGCGTGGCCGGGAGACCGCCAGGGCGTGTTTCGACTACCGCGTGCACGGAGCACGGCTGCTGGACTTCATCGGCGACCTGCGCCGGCACCACGACACGTGGCCTCGCCATGTCGGGGACGCACCGTGAGCCCATGTGCGGCATAGCCGGGATCTGCGATCTGCAAGGCGAGGCCGCGATCGATGGCGCCCAGCTTCTGGCCATGGCGGAGTCGCTGAGACATCGCGGGCCCGATGCGGAGGGAACGTATGCGCGAGGACCCATCGGCCTCGCGCATCGCCGGCTGAGCATCATCGATCTGGCCACCGGCGACCAGCCCCTGGCAAACGAAGACGCCTCCGTGTGGACGGTCTTCAACGGCGAGATCTACAATCACGCCGAGCTCCGCGCAGAGCTGATCCGCAAAGGGCACGAGTTTCGCACCAAGAGCGACACCGAGGTCATCGTCCACCAGTACGAAGAGGACGGCGCCGCCTGCGTGGAGCGTTTTCGCGGCATGTTCGCGTTCGCCGTCTGGGACGAACGCAAAAAGGAGCTGCTGCTGGCGCGCGATCGCTTTGGCAAGAAGCCGCTGTTCGTAGCACGCTGCGGCGAGCGCCTTGCCTTCGCCTCGGAGATCAAGGCGCTGCTGACGCTGCCGGGGATCGACCGCTCGTGGGACGCGACGGCCTTGCGGGCCTTTCTCGTGCTCGGTTACATCCCCGGCCCGCGCACGGCGTATCGCGGGGTGCGCAAGCTGGCAGCGGGAAGCGTCGAGACCTGGCGCGTGGGTGTCGGCGAGGGCCGGCCCGAGAGCGACGCTCGCATCTACTGGCGGCCGTCGACCGCGCTGTCGAGCCCCGTGCCGGCGCTCGAGGAGGCCAAGGCCAGATTGCTCGAGCTCCTTGTCGAGAGCGTGAAGCTGCGCCTGCGCAGCGACGTTCCGCTGGGGGCCTTTCTCAGCGGCGGGCTCGACTCGACGTCTGTCGTGGCGCTCATGCGGCACTGCGGCGTGCAGGACATCAAGACGTTTTCCGTAGGCTTCGAATCCGACGAGAACAGCGAGCTTCCCGGCGCCGCGGCAACGGCCGCCGCCCTGGAGACCGACCATCATAGCCACATCGTCACGGCCGCCGACGCCCAGCGCCTGGCCGAGCTGCTGCGCGGCTTCGATGAGCCGTTCGCCGACGACTCCGCCATCCCCACCTACTTCGTGAGCGCTCTCGCCCGCGAGCACGTTACCGTCGCCCTGTCGGGCGACGGCGGTGACGAGCTGTTCGCCGGCTACAGTCAGTATCGCCAGATCCAGCGCCTGGCGACCGTCGACCGGCTGCCGCTGTGGCTGCGCCGCGGGCTCGGCCGTGCCGGTGCGGCGATCGTGCCGCGCAGCGCCCGTGGCGGGCGCTTCGTGCGCGAGATCGGGGTGCCGGCGGAGCGCCGCACTCTGGACCTGGTCATGTCCGGCGAGTACGACCTGCGACCCGCGCTGTGCGCGGACTTTCGCGACTTCCTGGACGAGTGCGGCGCCGACGATGCCTGGCTCGAGCCGTTCGTGGGCGAGGCTTCCGTCGCCGGGATGCAGCTCGTCGATCAACGCACGTATCTGGTCGACGACATCCTTACCAAGGTCGACCGCTGCAGCATGGCCGTCTCGCTGGAGGCCCGCGTGCCGCTGCTCGATCACGAGTTCGCGGACTACGTGAACGGTCTGCCCACCTCCTACAAGCTGAGCGGCGGAGTCTCGAAGCTGATCTTCAGGCAGGCGATGAAGCCCTTCGTGCCCCAGGCCGTCCTGGGTCGGCCCAAGCAGGGCTTCGGCATGCCGCTCCGCGCATGGTTGCGCGGCCCGCTGCGCGCTTTTGCCGAAGAGTCGCTCTTCGACAGCGGCGCTGCGCTGTTCGACGCGCCCACCGTGGCCGGCATCCTTGACGGCAAAGACACCGGCATGCCGAACTGGGAGAGACGCGCGTGGGCGCTGCTGAGTCTCGGCGCCTGGGCCGGCGAGCAGCCGACGCGACCGTGGTAGGCAGCGAGAGCGCTCGCCTTGCCATGGGCTCGATCCGGGCGGTCAGTCGAGGACCACGCCGATGGTCTTCAGCACGAGCGCGCTGGGACGCACCCACGACTGGTAGTAGTCCCAGTTGGCACGGTTCATGGCGCTTCTCAGCTCGGGGTCGGCAAGCAGCCGTTCGGTCACCTTCACGAAACCCTCCGGTGAAGTGAATTCGAGGTAGTTGACCCCGGGCGAGAACGAGCCCGGAAGGGTTCGCAAGAGGGGCTCGCTCACGATCGCCTTCGATGCTGGCACATATTCGGCCATCTTCCACCCGATGGAGCCGTGCAGCCCGGTCGTGGCCACACACACGCCGGCGCGCCGCACGCGTTCGAGAAACCGATGCTTGTCGCTCTGGTTCTCCGACGGCAACAGGCAGTCGGGCGCCTGTCTCTTTGAGTACTCGTCCACGAACAGCCCCCCGATGAACCGAGGCCCGAACGCGGTCCGACCCGCGCGTACACAGGCGGCTCGCATCTCGTTCAACGCCTCGCGCTGTCGCCTACCTTCGCCATCGGGCACGCCGCGCGGGTCCCATAGTCTGGCCATGAAGAGCACAGCGGGATGCCCGTCGGACTCGGGAGGCTGTTCAAAGCATTCCACCCACACACGGCGACCGCCCTGCAGCTTCAGGAGGGTTGCCGCCAGCCGGTTGCGCTCGATCGCCCCCTTGACCAGACGCCGCAGAACAAGGGGGCGCAGGCCGCGATCGACCGTGTTGTGCCGGCTCGAGACCTTGTAGCTGAGTCCGAGCGGCCTGATCTTGCCCGAGTTTCTCAACCGTTCGTAGTGAGGAGGGTCGCAGCTCCTCTTGAAGTAGGTTCTCACCTTGTCGAGCTCGCGGTCGAAGCACTCGGGGTCAAAGACGTCGCTTTGGAAGAGGTTGTTGCCGTCGCGCAGGTCGTAGACGACCCGGCGCCCCTCAATGATTGCTTCGACGAGCGGTTTCTGTAGCCCGGGGGCAGGTCTGCGAGCCTCGAAGGCCAGCTCCACCACGCCTGCGCGCGAGAGCTCGCAGAAGCCCGTCGTGATCTGACGGGCAAAGTCACTGTGGATCTGTCCGCCGAGCACACAGTGAATGCGTCGTGCCATGACCAGGCCCCCCTTGATCGGCCCGCCCAGCAAGGCTCCTTGAGGATCGTATCAGCACAGTGCTTCTCGTGCTCCACCCGCCCGACGACCGCGTGCGTGCCCTCCGCCCACCGGGCGAAGAGGAGAGTCGTGCGCCCGCAGACGATGGCCGCGATCGCAGCTTTCGCGGTCCGCGACTCACTGCGAGACGTGAGCCCGTGATTGGGACATGACACCGGACCACCGCACTCGTCATCTTCGTGCTAGGCTGGCGGTCGTGCGGACGAGAGGAGCCAGCGTGGACGCTCGGACAGACAACGGATTCCTGCCCGTTCGGCGGTGGCTGCCCTGGCTCGCGCTCGTGCTGGCGCTCAGCGCCGCGCTGAGACTGGCACTGTTGCTGGGGAGAAGCCCCTGGCTGCAGTTCGACACAGGGGACTATCTGCAACTGGCCCACGCCCTGCGCCATCTCGATTTTTCGTCTGACACGGGCATGCGAACACCGGGCTATCCGCTGTTCCTGCTGGCGCTCGGCTACAGCGCCCGGCTCGTGCGCCTGGTGCAGATGACGCTGGGGCTCGTCACTACGGCAGCCCTGTTCTCGATCGTCCTGGCGCTCACGCGCCGCCCGGCCGTCGCCGCGCTGGGCGCCGCGTTCTACGGCCTCAACCTGCCGCAGGTCATCATGGAGAACACCCTCCTCACAGAGGCGTTCACCACGTTTCTGGTGGTCGTCGGCACGACCATGATCGTATGGCTGTGGACTGACCGGTCCCGCCACGCTGGACTCAAGATGGTCGTTCTGGCTCTGTGTTTCGGCTTCTTGCCGCTCGTGCGGCCGGTCTACGCGTTCATGCCGATCGTGGCGCTGGCCGTCGTGTTCCACTTCGCCCGGCGGCCCCGCCGGCGGGCCGTGGCGGTCGCTCTCCTGGCGCTGCTGCCCATGCTGGTCTGGTCCTCGTTTAACTACGCTCGTTTCGACTCGTTCGGCCTGGCCACCGGTCTCGGCCTCAATCTCACCAACAAGACCGGCAGCTACATTCAGGACGCCCCCGACAAATACGCGGTGATCCGCGATCTGTACGCGCGCGCCCGTCAGGTGAACGAGGGTCGCACCGTCAATGCCGTCTGGCTCTACTACCGGCAGATGATGCAGGCCACCGGCAAATCCTTTCCCGAGTTGTCGAACGCGTTCCTGAAGATGGACGTGGAGCTGATCGCCACGCACCCGGGCGCCTACGCGACCAACACCGGCGCCGCCTTTCTGGACTTCTTCAAATGGCCCGAACTCGACATTAGGCTCCCCGGTCTCGACGGACTGACGAACGCCGTATGGCAGATGGAGCGCTGGATCGACAGAGCGCTCGGCGGCGCGTTTCTGCTCCTCGTCGCCTATTGGATAGGGGTCGCCGTCGTGAGACGGACGTGGCGGCCGGCTTGCCCGCTGCTTCTGCTGATGGCAGCCGTGGTGCTCGCCACCGACGTGCTGTGCGCACTGATCGAGTTCGGCGACAGCGCCCGCTTCGGCATGCCGGTGCAGCCTCTCGTGGTCACGGTGGTCATCGTGACGCTCACCGGTTTCGTGTCGCACAGAGCCGACCGCAAGGTGAGCGCGCCCTGAGGGCACGGGGCAGATCGGCACGAAGGCCAGGACCCCCGCCGACGAGTCGACGGGTCTCGGTGATGACGCAAGGGCGACCGTCGTCTGGACGGGGCGCCCGGGGCGCGTACAATGGATTGGCTATACCATGTCGCGATCCCGGGGGAGTCGGTCGCGAGCAGGGCACTCACATTCCTGAACGTCATCGAGGCCATGGACGGCCCCATCGAGCCGGGCGCGCCTGTGCTTGACTTCGGCTGCGGCGCCGGCGACATGGTGCGCGACTTGTGCACCATGGGTTTCGATGCATTCGGCTGCGATCTGGCGTTCAAGAAAGGCCCGGCCCTGGATGGGCTGAAGCGCGCGGGTCGCGTGAAGCTGATCGATCCACACCCTTACACGCTCCCGTTCGACGACGGCGTGTTCGCCATCGTCGTGAGTGACCAGGTCTTCGAGCATGTGCTCGACCTCGACAGTGCGCTGCGCGAGATGGAGCGAGTGTTGCAGCCGGGCGGGGTCACGCTGCATATCTTCCCGTCTCGCTACACGCCGATCGAACCGCACACCCTGATACCGGGGGCGACACTCTGTCGCCGTCACTCCTGGCTTCGCCTGTGGGCGCAGCTCGATATCCGTGACGGGCTCCGCGACGGCGAGGCCGCAGCCGTGGCGGCGCGCCGCAATCGCGACTACCTGCTCGCGTGCACGAACTACCTCACCAAGCGCCAGATCCGCTGCGCCTTCGCGTGCCACTTTCCCGGTGTGCAGTTCTGCGAACGCGAGTTCCTTGACTACGGCGAAGGCGCGTGGCTCCTGCGCCGGGCGCTGGCAGCAGTTCCCGGTTTCCCGGAGCTCTACAGCACCATGCGCGGCCGGGTCCTGTTCTCCCGCAAGGCGCCACTCAGCTCTGAGCTCCCCTCTTTGACGCAGCGCAGAGCCGGCTTGCTCAGCGGCCTCTCACGACCGCGTCCCTGACGGCGTAGGCCGCCTTTACCCATCGCGGGCCCAGGGCGCACGAGGCAAAGAGAAAGACTCCTCGTTTTCGGGGGCCTTCGTACCTACGCCAGAAGCGCCACGATTCCCCGCGGCGGCCCGCGACCACGCATGCCAGGCAGATGAAATACACGACCGTCGCGTACCGCTCGCGGTCCAGCCTCTCGAGCAGAGTGAGGTACTCGTCATCTTCGGCCAGGGCCGCGTACATGGCCAACCGGCGATCGCGATCCTCGTTTCGCACGCTGACCCGGTCCTGGCCCTCCGAGTGGTAGATCCTGAGGGCCCTGTGAACGTAATACCGGCGCGCCTTCACGCTCACCTTGAGCCAAAGCACGCCTTCGAGCCCGGGAATGCGCTCATCGAAGCGACGGGAGCCCAGGAGGCTGTGCCTGGTGATACCCCAGTGCTCTCCGGTCAGCCGCGCGAGCGTCGCCAGATCGACGTAGCCGTCGTGTTCGAGCCCGGACCCGCAGAGAAGGCCGGTCGTGGCGTCGCGGCAGTTGCAGGACACGGCGTCGACATCAGGGTGAGCGTCAGCGATGGCGAGCATCGTGCTAAGAGCGTCGGGGACGATCTCATCGTCGCTGTCGAGCACTGTGAACCACTCGCCACGCATGTGGTCGAAACCGGTGTTCTTGGACGCGGTGACACCGCGGTTCTTCTCGTGGCGCACAACGATCACCCGCGGGTCCCGATAACCCGCCAGGACCGAGAGGGTCTGGTCGCGTGAGCCGTCGTCCACGACGATGAGCTCCCAGGCCGGATAGTCCTGGGCAAGAACGCTGTCGATCGCCCGCGGCAGCAGCGCGGCACGGTCGTAGGTCGCCATCACGATGGAGATCAGCTGCCGAGCCACTCGCGTCACGCCCCTTCATCTCGACACTCGCGCGATAACAATAGCGCCTGGCGGCGCCCCAGCCCAGCGCCGGCTGCCGGCCTCGCGGCACGTCGATCCGCCACTGACTGGGGCCGTTTCCATGCGCTAGCATGCGGAGGCCAGAGACGAAAGGACCGGCTCGTGACAGATGATATCCAGACGCCATCGCCGGACACCCCGCCCGGCTCCGCAAACGGCCCGACATCGCACGGTCTGGTCAGCGTCGTCATTCCCGCCTTTAACCGCGTGCACGTGGTCCTCAGAGCGATCCGCTCGGCGCTCGCCCAGTCGTATGGTGACCTCGAGGTCATCGTCGTCGATGACGG
>PLTW01000085.1 GCA_003164655.1 Actinomycetota bacterium
CCCGCCCGGCCGCCGCCCGCCCTCGTATCTAGGCCTGCAGCTCGGCGAGCAGCGCCTTGACCTCGGCGAG
This sequence comes from Actinomycetota bacterium, assembly GCA_003164655.1. Classification (GTDB taxonomy): domain Bacteria; phylum Actinomycetota; class Thermoleophilia; order UBA2241; family UBA2241; genus Bog-752. Next base: position 71 of record PLTW01000085.1, read on the forward strand.
CGTGTCGTCGAGCCCCAGCGCGGTGCAGGCTTTCTCGGCCTCGGTGAGCTGCAGGATGGCGTCGAGGGTCTGGCCCTGGGCGCGGCACGCCTTGGCCAAGGTGATCTCGTCGCCGACCAGTGAGACGAGCAGCGCGCGCACGTCGGGGTCGGCCAGGTCGACCGCCTCGTGGCTGCTCGTGACGATGACCTCGGACAGGGGAGCCGGAGCGTCGGGGGCCGCCGCAGGCTCGTTTGCCGGCGGCGCCTCGGGAGCCACCACGGCCGATGCCGGAGCAATGTCCGCGGCCGGCGCCACAGCAACCACCGCCGGAACAACCTCGGCAGCCGTCGCCTCGGGCGGGAAGATGTCCTCGTGCGAACCGAACGGGTCGACCGGAAACGGTCCCGGCGGCGGCGGCGGCGCGACGGGCTCGTGCCGTTTGCCCAGGCCCTCGAAGTCGCGGGCCAGAGGTTCGTCGAGAAACGAGCCGGTCGGCTGTGGCGGCGCGGCGGTCGCCGCGACCCCGGGCGTGGCGGCGACCGCGAGCGCGGGCGCCACGGCCGTTGCCGGGATCTGGTCATGTGGCGGCGCGGCGGCGAGCCCGGTCCAGCCGGGCGGCGGACCTGCCGTCGCCGGCTGCCCTGTCTGCAATGGGGCCGGCTGCCCCGCTCGCGGCGCCGCCGGCTGCCCTGCCCGCGCCGCCGCCATCAGGCGTTCGTCCTCGCCGCGGTGGCGGAGCAGAACGAAGATGAGCAGCACCACGACGACCAGCGCCGCGACGCCGATGCCGAGCCACTGTAAGTCGATCGCTGCGATCATAAGCGTGCTCCCCCTGACTCACGGACCTCGAACGTCAAGTTCTGCTCTTGTCGGCTGTTCCCTGCGGTGCTTGAGAGGGGGCGGTACAATCGAGCCATGATCGACCCCGCCGTGCTGCGCGCCACGATGGCCGACCTCGGCCAGCCTGCGTATCGCGCCACCCAGGTCTATGAGGCCCTGACACGCGGCCTCGCCACCGAGTTCGCGGCGATCGGTGTGCTGCCGCCCGCCCTGCGCACGGTCCTCGCCGAGCGCCTCCAGCCCCTGTCGCTCACGCCTGTCGAGACGCGCGCCGCGGCGGCCGGGGACGCTCGCAAGACGCTGTTCGAGACCCCTGACGGCCGTGCGGTCGAAGCCGTTCTCATGATCTACCGGCAGCGGGCGACGGTGTGCGTCTCGAGCCAGGTCGGCTGCTCGGTGGGCTGCGCGTTCTGCGCCTCCGGAGCGCACGGGCTGGGGCGCAGCCTGTCGGCCGAGGAGATGGTCGACCAGGTGCTGCACTTCGCCCGCGAGCTGCGCGACGTCGGTCGCAGGGTCACCAACGTCGTTTTCATGGGCATGGGGGAGCCGTTTCTCAACTACGACGAGACGCTGGGCGCCTGCCGGCTGCTGAACGACCCCGCGGGCTTCGGCCTGGGCGCCCGCGGCGTGTCGATCTCGACCGCGGGGGTCGTGCCCGCGTTGCGGCGCTTCACCGACGAGGAGTCGCAGATCAACCTGGCCGTGAGCCTGCACGCCGCGACCGACGCCTTGCGCGACCGGCTCGTGCCGCTCAACCGCCGCTATCCGCTCGCCATGCTGCTCGCCGCGTGTGCCGACTACGTTGCCCGGCGCCGCCGCAAGCTCTTCTTCGAGTACGTCGTGCTGCCCGGCGTGAACGACGGCGACGATCAGGCGCGCGCTCTGGCGGAGCTCCTGGGGCGGCCGCTGTACCACCTGAACCTGATCGCCTACAACGACACGGGCGGCGAGTTCGCGCGCCCGGGGGCGCGCGAACTCGCCGCCCTGCGCGACCGGCTCGTAGCCGCCGGCGTGGCCTGCACGGTCAGGCGCTCACCGGGGGGAGAGATCGAGGCCGCCTGCGGCCAGCTCGCCGCCCTGCGGCCGGCCGGCCCGGGTCGCTGACCGCGGTGCGCCGGGCAACGGCGCCGGCGGCAGCGGTCGCGCGCTATGCCGTTTCGGGCGGCAGCGCGTCGCGCAGGCGGGCGGCCGCCTCGCGCGGTTCGAGGGTGTCGACGCCGATGCCCGTGCCGAGCTCAAAGCCGGCCAGGGTGGTGAGACGCGGGGCGATCTCGAAGTGCCAGTGAAACGCCGGGTCGCCGCCGCTGGGCGCCGCCCGGCAGGGCGCCGTATGCAGCCAGGCGTTCAGCGGACCGTCGTCGGTGGCCGTCGCCAGTGCGGCGAGGGCGCGCTTGAGGGCGCCGGCCACGATGCCAGGATCGGCCTGCCGAAAGTCGCCCTCATGAGCGCGCGGCGCCAGGCGCAGCTCGTACGGCCCGCGCGAGGCGTCGGGCGCCCAGGCCACCAGCGGCCCGTCGAAGACCACGCGGCCGCCTTCGGCGAGGGTCGTCCCCAGGACGTCGCACAGCAGGCAGCGGCCGTACTTGACCTGATGGCGCGCGAACTGTTCGAGCTCGCCCAGAAGGACCGGCGGCACGATCGGCGTGGCGAAGACCTGGGAGTGGGGGTGCGCAAGCGAGGCGCCGGCGGCGCGGCCGTGGTTGAGGATCACCGTGACCGCGGCCGCGCCGCCCGAGCACAGGGCGGCGATCCGCCGCTGGTACATCGCGATGACGTCGGTCACCTCGGCCAGCGGCTGAGTATGCAGCGGCCGGTCGTGATCTGGCGAGTGGACGATGACCTCGTGGCCGCCCGCGAACACCGGGTACTTGTTGGGCACCACGCGGACCGTCCAGCCGGGCGTATCGGGCGCCCCGCCGGCCGGCCGCAGGGCGTCGAGCTCGGGCGGAGTCAGGCCTTCGTGACCCTCGCAGAACGGGCACTCAGCCGGCGCCGTGGGCGCGGCGGCCTGCGCGCCGTCCGCGGCGTCGCGGCGGGCGACGCCGTCGTGAGGACGAGCGCCGCGTCGCGGCGCGATCACCGTCCAGGAGCCGCTCAGGGGATCGCGCCGCAGGCCGCCGCCTGGGCCGGGGCACAGTCCGCCGTCCGGGCTGTCGCGCGGACCGCCGCCCGGGAGCTCGCTCACCGCCGCCCGGGGCGGACGCTACCCGTGGCCCCGTGTGCGGTCGGCGCGGTCACGACCGCAGCACGAACGCGTCGCCGCCGTCGTGCTTGGCTTCGTCTAGGGCCTCGCCGGCCCGCGCCAGCACGGCCGCGCCGTCCTTGTCGTCGTCTCTCACCAGCGTGGCGCCGGCCGAGACCGTCATGACCAGGGTCTCCTCGGTCGGTGTGACGAACCGCGAGCTGCGCACCGAGTGCACGGCTCGTTCGCCGACGTGCCGCAGCTCGTCGTCGGCGCCCGCGGCGCTGACCACGACGAACTCGTCGTCGCCGTAGCGCGCCAGCAGGTCCATCTTGCGCGTACCGTCGGACAGGACGGTCGCCACGAACTGCAGCGCCTCGTCGCCGGTGGCGCGCCCGAAATCGACGTTGACCGGCTCGAGGCCGTCGATGTCGATATGGGTCACGCCAAAGCGCTGGCCGATGCGCCGGTACAGGCTGAACTGCTGCTCCAGCACGACATCGATGTAGCGGCGGTTGAACAGGCCGGTGAGCGGGTCGGTGACGTTCGTATCGGAGAGCTTCTGGATGAGACGCGCCACTTCGCGTCCGGCCACCGCTTCGAGCTCGCCGAAGACCTCGACGCCGTAGAGGCGGCCGTCGATCTCGAAGCGTCGTGTCTTGACGTAGACCGCGAGGCGCTCGCCGTCGTCGCGCTTGAGGAAGACCTCGCTCACGCTGCGCGGTCGCCCGTCGGCGAGGCACTCTTCGAGCGGGCACGAGCCGGTGCAGAGCTTGTGGCCAAAAGCGTCCTCGTGGACCAGGATGTCGTCGTAGCAGTGGCTGCCCACGACGTCTTCGGCGGCATAGCCGGTGACCTGCTCGGCGCCCTCGCTCCAGAACACGATCTCGCGCTGGTCGTCGGTGACGTAGAGGCCCTCGGGGATGGCGTCGATCAGATCGGAGAGAAAGCGGTCGAATGCGCGCCGTCCCCAGACCGGGGCGCGGCGCTCGAAGTCGGGTCGAGTGGGCCTGAATCCGCCGGGGCTCATGAATCGAGGTCGAGGCTGCCGTCGGAGTCGAGCGCCGTCTGGAGCTTGGGTCTGGCGTTTGCCTCGCGTGATTTGTAGAGCTTCTGGGCGTCCTGCACGCGTTCGTAGTCGTCGTCGATGATCGCCCCCATGCGCCGCCACAGGCACACGTCGGACTTGAGATACTTCTCTTTGATGCCGTCGCTGCACTCGCTCTCGATGGGGCACCCGAAACACACTTCGTTGTCGACCACCGTCTTGGTGGTCTTCATCATCTCGCCCTCGTCGATGCGCCGGTAGGCATCGAGCAGCAGCTCCTGCACGCTGCCGGTGATACGGATGGTGAATTCGGGCATCGTCTCGGACTCGTCGAACTCGAACACGCCGTTCTGCCAGTGGGCCAGGGCGAAGACCTGATCGAGCGTCTGCTTGGCCATGATGTCGCGCACCTGGTCGGCGGTGATGTAGCCCTTGTCGAGCAGGCGCTGGCCCAGCGGCTTGGCCTTCTTTTCTTCTTTGCTGAGCAGCGTGTCGGCCATGAGCACCTCGGAGAGCTGTTGCTCGGTGAGCAGCCCCGCCCTGAGCAGTCTGGTACCGAGCTTTTCGTCGGTCATCGGCAAAGAGATGGCCTGGACGCGACCCTCGATCAGGTAGATGAAACCGAACTCGTCGAAGTCGCGCACCTCGATGATGCCGGTCGCGTGTTCCTGCGCGAGGAACTGCAGTACGCTCGCGAGGTCGAATCTGCGTATGGAGCCAGACAGCAGCATGGATCGGGATGCCCCCTTTCCTGCTGGTTTTCGGCACAGTATGGCAGAAATGTTAGGATGGTCCGACGTTGCCGACGGGCGGCGCCGGCCCGGGGGCGCGTTGACCCTCCCGGGCGAGGCTGGCTATACTTGCCCCTTTGGACATCTGTGAACGAGCGAGGACGCCGTGAAGAGGACCTACCAGCCGAACACCCGCAAGCGCGCCAAGACGCACGGGTTTCGCAAGCGCATGAGCACCAAGGCGGGTCGGTCGGTGATCAAGCGGCGGCGTCAGAAAGGACGCAAGCGGCTGAGCGCCTAGACCGAACGGCCCATGGCGGCCAAGCGCTCGCGTCTCTCTCGATCCAGCGACTTCCAGCGCGTCTACCGCCAGGGAAGCTCGACCGCATCGCGGTTCCTGGTGTTGCACTACTTCGAACAACCGGCCGGGACGGCCGGCGCTGAGCCGCGTCTCGGCCTGTCGGTGTCCAAGAAACTCGGCGGAGCGGTCGTGCGCAACCGCGTGAAGCGCCTCCTGCGTGAGGCCTTCCGCGATTGTGCGGAGCGACTGCCCGGAGACTACGATTACGTGTTGATCGCCCGTCCGCAGCTCACCGAACTGCTCGATGCCCCCGACAAGGGCGCTGTCCCGGCAGCCGTACGCGACGTCTTTGAACGCGCCGGTATGCTCGAGAAAGGTCTCCCCGAAGCATGATCCGCACGATCTTCATCGCGCCCATCAGGTTCTACCAGTTCGCCGTTTCGCCGCTGCTGGGGCCGCGCTGCAAGTACTACCCGAGCTGCTCCGAGTACACGATCGAGGCGATCCGCACCCACGGGCCCTTCAAGGGCTTCGCGCTCGGCGCCTGGCGCATCCTGCGCTGCAACCCCTTCAGCCACGGCGGCGTCGATCACGTGCCGCCGCGGCACGCCTAGAGCCATGCTGTCGCACCTGCCTCATTTCGCCACACTGATCGCGACCAACCCCGTCTTCCACACGCTCGGGCGGATCTTCGCACCCCTGGTCGACCTGCTGCGCGGCATTTTGCGCGGCATCCACAGCGTGATCGGCAGCTGGGGCTGGGCGATCATCATCCTCACGATCATCGTGCGGCTCATCCTCATGCCGCTCACCTTCAAGCAGTTCCGCTCGGCGCAGGCCATGCAGAAGCTCCAGCCCAAGATCAAGGAGCTCCAGCGCAAGTACAAAAACGACAAGCGCAAGCTGCAAGAAGAGACCATGAAGCTCTACCAGGAGTACCGGGTCAACCCGTTTGCCTCGTGCCTGCCGCTCCTGCTCCAGATGCCGATCTTCATCTCACTCTATTACGCGATCAGGTTCACCCCCGAGATCCGCACGTCGAGCTTCTGGATCATCCCTTCGCTGGGCCTGCGTTACCTGCCGCTGTTCGTCATCTACATCGCCTCGCAGGTGGTCTCCACCGAGCTCATGATGCAGCCCGAGACCGAAAAGCAGCAGAAATACCTCATGCGACTCATGCCGGTCATGTTCATCTTCATCCTCTACCGCTTTCCCGCCGGCCTCATGCTCTACTGGGTGACCACCAACCTGTGGACGATAGGCCAGCAGGTCATCATTCGGCGGACCGCGCCCAAGCAGGCCCCCGAGCCGCTCGGCGCCAAGCCGCCGGGGCGCTTCATGCGGGCGCTGACGCAGGCCCAGGCCAAGGCCGCCGACGGCCAGCCGCCCAAGGCGGGCGCCGGGTCGGCCCGCAGCGCGCGAGAAGGCGGCGGCAAGAGCGCTCCCGCCAAGAGCTCCGGCGCCCGCCAAGGCGGCGGCAAGAGCGGCGCCGCCAAGAGCTCCGGCGCCCGGCAGGGCGGCGGTAAGACCGGCGCCGCCAAGAGCTCCGCCCCGCGCCAGGGCGACGGCAAGACCGGCGGCGACCGGCCGGCCCAGAAACGGTCGGGCCAACCGCGGCCGGCGGGCAAGGGCGGAACGCCGCCGAGCGGCAAGCGTCCCAGTCGACCGAGTGGAGCGAGCGATGGACCAAAGCGTAAGCCCACCTCCTGACGAGCAGGCCGACGACACCGAGTTCGCCACCGTGGCCAGCGCGGCCACGGTCGAAGCGGCCAAGACGAAGGCGCTCGAGCAGTTGCGCAAAGTAGTGCCCTACGTCCGCGAAGAAGACGTCGAGTTCATCGTCGTCGACGAAGGCGGCCAGGGCGGATTTCTGGGCATGGGCAAGTCGCAGCCGCGCGTCGAAGCGCGCGTGCTGCCCGGCGCCTCGGCCGCCGTCGGCGATGTGATCGACGCCGACGAAGCCCTCGAGAAGCTCGACGAGTTCATCACGCGGGTCACCTCGGGCATGGGTCTCGAGGTCGAGGTCGAGGTCTCGCAGGCCGGCGAAGCCGTCGTGGCCGACATCGCCGGCGACGATCTCGGCCTGCTGATCGGTCGCCACGGCCAGACGCTCGACGCGCTGCAGTACCTCGCCGCGATCGTCGTCAACGGCCACTCGCACGCTCGCCGTCAGGTCATCGTCGACGCCGAGGGCTACCGCAACCGCCGCGAGGTCTCGCTCAAGTCGGTGGCCGAGCGGGCCGCGCAAAAGGTAGAGCGCACGCGCAGCGAGCTCGTCCTCAAGCCGATGACCGCCGCCGAGCGCAAGATCGTGCATCTTCACCTGAAAGATCACCCCAAGGTCGAGACCCGCTCCGAGGGCGACGAGCCGCAACGCTCGGTGATCGTCTCTCCCCGGAGGCGCGCCTGAGGCCAGGTCAAGCCGGGAGCGACCGCGGCCGATATACGCAGGAGCATCAGCCTACAGGCACCCGGTGCGGCGGAACGCGATCCAACGCAGCGCCCGGTCCGAGAAGGGAGAGCACAATGCGCAAGGTCCTCCTCATCGCCCTCGTCGTTGCGGCGCTGGCCACGGCGCTGGTCGCGGCCGGCTGCGGCTCGTCGTCGTCGTCGGGCAGCAGCTCCGCCAAGGCCGGAGGCATGACGGCCGCTCAGATCCTCGCCAAGTCCGGGCAGGCGATGACGAAGGTCACGAGCGCGAGCTTCACCGCCGACGTGACCCTCAAGGTCAGCTCGACCGGCTCGAGCGCGCAGACGGCGCTTCTGGGCCAGGCGCCGATCGTTCTGCATGTGGCCGGCAAGGCAGGCGACAAGTCGGCCGGCGACGGCGCGGTCGTGGCCATGACGCTGAAGGTCAGCGGCCAGACTCTGGTCATGGGCCTGAAGACCGTCGGCCCCAGGACGTGGCTCGGGTTCCAGGGCAAGTGGTACGTCGTGCCGCCGAGCAAGACTGCCGGCGCCAAGAGCACCGGCACCAGTTCCAGCAAGGTCGTGGGCAGCCTCGGCATCGACCCCCAGAAATGGGCCGCGTCGAGCACCGTGACCACCGAACAGCTCGACGGCGCCACGGTCTACCACGTGGTGAGCACCGCCGACACGGCGAAGGTCATGGTCGACATCGTCAACGCGCTCAACAGCCCGGCGCTCTCCAAGGCGACCGGCAGCAGTGCCGCCACCCTGAATCGGCTCAAGAGCTCAGGCGAGCTCAAGAGTCTCGAGAAGTCACTCGTCTCGGCCTCGACGCAGTCCTGGATCGACGCTAAGACCTTCATGTTGCTCAAGGGCACGCTCGCCGCGAAGCTCCAGCTCAGCAGCGGCTCCAGCACGCAGGGCGTGAGCGGCCTCGGTATCGACGTCGCCTACACGCTGGGCAACCTGGGCCAGCCGGTCACGGTGACCCCGCCGGCGCACGCGCTGCCCCTCAAGGCTCTCACGAGCGGCCTGTCGTCGCTGACGTCGGGCGCCGGCGCCGGACTGTAGAACGGCCAAACCCGCCCCGGCGGCCCCCGCGGGGGCCGCCGGGGCGGGCGGTCAGCGTCCCCAGTCGAAGTCGGGAGCCCGCTTTGACTTCCAGTCGGCCGGCACGTTCTCGTCGTCGGTGCGCTGCCCCATCATCGACTTCGAGATGATCACGCCGCTCGTCACGCCCGCGAGCTTGGGCTCGGAGGTGTCCTTGGGGGTAGGCGGCTTGATCTGGCTCGGGGCGAGCTGGACCGTGCCGTCGGTGCGCGCGCTGGCGTTGGGGCGCAGATCGCTGCGTTCCTCGTAGCCGCGATCGGCCAGCGTGATGCGGCCGGCGTCGGCGAGCTCGACCCGGAACTGATACCAGCCCATGCTCCACATGAACGTGATGAGCAGGGTACTCTCGTCTTGCGCGCCCACGTGGACCTGCGGGATCCCGAGGTTCTCGTTGGTCTCGACGACCCGTTTGGGTACCGCGCTGACGTTCAGCAGGTCGACGCCGCGCTGCAGGATGGCCAGTGGCACGAACTCGTCGGGTGCGGCCTCGACGGCGGCCTCGACGGTGGCCTCGACCGGTTGGGCCGCGAGCGAGCCGTGATCGGCGGCGAGCGACTCGGCGGGGCCGGATGGGCCGTCCGCGGATGTCGGCTCCGCGGGCGCCGCGGCGCGCCGCAGGACCTCGCCCAGGCGGGGGTCGGTGTGCTCGAGGGGCGCCGGCGCCGGCGCGCCGCCGACGGCGACAGTGCCGTCGGCCGGTCGCGGAGCATCCGCGACGCCGCCATCAACCTCGAGCGTCGGTACGCCGGCCACGTCGTCGGTCGCGAACGTCGATGCACTCGCGGCCAAGAGCGCCGGAGCCACGAACTCGGCGGTGTCACCGCCGACCTCGGGGGCAGGTTCGGCCACGAACTCCGCGGTGTCGGCGCCGACCTCGGGCGCAGGCTCAGCCACGAGCCCGGGCGCAGTCTCGGCCACGAATTCGCGCTCAGGCTCGGCTACCGTTTCGGGCGCAGGCGCGGCGATGATCTCGTCGCGCGACTGCGCAAGCAGGGCCGCGAGCTCCTGCTTTTCGGCTTCGGCACGCGCCAGCAGACTTTCGAGACGCTCGATCTCGGCGTCTTTGTCTTTGAGGGCGCGCCAGAAGGCGTCGGAGTCGGCCCGCGACGACTTGGCCCGCCCGCCGGCGACCGTGGTCACCTCGTCGGTGGGCTCGAGGTCTGCGCTCAATGAGTCCTGTGGTCGGGCGCACAGTGAGCAGATATAGCGCTCGGTGCCGTCGTTTTCGACCACGCGCTGGGTCCACTCGCCGGCAAGCAGCGTGCGGCCGCAGGTGCTGCAGACGGTGTCGTCGCGATCGTCCTTCGTGCGTCCGAAAAGGCGTCCTAGCATGGTCCGCTCCACGAGTTTCGAGTCAGAGTCCGGGTGGGGCGCTGCGCCCACGAGACCTCTCATGGTACCAGACTTCAGCCCAACGGTCCGGGCGGCGCGCCTGCGCCGCCCATCGCCGGCCCGATTCTGGTCAACTGTCGCGCGGCGGCTCCTGACCGGCTTCGCGCTCGAGCTCGTCGACGAGTCGGCGGGCTTCGTCGTAGTGGGCCGCGTCGACCATGATGCCATAACCGCCCATCTGCAGGGTGCCGGGGAACGCGGTGTCGTGTCCGCCCACGATCTCGACGGCGATGCCGGCCGAGTCGAGCAGCTCCTTGAGACTCGTCGCGGTGGTGAGGTCGAGCTCTTCGGCCAGGACTCTGGTTTCCACGGTCAAGCCTCCTCCCCACGCAGCTCGCGCAGGGTGTCCAGGTTGGCACGGTCGGGCCCCTCGCCGTCGTAGCCGGGGACCTCGAGGATGCCGGGGATGTCGGCGAAGGCAGGATGGTTGACGATAAGCCGCATCGCGGCGCGGCCGATCTCGCCCTCGCCGATGTTCTCGTGGCGGTCGCGGTTGGAGCCGAGCGGCGTCTTGGAGTCGTTCAAGTGCACCATGACGAGCCGCTCGAGGCCCACCGTCCCGGCAAACGAGGCAAGCGTCGCGTCGAGGCCCTCGGCGGTGCGCAGCTCGTGGCCCGAGGCCAGCAGATGGGCGGTGTCGAGACACACCCCGAGGCGCTCGTCGTCGCCCGTCGCGGCGATCATGGCGGCAAGCTCGGCGAAGGTGACGCCCATGGTGCCGCCGGCGCCGGCGGTGTTCTCGAGCAGCAGTCGCACGCGCGAGTCGCCGACCTCCTCCAGGGCGCGCCGCAGGGCCTCGCTCACGCGCCCGAGTCCGGCCTCGAAGCCGGCGCCCTGGTGCGAGCCGATGTGGGTGACGATCGCCTCGACGCCGAGTTGCTCGGCCGCCGTCACCGCGCCGACCAGGGCGACGACCGATTTCTCGTAGAACTCGTCGTTGGCCGTCGCCAGGTTGATCAGGTAGATGGTGTGAATGACGGTGAAGCGCAGCGCCGACGCGGTGCGCGCCTCGCGAAAGCGCTCCGCGTCGACGCTGCGGTAGAGCTGCGGCTTCCAGGTGCGCGGGCTGCCGGCAAAGAACTGGATCGCCTTCACGTCCAGCGCTTCGCCGCGCTCGACGGCCGTCCAGACACCGCCGCTGGCTTTGACGTGCGCCCCGAAGTACATTCGCGCCTCCGGCCCGGTCTCGCTTCTCGCCGGCGGCCGCCGGCCTCGCCAGGTTCTACCGCTCCGCGTGCCAGCCTACACGTTCCCGCGGGGCGGCGGGACCGCTGGGCGAAGGCGTCGAGCAACGCCGCCGGGCGGGACCGCTACACCAGGTCGCGCGGAATACGGTGGGTGCGGCGCTTCTCGAAGATCTGCTCGCCGTGGTCGTAGACGTGCTGCTCGTCGGCCACGATGAAGTCGTGCGCGTCGGCGCGCAGCTCGCTCAGGGTGTCGATGCGCACTTCGAGCTCGGCGCCGCGGATCAGTTCGCTGTGTGAGTCGAGGCGGGCCACCGCCGAGAGCGGATCGCCCTCGGTCAGCGAGTAGGAGCAGATGCAGTGGTCTTCGGTCTCGATGCCGGTGTCCGGGTCGCGGTAGCGGCCGCCGTCGACGTAACGGTACTCGTAGGTCATCGTGCCTGAGTCGATGTCCCAGTCCACGCGGCGGCCGCGCGAGCCGGGCTTGACGAGCGTCTCGCAGTCGTGTGGCCGCGACGCTTCGGGCGCGACGAAGGGCGCCGGCGGGGCGTCGTCGCGTCCCGCCGGACGCACCGGCAGCACGAGCCGGCTCGCCCCGCCTGTAAGCAGGGTGAGCGTCACCTTCTCGGGCGAGGGCCAGGCCCATGGCCAGTAGTCGGTCGAGACGCCGACCCGCAGGCGGTGGCCGGCGGCGAAGGCGTGGGCGATCGAGTCGAGCCGCACGGTCACGGTGAGGCGCTCGCCGGGCGTGAGCGGCGTCGGGTGCTCGTGGCCGTCGCGATGAGTCAGGTTGAGAAGCTGCCGGGTGACGAGCTTGGAGCAGCCGTCGGGTGCGACGTCGCACAGGCGCACGCAGACCAGCGCGGCGGGCTTGTCGACCGCGAGCTGCAGCGTGACCTCGGGAAACCCCATGATCTCGAGCGGCGCGGCCAGCGGCGCCGAGGTGAAGGCCAGGCCGCGGCCGTCCTCGGCGCGCTGGTCCGCGGGCCAGTCGCCGGGCGTGCCCTCGGCACACCAGGCGCCGGCGTCCATGCCGGTGAGCTGCAGCCCGCTGTGCGTCAGGCGCGCCTCGGGCGCCGGCGAGTCGTCGAGCGTGCCGTCGTTCAGCGCCCACTCACGGGCCGTGATGCGCGGCGACGGCCACTGCTCTTCAGCGACCCAGCGGCCGGGGTGCTCGGCGATAAGCGCCGCGGGCGCCACGTAGTCCTCCATCCAGACGCGCAGCATGGGCTCGGCCATGATGCCGGTGTCGATGCCCTTGAGCCAGTGGTCCCAAAAGCGCAGCGCCTCCTGGAGATAGCCGATCGCCGGCCCGGGCACCACCTGGTTGGGAAAGGCGTGCGACCAGGGGCCGATCAGACCCTTGCGCGGCCCGGACAGGCCGGCCATGAGGCGCATGACCGTATTGTGGTAGCCGTCGGTCCAGCCGCCGATGGCGTAGACGGCCGCTTCGATCGCCCCGTAGTCCTCGCAGACCGAGCCCTGCTTCCAGTACTCGTCACGGCGCTGGTGGGCGAGCCAGATCTCGGTCCAGTCGCGGTTGGCTTCGAGGCGCTCGAGCCAGCGCGCCCGCCAGCCCTCGCGGCCGACGACCTGAGGGTGAGGCGGCAGAGCGTCGTAGTGGAGCATGGTGCCGCCCCAGGGCAGCATGTCGAGGCCTGAGACGCAGCCGCCCTTGTAGTGCACGTCGTCGGCGTAGCGGTCGTCGGTCGACATGAGGGTGACGATGGCCTTGAGAGCCGGCGGCCGGAGGGCCGCCACCTGCAGGCTGTTGAAGCCGGTCCAGGAGATGCCGGTCATGCCCACCGCGCCCGTGCACCAGGGCTGCGCGGCGAGCCAGGCGATGATCTCGCAGACGTCGCGCTGCTCTTGCGGGGTGTACTCGTCTGCGATGAGGCCGTCGGAGTCGCCCGTACCGCGCAGGTCGACGCGGGCGCAGGCGTAGCCGAACCCGGCCCAGTACGGGTATATCTCCCAGTCGCGCAGGCCGCCGTCGGTGAGCCGGTAGGGACTCGCCTCGAGGATGGCCGGCACGGGGTCGGCCGCGGCGTCGGTAGGCAGCCAGACGCGGCAGTTGAGCCGGGCGCCGTCGGACAGGGTGATCCAGTCGTGGTCGATCACCTGCACGGTCCGCGGGAACTGATCGCGAATGTTCATCGGCGCCGCCCGGATGGCGGCTTTTCGCGTTCGGGCGCCAGGTACTCGGCAAACCAGGCGAGAAGCAGTTCGATGACCTCGTCGAGGTGGCCCTCGAGGTTGTGGGGGCAGCCGGGCAGGAGCGCCACGCGCGAGCCGGCGGGCAGGAGCGTCAGGCCCTGGCGCGCCTGCGCCAGGGCCTGACGCTCCTCGCCGTCGCCGTCGCCGTCGATGAGCAGCACCGGGCAGGCCACGCCGCCGAACAGCGCCGCGTGGCCGCCCTCGACCAGCGCGTTCAGGAGCCCGGCGCTCGTCACGACCGTGCGCCGGACGCGGTCTTCGGCCTGGGGCATCGTGACCCGGCCGCTGCGGTCGAGCTCGTCCATCTGCGCGGGCGTGAAGAAGTCGTGCCAGTCGTAGCGCATGGGGCCGGTCGGAGCGCCGGTCGTGGCGATCGTCGCGACCGTCCCGGCGTGCGCCGGGGCGGCCGCCAGGCACACCCGCCCGCCGAGGCTGTGGCCGTGCAAAGCGAGCCGCCCGTAGCCGAGGGCGCGCGCGTAGGCGATCGCGGCGCCCAGGTCGTCGATCTGGTGTTCGAGGGTCAGCACGTCGTCGTCGCTCTCGCCACAGCCGCCAAAGTCGAAGGAAAGCGACGCGTATCCGGCCGCGGCGAGCGCCGCGGCGATCGCCGGGAACCGTCCCCGCGACCGCCGGTCGCTGGCAAAGCCGTGCGCCATCACGACGATCGACCGGTCACCGGCCGCCGTGGGGTCACCGGCTGCCGGGGGGCCATCCGCCGCCGTGGGGTCACCGGCCGCCGTGGGGTCACCGGCTGCCGTGAGGTCGCCGACGAGCCGCCGGCCGCGAGCGTTGCGAAAGGTCACGTGTGACATGGGTCAAGGATATGTCAGGACGCCGGGCGGCGGCACCCCGGCGCCGGAGCGACCGTGCGGGCGCGAGCCCGCACCGCCGCCGCGCCGCACTTTCGACATTCTGTCGAACAACTCCCATCGGGATTCATAGCTCCTGGACAAGCGGGCCGGTTGCCGGCGGGCAGTCTGTGGGCGACGATTGCATTCGAACTCGTGCAGGTCGCAGGTCGACCGGCAGTGGCTTTGCTATCGACCAGGGGGCCTCATGGACGCCGTCAAACGCAAGCTCGAACTCGTCGACATGAAGGTCTGGGTCGCGGTCTTCATGGTCTTCTCGTTCGTCTGTTCCGGAGGCTTCGGCATCGAGGACATGGTCTCCGGATCGGGGCCGGGCTTTGCCATCCTGCTGCTGATCATCCTGCCGTTTCTGTGGGGCCTGCCGCAGGCGCTGGTCTGCTCCGAGCTCGGTTCGGCGATCCCCGAAGACGGCGGGCTGTATCGTTGGTCGCGGCGCGCCAACGGTGAGTTCTGGGGCTTTCAGACCGGCTGGTGGTGGGTGCTGTCGATCTTCGTCGACTCCGCCGTCTACATCGCTCTCACGGTCGACTACGCCCAGACCTGGTTTCACCTGACCGGTCTCGAGCGCTGGGGCCTGGCCGTCGTGCTGATCGCCATCTTCGCCTACGTCAACATCCGTGGTCTGCAGCTCGCTTCGTGGATGCTCGTAGTCCTGCAGGTCATCGTCTTCGTGCCGTTCATGGCGCTCGCCGTGCTGGGTTTCGCGCACTGGCATTACAATCCGTTCCACCCCATCCTCTTGCCCGGCGTCTCACTTGTCGGCGGCGTGGGCGTGGCCCTCAGCGTCGGCATCTGGATGTACTCAGGCTTCGAGTCGCTGTCGACCATGGCCGGCGAGATCAAGAGCCCGCAGCGGGTGATCCCGCGGGCGGTCATGTTCACTTTGCCGATCGTGCTGGCCTTCTATGTGCTGTCCACTATGGGCGGCATGGCCGCCGTTGGTCACTGGTCCGAGTGGGGCACGAGCGCCAAGTACGACTTTATGGGCGTAGGCCTCGTGGTCGGCGGTCAGACGCTGCGGCACCTGTTCTTCGCCGCCATGCTGGCCGGCAACTTCGCGCTGTTCATCGCCTTCCTGGCGGCCGGCGCGCGACCTTCGTATGTGCTGTCCAAAGACAAGCTGATGCCGAAGTTCCTCGGCAAGGAGAGCAAATACGGCACACCGTACCTCGCGATCCTGCTGATGGCCGGAGTCGACGCCATCCTCGTGCGCTGGGGCTTTGCCACCCTCATCGTGATCGACGTCTTCCTGCTCATGCTGGCCCACATCACGATCTACATCTCGGCAGTGCGTCTGCGCATCAAGCAGCCCGACCTGCCGCGGCCCTTCAAGGTCAAGCTCGGCACCAAGGCCTTCGCCGCCATGTGCGTGGTGCCGGTGGCGGTCGCGGTGCTGGCCATGTCGCCCTTCGGCAACGGCTGGAACTACTTCGTCTGGGGCTCCGTCGCGGCCCTTAGCGGTCCGCCGGCTTACCTGATCTTCAAGAAGATCTACAAGGGCCGGGAGCTGCCCGAGGTCGGCTACGAGTACGCCGACGACGAAGGCTCGGGCGCCGAGATCAGCGTTCCCGCGGCGACGGCCTCGGGGACGTAGATCGGTCGCCGGCGGCGCCTGTCCGCCGCCGGTCGGGGCGGCGGCCTCCGACGGTGGCGGCGCGCGGAGCTATGATGGCGGCACCAGGATGAAGGGTGCCGGCCTGATGCTGAAGGGTTGTGGACGCGCCGCCAGGGCGGCGGCGGTCGCCGCGATGGCGGTGACCGCGACGGTTGCAGCGGTTGCGACGATCGCAGCCGTCGCGGCGGCAGTGACGCTCGCCATCGCGTCGCCCGCGCGAGCGGCCGAGCCGCAGGCTGCGCCGCCCGACCTGCAGGCGGTGCGGCAGGTCCTTTACCTCGGCGACTCGCTGACCCAGGGCCTGTACGCCGTCACCGCCGCCGATTCGTGGCGCGCCCGGGTCGACGCCTGGCTGGGATCGGCGGTGGGCGTCGGCTCCGGCAGCGTGTTCCTGGGGCAGACCGGCGGCAAAACCGCCGACTTTCTGCCGCAGCTCGCCGCGATCAGCGCGGTCGACGCCGACCTCTGCTTTATCGAGCTGGGCACCAACGACGCCTCCGGCTTTCCCACGATGGTGCCCGTGCCGCCGGCCACCTTCAAGGCCAACCTGTGCGCCATTTCCGCGGCGGTGCGCGTCAACCGCCCGAACTGCATCCTCGTCTACCTGACGACCTGGAGAGAGAACGCCGCACTGACCTACGACGCCGTCATTCGCGCGGTTGCGGCGCGCGACGGCGGCATCGTCGTCGATCTGGCGCCCATCGGCAGCGACCCGGCGAACTACCTGCCTGCCGGCGTGCTGACGTTCAACGGAGCCTCGGACGGCTGGCACCCGAACAACGCCGGGCATGCCGCCATCGCGGCGGCCGTCGAGAGCGCTCTGCAGTGGAAGATCGCGCTGAGTCTGGCCAGGGGCGCCGCCTTCACGCGGTCCCGTTCAGTCCCGGTCGAAGTGTCGGCTCTGGATCGCCTTGGAGCGATCACGCAGCTGTCCTGCTCGCGGGACGGCCGGTCGTGGTCGGCCTGGTCGACCTGGTCGGCCTCACTGACTGTGACGTTGCCGGCGGGGAATGGCCTGAAGACTCTGTACGTTCGGCTCCGAGATTCACAGGGCGTCACCTCGCCGTCGGCGTCGGCGGCGATCGTGCTCGACACGTCGCCGCCGACCACCTTCGCCAAGCCGGCCCACGGCCGCGAGGGCCGGCCGATCAGGCTCGAAGGTCTCGTGCGCGATAACCTGAGTCGTGAGGCGCAGGCCGTCACCCTGACCGTCTACAACAGTCGCAGGGCGATCGTCAGGACCTTCCGCCTTGGCCCGCGGAAGGTCGCGACCTGGTATGCGGTCACCTGGACGCCGCGGGCTGCGGGCGTGTACCACTACGCAGTCACGGCCACCGATCTGGCGGGTAACAGCCAGGCCCACGCCGGCAGCGCCAAAATCACGGTCAGGCAGGACCGCGCAAAGGCGGCCACTGGGAACGGCTCGCTACCCCAAAGCGCCGACGCGACGACTCAGGCGAATCTCAGGCGGGTCCCCGCGACCTGAAGCTCGCGGAGGCGACGTGCGGCCGGCTTCCAGGGTGCCGACCTGCGGAGCGGCAGTGGCTCCTAGCTGCGGTACGAGCGGCGCCGGTAGCGATCGAGCACCTCCACCAGCGCATCGCCGTCGAGCGCGTGCACGGTCACGCCGTCGCGCCCCGTCATCGTCTCGGCCTGCAGCATGGCGTTGAGTATCGCCTCGGAGGCAGCATCGACGACTGCCTCGAAGAGCGGGTCGATGGAGCACAGCGAGAGCATCTCGAGAGGCACACGGACTGGGCCGGCGGAGCCGTAGTTCATCGGCGGCAGGCCGCGGTTGGCGGTGCTGAAGGCAAGGAAGAGGTCGCCCGAGTAGTTGTCGGCCCAGGCGCCGAGCTGGGAGACGCCGAGACCGGCGCGCTGCGCCAGGCGCCGCAGTTGTGTCGGGATGAGGGGAGCGTCGGTCGCGACGATGCCGATGATCGAGCCGGCGCCGGCCGCGGGGGCCTCTTCGGGCAGGGTCGGGATCGGCACCACGGCGTCGTCGAGGACCTGGCCCACGGGCGCCCCGTTCACGACAAAGCCGCGACGCAGGCCGTGGTTGGCCTGCACCAGCACGCCCACGACGAAGCGCTCGTCGCCACAGGCGACCACGCGCGAGGCCGTCCCCGTGCCTCCTTTGAAATCGTGGCAGACCATGCCGGTGCCGCCGCCGACGTTGCCCTCCGGCACCGGGCCCGCACTCGCCTTCTCGAGAGCTGCGACGACGTGCTCAGCGCGCACGTGCTGGCCGTTTACGTCGTTGAGACACCCATCCCAGGTCTCTCCCACCACGGGCAGGCTCCAGAAGAGCTTGCCGGCGCCGCGCGCCGCGATCTCGCGACTCACGAGGGCGTCGCGCACGACGCCCACGGAGTGGCTGTTGGTGAGCGCGATCGGTGAGCTCAGCAAGCCGCTCTCGCGTATCCACTCGAGGCCGGTGAGCTCGCCGTTGCCGTTGAGGCGGTGACAACCGGCGAAGAGTGGGTGCTCGCTGATCTCCTCCTGGCGCGGCACGATCACGGTGACTCCGGTGCGAACGGGGCCGCGACCGACGTGAAGGGGCCCGTCGCCCTTGATCAGCGTCGTGGCACCGACGCGCACGCCGGCCACGTCGGTGATGGCGTTCAGCGGCCCGGGCCGACCGAGGCCGATCTCGATGCCGAGCTCACGGGCTCGCGGACGCGGAGAAGCGGCCACCGTCAGAGCTCCTCATCGGGCGGTTCGGGAAGAGTCCAGCGGTCTCCCCGCTTTGGGTAGAGGTAGAGATAGTAATAGGGGATGCCGACCGACTCGGTCACAGCGTCGCCCACGACACAGGGCTCCCCTGCCGGGGCATCGCGCGTCGGGTCACCACGTTCTACGTCGCCTTGATCCCCAGCGAGGTGGCGGTGAACAAGGGGTCGAAAGTAAGGCCGCTCTCCTCTATGTGAGCGCGACCGCCCTCCTCGCGGTCGACCACACAGAGCAGCGCCTTCACCTCGAGGCCGGCGCCTCGCAACATCTCAGCGGCGGTGAGCGCCGCGCCGCCCGAGGTGACGACGTCTTCGATCACGACCACGCGCTGTCCGGCATTGCCCTCGCCCTCCATCACCTTGTCGGTGCCATACCCTTTCGCGCCTTTGCGCACGATCACGAAGGGCTTGTCACACACAAGCGACACGGCGGCGACAATGGCGACCGCTCCGAGCTCTGGGCCGGCGAGAAGGTCGAACGGCTCGTACCCCTCGAGCTTCTCGGCGAGCCCGGCAGCGATGGCACGCAGCAGGTCCGGCTTCGTCGAGAAGAGGTACTTGTCGAGGTAGAACTTGCTGCGACGCCCAGAATGCAGGAGAAAGTCGCCCTCCAGATAGCTGGCGTCGAGCAGACGCTGGCCCAAGTCGCTCACCGGTCTCCCTTCGGTCGTCTGCAGGTGCTCGCGGGACCGAATCGGTCCCGCGAGCACCTTATCAAATTCGCCCGTCAGTCCCTGGCGAAACGCACACCGCCAAGGAGACCGCACGCGGCTTCGAGCACTCCGCCCGCGACAGCCATCGCCTTGTCGGAGACCAGATGGCATTCCTCACCGCCGGCACGGGGATCCACATCCCCCAACTTGAAACCCGTCGTCACGTCCAGACCCGAGTGGAGCAGACCACGCAGCATACCTTCCAGGGGGGATCTCACCGGCACGTCTCCCACATACCCCACGATCTCGTCGACGCTGACGTGATCGCCGATCTCGAGCGCACCACAAAAGACTCCTACCGCCGGCGCCCGGATGACGCGTTCTGAAGAAGCGCCGCCCACCTCTCCAGGGACGCCCGTGTTGGGCAAGGCCTCCCCTGCGACGATGACGCGACCCAGCCTGTGGCCGCGCATGGTCTCGATGACGGCGTGCGCATCGCGGCCGGCAACGAACCCGGGACCCAGGGCCACGACAGCCGGAGCGTCGCTTATGCTCGTGCCGAGATTGCGCTTTGCGACTATCGCATCGACGAGGAGAAGCGGATCGATGCGACGCAGTCCCAGCGCCAGCGGATCGACCACGACGGGGATCGCCTCCCGTGCGAGCGCGCGCTCGACCTCACCTTCGTCGCCGGCCCTGACTCCCTCGATTCCTTCGACGACCACGCGCCCCTCGTACACGGCCTCGGCGAAGGCCACGGTGCGTCGCACGACGGTGGGTCTTTCGACCTCGGTCATGACCACGGCAAACCCAGAGCGCCGCAGGCGCACGGCCACACCGGTGGCGAGGTCGCCCGCGCCCTTGATCATCGCTCGCGGCCGACGGCGCTGTCCCGCGTGGGACGCGGCGTCGCTCACGACGCAGGCTCCGAGTCCGCAGCGTCCTTCACGCGTCCTTTTCCCTCTCATATTCAGCGGGTGAGTCGATGTCCGCACACAGGTGGGGGTCGACGACCGGGACCAGGCAGACCTGGTCGGCGTGCCGCTCGACGACTCGCCGGGCGCCGACGTCGCCACGCTCTTCGAGGATCTCCGGGAACAGCTCGGCGCTCAGGAGCACCGGATTCGCGGGCTGTGTGCCGGCCAGCGGACGGACGACGGGACTCCGGCAGAGTGCGAATCGCTCGATCAACGCGTCGATCAGAGCGGCGGTGACGAACGGCTGATCGGCGAGCAGGACCACGACAGCGTCGCAGGCCGGGTCCGCCGCCAGAATGCCCAGGTGAAGCGAGGTGCTCATGCCCGCCGCGTAGTCGGGATTGACCACCGTGACGACCGGCCGGCCCTCGATGGCCTGCAGGACCGCAGGTGCATCGTGACCGACGACCACGATCGTTTGACTGGCCAGCGACTCCAGCGAGGCTTCGACGACTCGCTGCACCATTGCTCGTCCGCCGATGGGCAGCAGCACCTTGTGGCCGCCCATGCGCGAGGCGCGGCCGGCGGCGAGCACGACGCCGCAAACGCAGACGCCCACATCTCGCGTGGCGGACTCTCGCCTCACGTCGTCATGGCTCCATGGCGAGGCGCGTGAATCGCTTCTCGCGCAGACTGGCCACGACCACCGAATCGGCACGGCCATCCGCGCCTGCGGCTTCATGTGGTCCATCCGGCAGCCGCCGAGGCCCCGAGGCGGCCCGCTCGAGCAACTCGGCAACGGCCATTCCCGATGCCTGCCCGCTCACTCCGTCGGCCTTGTTCAGCATGGCGACGATCCGCGCCCTCGTCGTCCCGCGAAGTTGCGCTATCTGCGCGCTGAGACCATCGGCGAGGACTCGAGCGGTCACCACGCTGCCCAAAGGAATGTCCAGCAATGATGCCAACAGATGCGCCCGATGGACCTGTCCCTCGCTGATCGTGACTCCCAGAGCGTCCAATCCTGCCATCACGACAACGGTGGTCGCC
Organism: Actinomycetota bacterium; assembly: GCA_003164655.1. Classification (GTDB taxonomy): domain Bacteria; phylum Actinomycetota; class Thermoleophilia; order UBA2241; family UBA2241; genus Bog-752. The sequence goes on from PLTW01000085.1 coordinate 21,300, forward strand.
GCCGCCGGCACCTGAGGCTCATGGGGCCCGAAAGCTTTGAAGGGCAAGCCCCGGCTGCCGTCTGCCTCGACGATCAGAAAGTCGGCCAGGCCCGCGGACCACAGTTCGCTGAGCCTTGCAGCGGACAAGCCCGCGACCTTCCCGGCATCGCCGAGCGACTCGGCGACTGCCGCAGCCCGCCCAGTCGCCAGAACATCTTCGAGGTGGGCAACCAGCTCACTTGTTCCTTCCCCTGTTGCCATGTGGACGGGGCCGATGGCGGACAGCTGACTGAGGAACATGGCCGTGCTGGTCGTAGCCACAACCCGCTTGCCGCCCGCCGAAAGCTCGCCGGCAAGCTGCTGCACGGCCGTTGTCTTGCCCCCGGCTCCCACGATCGACACGAGTTCACCGGCGTCAAGACCCAGCGCCCCAGCCAGTTTGTCAAAGACGATTGCCTGCACGTGTTGCCGTCCCCTACGCTTCGCTCACCCGGATGCCCGACGCGGTCAGGACCAACGGACGCCAGGATCACGCCCCGGCTACACGGCCTCCACGCCATCGATCAGTTCATCGAGGCTCTCCAGACCCAGGAGCCGTGAGGCATAGTCCAGACACAGGCGCTTCGCCTCGCCGACCGAAACTCCCTCCGCCCCGATGATGCAGTGGACCCAGGCGCCTTCTATCATCGCGGCGAGGCCTCGTCCGGCCGCCGCCGAATCGACGACACGGCCGCGTTCGGCAGCGACATCGGCGATCAGCCCACCAAGGTAGCGGCCGATCTCTTCGTAGAGGACATGGTTGATCTGTGCGAGCTCGCTTTCGCTGCGGGCCAACGCCCAGAAGCCAAACCAGGCGTACTGGCGCGACGGACCGCCCTCGAGCCGCTCGAACGCAGGCAGAATGGCGGCCCGCAACCGGCTTGCTGCTCCCTCGCCCGGCTGGGGCTCGTCGGCTCTGTCCATCCCCAGCATCGTGCGATAGTCGTCGGCCAGCAGTTGGAAGGCCGCGGCCAGCAGATTGCTCTTTGTCCCGTAATAGTGGCGCACCAGGCCCCGCGAGACTCCCGCCCGCTGAGTGATGTGCTCGATCGAGGCGCCGGCGACGCCATCACGCGAGATCGCCGTGATCGTCGCCTCGAGCAATTTGGCGCGCATCCTCTCACCACGCTGAACACGCGTTCCCAGTGGACTTTCGGCTTTGCTCGTCGGGCTCACAAGGCGAATGATACCAGTCCGCCGTGGCATTCCAAGAGCGTTGCTATACATATAGCGAGTATCATATGATCGGTGGGTCGCAAGCGATCATCGGCTCTCTTGACGGTAGCGCCGATGCACCGGCGGTGAAGACGGGCACAGTCATCGTGCCCTTCGGTACTGCAGCGGAAGGCAAGCGCTCGGTACGCGGTCAACGGTAGCGGAGCGTCAAAAGTCAGGGAGGCGTTTGTATGCACAGCGAAGGTCAGAGTCCTCATCTGCCATTCGGCGACCAGAAGGGCGCGCCATGGCGCGGCCGCGACATCTTGACGGTGAAGCAGTTCAGTCGCTCAGACCTGGACTATGTGTTCGGCGTGGCGCACGAGATGAGCGTCATGGTCGAGCAGGTAGGCGCCATCGACCTGCTCAAGGGCAAGATCCTGGCGAACCTGTTCTACGAGCCTTCCACCCGCACATCGTGCTCGTTCATGGCCGCTATGCAGAGGCTCGGCGGAGCTGTGATCCCCATCAACGAAGTCAAGTCATCGTCTGTGGCAAAGGGCGAGACCATCGGCGATACCGTGCGGTCTCTCGGCTGCTATGCGGACGTGGTCGTCATTCGTAATCCCGAGGTCGGTTCGGCGGCACTGGCCGCCGAACACGCCATCACGCCCGTGATCAACGCCGGCGACGGAGTCGGCGAGCACCCGACCCAGGCTCTCCTGGACACCTTCACGATCCGCGAGGAGCTCGGGCGGCTCGACAACCTGAACGTGACGCTGCTCGGGGATCTCAAGAACGGCCGGACCGTTCATTCCCTGGCGCGGCTGCTGACCCGGTTCGAGGGCATCACTCTGCACTATGTATCCCCACCGACCCTGCGCATGCCCCAGGAAGTCGTCGACGAGGTCGCCGCGACGGGGATCGCCCAGACGGTCCACGAGAGTCTCGACGAGGTGCTCGCCGAAACCGATGTGCTCTACGTGACGCGTATCCAGAAGGAACGCTTCGAGAGCGCCGCCGCCTACGAAGAGGTGAAGGACGCCTTTGTCGTGACGCCGGAAACGCTGACCCGCGCCAAGCAGGCGATGATCGTGATGCATCCGCTGCCCCGCGTGAACGAGATCAGCGTCGAGTGCGACGACGATCCCCGCGCTGCCTATTTCCGTCAGATGGAATACGGCATGTACGTGCGCATGGCGCTGCTGGCGCTGGTGCTCGGCAGGGCCTGATGACTGCGCTCGATCGTCGTAGCAACCACGAGATAGGAGAGCAGGTTGGATAATCCGACAGTTCGTGCGCAGCTCGAGGCTGCGGGTGTCGAGGTCGGTGTCATCCACCGCAACCTGCCGGCGCCCGAGCTCACGGCCCGCTCGCTGGCTCGCAAGGAAGGCATCCTCGCGGCCAACGGGGCGCTCGTGGTCACGACCGGCGCGCGCACCGGCCGCTCGCCCGCCGACCGCTACATCGTCGACGACCAGGGCGCGGCCGGCGTCGCGTGGAGCGGGCCCAACAAGCCCTGCGGCACAGACGTGTTCGAGCGGCAGCTCGAGCGCGCGAGTGAGTATCTGCGCCGGCGCGAGGTCTACATCTTCGACGGCTTCGTCGGCGCGGAGCCGGTCTACCGCCTGCCGGTCCGCGTGGTCGCCGACGCCACCTGGCATGCGCTCTTCGCGCACACCCTGTTCCTGGAGCCGCAACCGATCGAGCTCGAGGGTTTCGCCCCCGGCTTCACGGTCGTCGACTGCGGCGCTTTGCCCGCCGACGACGAGGGCGGTGTCTTCGTCGGCATCTCGTTCGCCCGCAAGCTCGTGCTCATCATGGGCACCATGTACGCCGGCGAGATCAAGAAGGCGCTCTTCACGGTCATGAACTACCTCATGCCCGAGCGCGACGTACTGCCGATGCACTGCTCGGCGACCGCCGGGCGCGAGGGCGACGTCGCCCTGTACTTCGGCCTGTCCGGGACGGGCAAGACGACCCTGTCGGCCGACTCGTCCCGCCGCCTCATCGGCGACGACGAGACCGGCTGGAGCGGCCACGGCGTCTTTAACTTCGAGGGCGGCTGTTATGCCAAGGTGATCCGGCTGTCCCCGCGCGCCGAGCCGCAGATCTTCCAGGCCATCCGCTTTGGTTCCGTCCTTGAGAACGTGGTCGTCGACCCGCTGACGCGCGCCATCCACTGGGATGACGACTCCATCACCGAGAACACGCGCGCCACGTACCCCGTCGACCATATCCCCGGCGCGGTCGCCAGCGGCGTGGCCGGCACGCCGCGCAACGTGTTCTTTCTCACCTGCGACGCCTACGGCGTGCTGCCGCCTATCGCCAAGCTGACGCCGGCGATGGCCGGCTACCACTTTCTCTCCGGCTTCACCGCCCGGCTGGCAGGCACGGAGAACGGCGTGGACGACCCTGAGCCCACGTTCTCACCGTGTTTTGGCGGGCCGTTCATGCCGCGCGACCCGGTCGTGTACGCGACCATGCTGGAGGAGCGCCTGCGCGTGAATCCGACGCAGTGCTGGCTGGTGAACACCGGCTGGAGCGGAGGTCCCTACGGCGTGGGCAAGCGCATGCGCATCTCGCTGACACGCAGCTTGCTCAAGGCCGCCTTCAGCGGCGACCTCGACGACGTGGAGATGACGCCGCACCCGGTATTTGGCGTGCTGGTCCCCACACATTGCCCCGGAGTTCCCGTCAAACTGCTCGATGCCCGCTCGACCTGGGCAGACGGCGCGGCCTACGACAGAAGTGCGGCCAAGCTGGCGCGCCATTTCGTCGAGAACTTCCAGAAATTCGTCGGTCGCGTACCGCAGTACATGGAGGCCGCCGGACCTGCCGTAGCCGGCCAGCCGTCGTCCCGACAGGGAGGGGGGAGCTGACATGCCCACTCCATCAAGCCTGGTCACCAGTCTCCCCGCCTCGGGGATCCGACAGATGATGGCGAAGGCCATGGCTATTCCCGGCGTCGCTCGACTCGACGTCGGCGAGCCGCAGTTCGACACTCCAGGACACATCGTCGACGCCGCCTTCGCGGCGGCTCGCGCTGGGTTCACGAAGTACACGGCCAGTGCGGGCCTTATCTCGACAAGAGAAGCGATCGCCCGGAGCGTCTCCCAGGATGTGCCGACGAGTGTGTCGGCGGACAACATCGTCGTTACCGTCGGCGCCGTGGGCGCGCTTTCGAGTGCCGTGCGTGCTGTGGTCGACGCTGGTGACGACGTCCTGATCCCGAATCCCGGGTGGCCGAACTACATCGCCATGGTGAGATGCGCCGGCGCGGAGCCTCGCCCGTATGCGCTCCACTCAGACAACGGCTTCGTTCCCACGAGCCACGACCTCGAAGGCGCCCTGACGCCTCGGGCGAAGGCCATACTGATAAACACGCCGGCCAACCCGACGGGCGCCGTCTTTCCGCAGAAGGTCATGGAGATGGTGCTGAACTTCGCCCAGGCTCATGACCTCTATGTGATTTCAGATGAGGTCTACGGCAAGATCGTGTTCGGGCGCGAGCTGCCCCACACCTCCGCCTGGGGACTCGGGCACGACGAGCGCGTCATCGTCGCCAACAGTCTGTCCAAGACCTACTCGATGACTGGCTGGCGCATCGGCTGGTCTCTGGCCGCGCCGGACATGACGGTCCAGATCGCCAAGCTCCAGGAAGCCTACGTGTCGTGCTGCTCGAGTATCGCCCAGAAGGCCGCGGAAGCGGCCCTTTCGGGGGACCAGGCCTGCGTGCATGCCGCTTGCGGCGCCTACCATCGCAACCTCGAGATCGCCGAGGCCGCGCTGGACTCGCAAGGCATCGGCCATGCCCGTTCCGCCGGTACCTTCTTTCTCTGGGTCGACGTCGGCTGCCATGATTCGTGGAGCTTCGCCGACCGGTTCCTGCAGGAGAGAAAGGTGGCGGTGGCGCCGGGCGACGCCTTTGGCAGCCAGGGCCACGGGAGAGTGCGACTGAGCCTCGCATCTTCGGTCGAGCAGGTCGAATACGGGGTCCAGCAGCTGGCGGAGTTCTGCGCGAGTGAGCCGCGTGCGTAGGGCAGCCGTCCTTGGTGGGGCCGCCGTCGTTGGCGCGGTTCGGGGTGAACCACGAGGCCACGCCGAGCCGCAGTTCGTGCAGTGAGTGTGACAGGCAGGAGGACGGACCCATGAGGCTTCTTGTTCGGGGCGGCACGCTCGTATCGCCCGGCGGGCAGCGCAGAGCAGACGTCTTGTGCGAGGACGGGCGCATCGCCGCCCTTCTGGGCGCCGGCGAACCCGTGCGGGCAGACGAAGAGCTCGATGCTTCGGGGCGTCTCGTGTTTCCCGGTTTCATCGACCCTCACGTTCACACGCGCGACCCCGGGGACACACAAAAAGAAGACTTCGCCCACGCGACGCGCGCCGCCGCCGCCGGTGGCGTCACGACCGTCCTGGTCATGCCCAACGCCGTTCCGCCAGTGACCGATGTGCCGTCGTTCCGCCAGAGGGCGAGTGAGCATGGCGAAGTAGCCTTCGTCGATTTTGGCCTTTGGGCGCTATCGCTCGGGCTGTCCAATGTCGGCGAGATCGCCGGGCTCTTCGCCGAAGGAGCGGTGGCCATGAAGCTGTTCTGGGGGTATGCGCTCGACCGCCAGACGCTGCGGCTGGTCTACAACACCGACGACTACGCTGCCGCGGACATGATCGCGCCCGCGACGAACGGCGAGGTGATCCAGGTCTTTCAGGCGATCGCCGGCGCGCGCGGACTTCTGGCCGCCCACTGTGAGGACCGCGAGATCCTCGACGTGGCCCAGCGTCAGCTGGGGCACGCGCCGACTGCCTACTCGGAGCTGGTAGTGGCGCGCCCCGACGTTGCCGAGGCCTGCTCTGTCGCCGTGGGCATCGAGTTGGCACGAGCGACGGGCTGCCGCTTTCATGTGGCGCACATCAGCTCGGAACGGGCGGTGCATCTCGTCAGCGCGGCAATCGGTGACGGCATCTCGGTCAGTGCCGAAACGTGTCCCCACTATCTCACCTTCGTCGCCGAGGACTGCAAAGGTCGAGACTCGGCGATGAAAGCGTTCCCCCCTGTGCGCACACGTCGCGACCAGGAGGCTCTCTGGCAGGGCGTCCGCGATGGGACGATCACCTCGATGGGGTCTGACCATGCCCCGCATACGCTCGCAGACAAGTCGCTGCCCTTCAGCCACGCCCCCGCGGGAATGGTCGCGGTAGAGACGATGGTGCCGTTGATGCTCGATCGCATGTGCTCGGGTCAGATAACGGCGGAACGGCTGAGCTGGATACTGAGCGAAGGTACGGCCCGGCTGTACGGGCTCTATCCCGGAAAGGGCGCTCTTGAGCCTGGATCAGACGCCGACATGACTCTGGTCGATCCGTCAATGCAGTGGACAATTCGCGGAGAAGCTCTTCACAGCAAGCAGCGACACACCCCCTGGGAAGGAACGGCTGTTCACGGCGCCCCCGTCGTCTCGATCTTGCGTGGCGAGGTGGTCATGAGAGACCGTGAGCCCGTAGGAGAAGCCCGCGGGCGACTTGTGAAGCCGACAGCGTTGCCCTCCACCGTTGACTCCGGCATGATGAGGCTGGGCGTGACGGCCGGCGCACAATGAACGCAACCTCGCCACTGGCGCGGGCCGGCGACGCCGCGGGGCGACTGCTCCGGTCGCCGACAGACCGGGGCAAAGGAGGCGGGTCATGGAAGACGTGCATGAGATCCTGACGGTCTTCAAGTCGGAGTTTCCTGAGCTCTACGAGGGAATCGAGGCCAGCGGCCGGGCGCTGCACCAGCACGGCGGCCCGCTCGATGCACGCGTGCGGACATTGCTGAAGGTAGCGATATCCGCTGCCAGTCATCATCAGCGAGCGCTGGAAACGCATGTCGTGGCCGCCCGCGAGTCCGGGATTCCCGAGGCCGAGATAATGCACTCGCTCCTGCTCGTCATTCCCACGTGCGGATTCCCGACCTTCATGGAGGCCTACAGCACCTACAAGAACATGTAGTGCTGCTCCGTATCCTCGTGCCTGCTTTTCGGCGGGGTCGCGGTGCTCTCGGCAGTCGTGCTCGCGTACTTGCTGGCCCTGCTCTGTTAGCGTAGGCCCAGAGAGTGTGCGAGGGCCTCGTCGACCTCGTCCATGAGCGACTGCGGCAGCATGGCCATCGGAGGGCCCTCGAGGCGGGTAAGGGCTACGGTTCTCAGCTGCTCGCACAGGACCACGCCCTCCTTTGGAAGGAGAGGCGGCTCGACCCGAACGTGGAACGGATAGGCTTTCTTGGGCAACTGAGAAGTAAGCGCGGCGACGATGGTCACCGATGAGGCCTGGTTGCCGAGGTCATTCTGAATAACGAGCGCTGGCCTACGGTACCCCTGCTCGCTGCCCTGGGGATTGCCGAAGTCGACCCAGTAGACCTCGCCGCGCCGCGGATGGCCTACCACTCGGGCAGAGAGTCAGCGCCGGCCCCGATATCGGCCTCCGCGAGCTCGAGATCAAAGGCCGCCATCTCGCGGTATCCCTCGAGCATCAGTGCGTTCGTCTCCTGGGCCCTGAGGCACGCGACGGCCTCACGCAGAACGTCGCTTTTGGTCTTCCCGTTCTGCGCTCGTTGACGGACGAACTCAGCCTCGTCATCAGGCAGACGAACTTGCATGACCATGCTCATGGCGGCGCCCCTTTGTCTCTCCCCTTCGCGGGGCTGAGTGTAGCACAGCGTGTATCAGTCGATGTCAACTACTGTCGACAGTTGTCGGCAGTACGCACTGTCATCTTGATTCCCGAGTTCGACGGTCTCAAGCACACTCTCGCGGGGGAAGGGCGGCAGCGCCGCTCTTCCCCCGGAGGAGTCCCATCTCCACCGAGGCGCGCCGAGGCGCACATCGAGGCGCGCCGCTTGCGTTGGCACGACGCTGGCTGTCTTGGCGTTGTGTGCTCGCTCTCGCACTGAGTCAATACCGTGTGGCATCCGGCGGTGCAGGACTTTTCCGCTTGAGACGGCGCCACAGGGAAGGTGGGAAGTGGTGCCCCCAACGGAATTCGAAT
>PLTW01000063.1 GCA_003164655.1 Actinomycetota bacterium
GCACCACCGTGTTGCCGGCCGCCAGTGCCGGCGCCAGCTTCCAGGCACCCATCAGGATCGGGAAGTTCCACGGAATGATCTGTGCCACCACCCCGAGCGGCTCGTGGAAGTGGTAGGCCACCGTGTCCTTGTCGATCTCGGTGGTCCTGCCTTCGAGCGACCGGGTAGCGCCGGCGAAGTAACGGAAGTGGTCGATGGCCAGGGGAACGTCGGCCGCCAGCGTCTCACGCACCGGCTTGCCGTTCTCCCAGGTCTCGGCCACGGCCAGCATCTCGAGGTTGGCCTCGAGGGCATCGGCGATCGCATTGAGGACCGCGGCCCGCTCGGCCAGCGAGGCGTCGCCCCAGGCGTCTTTGGCGGCATGGGCGGCGTCGAGGGCGAGCTCGACGTCGGCGGCCGTCGACTTGGCCACCTCGCAGAACACCTTGCCGGTGACCGGGCTGACGTTGGCCATGTACTGGCCGTTCACCGGAGCGACCCACTTGCCGCCGATGAAGTTGTCGTAGCGGGGCTTGACCGTGACGACGCTGCCGGGGGTCCCGGGTGGTGCATAGACTTTACTCATCGATGCCTCCTCCGCGTGGTTGGGCGGCTGCGTGCCGCCATGAGACCTAGATGCCCGCTGCCGCGCTTGTCATCTGAGCTGGATGCCGTTTGTGCGCATCCCCGGCGGCCGTCGGCCGCCGGCGTGACTCGTGTCGGCGAGCACCTGTCGTATCAGACGATGAGGCCTGTCGCGCAGAGAATCGAGTCGACTCGCGACCACTTCTGCGGCACAAAGATGGTCGCGCGCACACCATCCGGGTCGGGCAGCGGCGGCCTGAGAAGGGCGCTGGCGGCTAGGACGGGCGCTTGCCGAGCAGCTCGGCGGCGTGCAGGCCGAGGCGGACGTCGACGATGTCGTCGAGCTCGCCAAGGTCGATCCCCAGGAGCCGCTCGACGTGCGCCAGGCGCTTCTGCAGTGTGTTGCGGTGGATGTGCAGCACGTCCGCGGTCTCCTGGACGGCGAGATGGTGCTCGAACAGCGTGTGGAGGGTCTCGTAGAGCCTGGTGCGGTGACGGGCGTCGTAGTCGAGCAGAGGCGTGAACGTGCGCCGCACGATGTCGGCCAAGCCCTCCTCATCGAGTCCGTCGAGCAGTCGCAACTGTCCACTTAGCTCGTCGAACATGACCGTGCCGCCGGCAGACGGGTCGCGACGGGCCGCGATGCAGGCGGCATGAGCCTGCTGCAGACCACGCGGTGCGTTTGCCGCTGCCGTCAGTGCGGCCGAGCACCCGACGACGACGTGCTCGGGAGAGACCGCCTGAGCGGCCGCCTTGTGCAGGTCGGCCAGCAGGGCGCGCGCGGTGGCCGTCTCGTGGTCGGGAAGTGCGGCAAGGATCACCGCCAGCGACCCCATGGGCATGCTCAGAAACGGCGTCCGGCGGCGGTTGACGACTTCCTCGACCGCCCGTAGCAGCCGGTCGACGAGCCGCTTCGTGGCCCGAGCGCCGGGGGCCTGAGTCGGCGCCGCCTGCGCCGACGTCAGCTCGACGACCGTGATCCGCCAAGCGCCCCTGTCGTCGAAACCCTGCTCCTGCAGACGGCTGCTCAGCTCGTCGCTGGCGCCGCCGCCGGCCAGGACGTCGCGCAGAAGACGGCGGCGCTCGCGCTGGCGCATGGCCAGCTCGTCGCGGCGGCGCAGCACGTCGAGCGTCACGAGCTGCTGCAGAAACGACAGTGAGGCGTCGGCGAACTCCGGCGGTTGGCGGCCGGAGGCCGCCGCCGCCAGCACGCGCTCCACGCGATCGAGCACCAGGATGTCGCGGTAGTAGATCTGGCCGCCGCTGTCGTCGACCGTGCCCAGATGGCCGCGAGAGCCCGGAACCGACGCATAGGCCGCCCACAGGCGCCCGGCGAGGTCGGGCGCGTCGGCGCCGCGCGAACAGTGCAGAGCGCGCCCTCGCGTGTCGAACAGGATGATCGGAATATCGAGCAGCACGGCGACCCGGTCGATGAGCTCGCCGAGGTCCTTCTGCTGAACGACGAGCTCCAGCAACTGGATCTGCAGCGCGGCCGTGCGGCGCAGCGTGTGCATGTCGCGCGCCGCCGACGACTGCGGGCCGCTCGCGATGCTCTCGTTGTCGCGCAATGCGGCCGCTACTTCTTCGGTGCGCAGGCGCACCTGGTGTTGCAGCATGACCGTCGTCTGGAACAGACCGTAGTCCGACCCCTGAGCGTTGGTCGCCGATTCGGCGCGATCCATGAGGGCGCGCACGACCTTGTTCAGCCGCACGATCTCCGCCTCGAGGGCCGCCACGTCGGGGGCGTNNCGTCACCCGGCGGCACCTCACGATCGCCGCCTGGCGGCGGCGCTTCAGGGCCGTCGCCGGGCCGTCGCGCGTCAGTCACCGCCGGCCTTGCGCGGAGCGCGAGCCGAGAGCGATGCCGGTCAGCGTCTGGTTGACGTGCACGCCGCAGAACTGCTCCCCGTAGGTGTTGAACCCCACGGCGTTGTTGCGGCGGAGAATGTCGCCGACGCGGTCCGCGAGACCGCTTTCGACGATCTCCAGCTTGCGCAGGATGCAGTCGCAGGTGAGAACGAGCTGCAGCGGGCCGATCTGCGACCGTAACTGGGCGAGGGTGTCCTCGAGGTTGGCGACGAGGTCCACGCCCCTGGCCACGCGCAGCACGACTCCGGCCTCGATGGCACAGAAGAACGTGAGACTGCCGTCGGGGTTGGCCTTCTGGATGGAGCGCACGTAGTAGTCGCCGTCGATCAGTACCACCACCGGCGACGAAGCGAACTGGAGGGGGCCGAGATCGCGCGCCGCTCTACCGAGTGTGCGCGCGTACTCCGCGGCGGCCGGCAGCCCGTTGATCTCGCTCACGAGGCGCTGAGCGGGGTCGGCCTCGGTGACCACGAGTCGTTCGTCGGTGGGCAGGAAGTGCTGCGTCTTGAAGGTCCTGATGGGCAGGGGAGTGCTGGCCAGCACCAGAACGGCGCTGTCGGCAAAGAAGCGGCCATCGCAGTAGACGTAGGTGCTGCCGAAGCTGAGTCCGTTGCCCGCCGAGCCGCCGACCACCGGGATCCCGCCCAGGGCCTCCTGCAGCGCGTGGGCGACGAGCTCTTCGCGCACGGACAGCCCGTCGACCAGCAGGAAGCCGAAGCTGTGCTGCCCGGCGGCCCCCGGTGCGACGGCTTCCAGCCGGCAGAGCAGATCCTGGGCAAAGGCCCGGCCCGTGGCAATCTCGAACTGCTGCAGATGCTCGATGCAGCCGGTCACGGCCGTGCAGACGTGGGCGGCGAGGCTCACGCCGGCGATGCTGTGGTCGCGGCAGCCGGTCGGTCCGATCTCGCCCGCGGTCGTGCAGCCGACGACCGGCACGCCGGCAAACAGACGGCTCATCTCGGCGGCCAGCTCGTCGCGGTCGTACTCGTCGGAGCAGAAGAAGATCACCAGCGCCGTGTCCGGGCGCGCGACCGCGGCGTGGAACTCCCTCACGGCCTCGCGCGCGTCGGGCGCGCACGACTGCGCTATGAGAATGCCGTTCTGCGTGTCCATGTCATTCCTTCGTCGCTGCCCGCGCGTGACCTGGCCGCATTCGTTGCTCTTACCCATGATAGTGCGAGAGCCGGTCGGCGCGTGAATGCCTCGACGACCGCCGCCCGACGCGGCGCTCGGTCTGCGCGTAGCGGACGGGGCCGGCGAGGTGTTCGTCTGGGTGACGGCGAAAGGAGTAGGCTGATGCGTGGTTGCCGTCTCCGGCGTGTGTGGAGGCGGGTCGGCGCCGCCTGGCGGCAGGAAACGCGGACCGGGGGATCACTGCGATGCGACTGGCGTACAGGGTGTGGCTCGACGCCGGCGGCCGGGCCTTCGGAGAAGGCCCGGCCGCCCTGCTCAGTCTCGTGCAGACGGAAGGATCGCTCAGTCGCGCCGCGGCCCACATGGGCATGTCGTACAACAAGGCGTGGCGCACCTTGAGGGCGGCCGAAGAGCGTCTCGGATTCTCGCTGCTCGAGCGCCGCGTCGGCGGCCTGCGAGGCGGTGGGTCGCAGGTCAGCCCTCGGGGCGAGGAGCTCCTGCGCCGCTATCAGGCTCTGCTGGCCGACGTCGATCGCGACCTGGAAGGGCTGTTTCGCAAGCACTTCTCGGATTGGCCGTAGGCCGCGCCGCGGCGCCGGCGCCGAGTCGCATATGGCAAGCCAGCCGCATGCTGAACGACCAGGGAACAGGAGGCAGGCATGGCCGGCAGCGGCGACTCAGCGGGTAGCGGTCACCGGGCCCACGGCGGCTCGCGGTCGCACAACCGCGCTCAGCCGGCAGCGACCACGCCCGACCAGCCCGTAGCGGCGCGAGAGGTCCGTCCCGCGCAGCGTGTATGGCTACAGGAAGCCGGCGTGCGCATGTTCGGGCCGGGCACCTACGAGCTGCTGTGGCGCGTCGACGAGACTGGGTCGCTCAACCGGGCCGCCAAGGACATGGGCATGGCCTACAGCAAGGCCTGGCGTATTGTGCACGAGGTCGAGCAGCGCCTGGGCGTCGGTCTGTTCGAACGACGCACGGGCGGGCCCAGCGGCGGCGGCTCACGTCTCACCGGGGACGGCCGGCTCCTGCTGCTGCGCTTCGAGGCTTTCACGCGCGACGCCGACCACGTGCTCGAGATGCTCTTCGAGTGGCACTTCGGCGATCAGCCCTACGTCGCGCAGGAAAGCGCCCCGGCTGAGGAGCCGCAGGACTGTAGCGCTGAGCTCGCGCCCGGCGGCGTTGGCGCGACGCCGCGATAGCGGCTACAATCCGAAACACTGCGAAGCGAGTCGCGCCGGGACGCCGGTGCAGGCCCTCAGTCACTCGGGCAGCTCGAGGAGGCCAGGCACGACTCGCCGGCGCGCTGAAGCTGTTCCCGGTGACGCGGAGGGATGAACCATGGTCGAGCTTGAGATCGACGGGCAGGCAGTCAGTGTACCGCCCGGCACCTCCATCCTGGATGCGGCGGCCGTTCTGGGCATCGAGATCCCGGCCCTGTGCTACGACGAGACCCTGACCACCTTCGGCGCCTGCCGGCTGTGCAGCGTCGAGATCGAGGGCCGGCCCAACCTGGCCGCCGCCTGCTCCACGCCGGTGGCCGACGGCCTGGTCGTTTACACCGAGTCCGAGACGGTCGTCGATGCCCGGCGCACGGTGCTCGACCTGCTGCTCTCCGACCACCCCCAGGACTGCCTGATCTGCGAGAAGGCCGGCGACTGCCTGCTGCAGGAGTACTGCTACCGCTACGGCGTTGAGCACACCAGCTTCAAGGGCGCGACCAAGTGTCTCGAGCTCGACGACGACAACCACCTCATCCAGCGCGACCAGAACAAGTGCATCCTCTGCGGCAAGTGCGTGCGCGTCTGCGCCGAGGTCCAGGTCACCAACGCCGTCGACTTCGCCGGNNACCGGCGCCCTGGTCAACAAGCAGCTCAAGGGCACGCGCAGCTGGCAGCGCACAAAGGTGCGCACCACCTGCCCGTTCTGCGGTGTGGGCTGCAACTTCGACCTCAACGTCCACGACGGCGCGGTCGTCGGCGTCACGGCCAACTACGACGCCCCCGTGAACGCCGGTTCTCTGTGCGTCAAGGGCCGCTTTCATAGCGACCTGATCTCGAGTCCCGACCGCATAACCACGCCGCTGATCAAGCGCGACGGTGTCTTCGAGCCGGCGAGCTGGGACGAAGCGCTCAGTCTGGTGGCCGCGAAGTTCCTCGAGATCAAGCATCGCGACGGTCCCGACGCCCTCGCCGTGCTCTCCTCGGCGCGTTGCACCAACGAAGAGAACTACCTGCTGCAACGGCTCACGCGCGCGGGTCTGAACACGAACAGCATCGATCACTGCGCCCGTACCTGACACGCTCCTACGGTGGCCGGTCTGGCCGCCACGCTGGGTTCAGGCGCGATGACCAACTCGATCGGCGAGATCGAGTTCAACGACGTGCTGTTCATCATCGGCTCCAACGCCCCCGAGGCGCACCCGATCATCGGCAACAAGATGAAGCGCGCCACGCTGCGCGGCGCCAAGCTGATCGTGGTCGACCCGCGACGCACCGAGCTGGCCGACTACGCGCACCTCTGGCTGCGGCTCAAGCCGGGGACCGATAACGCCCTGGTCAACGGCCTGCTCTACCTGATCATCAGCAACGACTGGCACGACAAGGCCTACTTGGACGAGCGCTGCGAGGGCTTCGACGACCTCTGGAAGGTCGTACGGGAGTACCCGCCCGAAAGGGTCAGCCAGATCACCGGCGTGCCGGTCGAGCAGATCCACGCCGCCGCCGAGCTCTACGCCCACACGCCCAAGGCCGGCATCTTCTACACGCTGGGCATCACCGAACACACGACGGGCACCGCCAACGTCATGAACCTGGCGAACCTCGCCATGGTCACCGGGCACATCGGCGTCGAGAACGCCGGCGTCAACCCGCTGCGCGGCCAGAACAACGTGCAGGGCTCCTGCGACATGGGCGCCCTGCCCAACGTGTTCCCCGGCTACAAGTCGATCGGCGACCCCGCAAACGTCGCCTTCTTCGAGCAGGCCTACGGCGTGAAGTTGAGCGACAAGATGGGCCTGCGCATTCCCGAGATGCTCGACATGGCCGTCTACGGCAAGCTCAAGGCGATGTACGTCATGGGCGAGGACCCGGCGCTCACCGACGCCGACGCCAACCACGTGCGCAAGGCCCTCGACAGCCTCGAGTTCCTGGTCGCTCAGAACCTCTTCATGACCGAGACGGCCAAGTACGCCGACGTGTTTCTGCCGGCCGCCTGCTATGCAGAAAAGGACGGCACCTTCACCAACACCGAACGCCGCGTGCAGCGCGTGCGCAAGGCGGTCGAGCCGCCGGGGCAGTGCCGCGCCGACTGGCAGATCATCGCCGACCTCTCCTGCCGCCTGGGTCACGAGATGCACTACGACTCGCCCGAGGAGATCTTCGACGAGATGCGCTCCCTTGTGCCCAGCTACGCCGGCATCACCTACGAGCGCATCGACAAGACCGGGCTGCAGTGGCCCTGTCCCGACACCGATCATCCCGGCACGAAGTTCCTGCACGCCAACGGTTTCACACGCGGCAAGGGCCTGTTGCAGGGCATCGAGTACGAGGCGCCGGCCGAGCTGTGCAGCGAAGAGTACCCGATCCTGCTCACCACCGGGCGCATGCTCTACCACTACAACATCATGACCAGGTACTCGGCCAACCTCGAGGGCCTGCGCCCGCACGAGCTTGCGCAGATCAACCCGATCGACGCCGCGGCCCTGGCGCTGGGCGAAGGCGACATGGCGCGGGTCACCTCGCGGCGGGGCTCGATCACGACGCACGTGACAGTCACCGACACGGTGCCCGAGGGCGTCGTGTTCATGACCTTCCACTACAAGGAATCACCGGTCAACGAGCTCACCAACGCCGCCTTCGACCCGGTGACCAAGACGGCCGAGTTCAAGGTCTGCGCGGTGCGCATCGAAAAGGTGGCCGAGACCGCGCTGGTGAGTGCGGCAACGGCCGTCTGACGGCCGGCGCGATCGTCGCCGCTCCCAGCCTTGGACAACACGGCGCGTCCCGCAGGGACGCGCCGTGTTGTCCATACCCGCCGCTTCCGGGCCGTCGCGGTGTACACATCGCCTGCGTTGTGTTCGCGGGTGAACAACGACTAGAATGCAGGGACCGCACGGCGGCCATCGCGTGCCTGTGAGCGCGCTTCTCGGTGAAGCTGCGGAGGTGGTCGGCTTGCGGCCTCGTGCTTGTGTCTGACTGATCGGCAACCGGCAAGGCGGCCGCAGTCGAGCGCGCCGTTGGGGAGCAGTGAGGGTCGCATGCATCTGATACGACGCCTGTACGAGGAGTCGCTGCCGCTGGCGGCCGCCACGACCGTGACGTCGCTCACCGTAGGTCTGGGCTACACGGCGGTCGCGACCGGCGACGGCGGCCTTGGGCTGTCGTACACGTGGGTCGACGACAAGGAGCGGCGCAACTACGGCAACGGCTACCACGACGTCGAGGGCGACGGCGCCGTTGTGCTGCTCGAGCGCCTCCTGAGCGACGATCCCTTCCAGCGCAGCATCGGCCTGGCGACCGTGAACGCGCTGCATCACCACCGGGCGGGTGGCCTGGCCGACGACACGGGCGCGCCCTTGAGCCTCTCGCTGCAGCTCGCGGACATGCGCGCCGGCACGCGCGTCTCCATGGTGGGCTACTGTCCGCCGCTGGTGCGCGCGCTCCCCGGCCTGGGGGTCGAGCTCGACGTCATCGACTCGTCGCTGGGGATCGGCGATCCGCTGGAGTTCCGTTCGCGCTTGGGTTCGTGGACCGAGGTGCTGATCATGACCGCGACCACGCTGTTGAACGAAAGCGCAGAGGAGCTGCTCCTGGCAACGGGTCCGGGTGTGCGGTCCATCATGATGGGGCCGAGCACGCCGCTGGTGCCCGCGGCCTTTGCTCATCTGCCTCTCACGGCCCTGGCCGGGATCGTGACGTGCGACACGACCGCCGTCGAGAAGGCCGTACGCCACGCGTCGGCGACACCGGGCATGAAGCCGTACGTGCGCAAGGTGTACTGTGTCTGTTCGCGCGACGAAGCCAGCCCGGGGCGGAGCCCCCGGCGCGTCGCGCGACCGTCCGCCGAGCGCGCGGGAGCACGAGTACAGAGGTGAGAGTACAGAGAGCCGTTTCTTTGTCCGTTCCCTACCCGGGCCGCTGCGCGCCGAACGTCCACCGTTTCGGTCCGCCGCCGGCGACCGCAACATCATCCCCAGGAGTCATGCATGGATAGGAAGCTTCTCAGCATCAACGGCATACCCACCCACGTCATGTGCGATTCAACCGAAAAGCTGGCCGACGTGATCCGCCATCAAGCCGGCCTCACCGGCACCAAGATCTCCTGTCGCCAGGGCCAGTGCGGTTCCTGCTCGGTGATCTTGAACGGCAAGGTCGTGCGCTCGTGCACGACGACCATGAAGCGCGTGCCGGCCGAATCGGAGATCACGACCATCGAGGGCATCGGCACGCCCGACAGGCTCCACGCCCTGCAGCTCGCCTGGATCCTGCACGGCGGCGCCCAGTGCGGCTACTGCTCGCCCGGGTTCATCGTCTCCTCCAAGGCGCTGCTCGACCAGAACCCCGACCCGACGCGCGAAGAGATCCGCGACTGGTGGCAGAAGCACGCCAACGTGTGCCGCTGTACCGGTTACAAGCCGCTGGTCGACGCCGTCGTCGATGCCGCCAAGGTGCTGCGCGGCGAGATGAGCAGGGACGATCTCGAGTACAAGGTGCCCGCCGACGGCCACATCTGGAACACGCGCTTTCCGCGGCCGTCCGCTGTCGCCAAGGTCACCGGCACGATCGACTACGGCGCCGACTACGAGCTCAAGATGCCGCCCGGCACGCTGTTCTGCGCCGTCGTCCACGCGCAGGTGTCGCACGCCAACGTGCTCTCCATCGACACCTCCGAGGCTGAGGCGATGCCCGGTGTCGCCAAGGTGGTCACGCACAAGGACGTCAAGGGCCGGAACCGCATCAACGGCCTCGTCATGTACCCCGACGACGTCAAGGCCGACGGCTGGGAGCGGCCGATCCTCTGCGACACCAAGGTGTTCCAGTACGGCGACGCTCTGGCCATCGTCTGCGCCGACACGCCCGAGCAGGCCCTGGCCGCGGTCCCCAAGGTCAAGGTCGAGCTCGAGGAGCTGCCCGCCTACATGAGCGCCCTCGACGCCATCGCCGACGACGCCATCGAGATCTACCCCGGCACGCCCAACTCCTTCTTCACCCAGCAGCTGATCAAGGGCGAGGACACCGAGAAGATCTTCGAGAACGCGGCCCACGTGGTCGAGGGCAAGTACTACCTGCAGCGCCAGCCGCATCTCTACTTCGAACCGGACTGCGGCTTTGCCTACACCGACGAAGAGGGTCGTCTGACGATCCAGTCAAAGAGCGTCGCCCTGAACTTTCACGCCGCCATGATCAACGAGGGTCTCGGCGTCGAGCTCGAGAACCTGCGCATGATCCAGAACAACACCGGCGGTACGTTCGGCTACAAGTTCTGCCCCACAATGGAGGCGCTCCTGGGCGCCGCCGCCATGGCGACCGGCCGCATGGTCTACCTCAAGTACGACTACTGGATGTCGATCGCCTACACCGGCAAGCGCTCGCCGCACTACTATCACTGCAAGCTCGCCGCCGACGAGAACGGCAAGTTCCTGGCCATGGAGAACCACTGGCTCTGCGACCACGGGCCGTACATGGAGTTCGGCGACAACCTGGTGCAGAAAGGCCTGTTCTGCGGCGGCGGCTACGACATCCCCAACATGCGCGGCGACGGCCAGCTGGTGCGCACCAACCACTCCTGGGGCTCCCCGTTCCGCGCCTGGGGCTCTCCGCAGGCGTTCTTCGCCGGCGAGAGCGTCGTCGACGAGCTTGCCCGCAAGATGGGCATGGACCCGTTCGAGGTGCGCTACAAGAACCTGGCCGAGCCCGGCGCCACCTACTCGTGGGGCCAGGAGTACGAGGTCTACTCGTTCAAGAAGCTCTTCGACATGGTCAAGCCCTACTACGACACGGCCAAAAAGCGCACCGCTGAGAACTCCACGCCCGAGGTCAAGAAGGGCGTCGGCATCTCGCTGGGCATTTTCGGCGCCGGCGGCGACGGCGAAGACGTCGCCAACGCCGCCGCCGAACTGCGCCCCGACGGCGGCGTGCGCATCTACAACACCTGGGAGGATCACGGCCAGGGTTCCGATGGCGGCACGCTGGGCACCGCCCACGAAGCGCTGCGTCCGCTCGGCCTGACCATGGAGCAGATCAGCCTCGACATGAACGACACGGCGAGGTGCCCCGACAGCGGCGGCGCCGGCGGCAGCCGCTCCCAGGTGATCGTCGGNNAGCTGGACGCAGACCATGGGCGTGCTCATCGACCCCAACACGGGTCAGGGCGCACCGATCGCCAACTACATGTACAGCGTCTTTCTGGCCGAGGTGTCCGTCGAAGTGGCGACCGGCAAGACCTACGTCGACCACCTGCTCATCTGCACCGACGTGGGCGTCATCAACAGCCGCCTGAACGTCGACGGTCAGATGTGGGGCAGCCTGTCGCAGGGCATCGGCCTGGCGCTCACCGAGGACTTCGACGACTTGAAGAAGCACACCTCGATGCGCGCCTGCGGCATCCCGTATGCAAAAGACGTCACCGACGATCTCACGGTGCTGTACCTGGAGACGCCGCGGCCGCTGGGCCCCTACGGCGCTTCGGGCTGTGGAGAGGCGCCGCTGACGTCGCCGCACACGGCGATCATCAACGCGATCCACGACGCCTGCGGCGCCCGCGTGCGGCACCTGCCGGCGCTGCCCGAGAAGGTCCTGGCCTCCATGAAAGAGGACATCCAGGCCTACTAAAGGGCCGCAAGCGATGCGCCGGCCGCCGTAAGGCGGCCGGCGCGGCGGGCGGTCGGCGCCGGCCNNGTCGAGGCGCGGGCGCTGCTGGCCGCGGCCTGCCGGGGCGACTGGACCGAAGCTCGCCGCGTCTTCGCGCGGGCCGTGCCATTCCCCCGTGTGATCGCGCGCTGCTGCGAAGCCCCTTGCCAGGCGGCCTGCGTACGCGAGCAAACCGGCGGCGCGATCCACATCCGCGACCTCGAGCGCGCGGCGCTGCAGTACGGGCAGGAGCCGGCGTCGGCGGTAGCGGCGCGCCGCGAGAAGCCGGGCGGCGTCGCGGTGATCGGCGCCGGCCTCAGCGGTCTCACTGCCGCGTACGAGCTTGCCCGCAAAGGCTATTCCGTCGTGGTCTTCGAGGCGCAGGACGCAGCCGGAGGGCACGCCCGCGAACTCGGCGAGCACCTGCTTGCCGAAGCCGATCTCGAGGCGGACTGCGCGCGCGTGACTGAGGCCGGTGCGCGGCTCGTACCGTTTACTTCCGTGGCGCTGACGCGGCCTCGCGGAGAGAACGGGCTCGCCGCTCTGGCGCCCGAGGTGGACGCCGTGTACCTGGCCATGGGCGCCCCCGAGGCCGATGCCGGCGCCGCCCTCGGCTACGCCCTCGACGAGCAGGGCAGGATCGCCGTCGACCCGGTCACGCTGGCGACCAGCAAGCCGGGGACCTACTGCGGCGGCAGCATTCTGCGACCATCCGAGCCGTGGTCGCCCATCGCCTCGATCGCCGACGGACGCCGGGCGGCGCTGTCGATCGACCGGCAGTTGCAGCGCGTGTCCCTCGGGGCGTCCCGCGGTGACCGCGGCGGCTTTGCGACGGGTCTGATCGTCAACCTGAGCGATGTCGCGAGCGTGCCGCCCGAGAGCGCGGCCGACCCCGCGCGCGGCTACTCGCACAAAGAAGCCGCCGCCGAGGCGGGGCGCTGCCTGCAATGCGAGTGCCTCGAGTGTGTCAAGGCCTGCACGTATCTGGAGAAGTTCGGCGCGTACCCCGGCAAGTATGCGCGGCGCATCTACAACAACCTCACCGTCACCCAGGGCAGAGGCAGTCGCTCGGCCAACAAGATGATCGACTCCTGCAGCCGCTGCCGCCTCTGCTACGAGGTCTGCCCGGTCGACCTCGACATGGCCGAGGTGATCGGCGACGCGCGCCGCGAGATGGTCCGACAGGGCCGGATGCCCGCCTCGGCCTTCGACTTTGCCGTCCACGACCTGCGGCTTGCCGTCGACGAGCACTCCGCGCTCGCCCGCCACGCCCCCGGCACCGACGAAAGCGCTGCCGTGTTCTTTCCCGGCTGCCAGCTCGCGGCGTCCGATCCCGAGCAGGTGGAACGGGCCTACTCGTACCTGCGGCAGCGCTACTCGCCGGCCACCGGGCTGCTGCTCTACTGCTGTGGCGCGCCGGCCGACTGGGCCGGTCAGGGCGCCGTCTTCGACGACACGTTGGCCGGTCTGCGCGCGCGCCTCGAGAGTCTCGGTTCGCCGCGCGTGGTCCTCGCCTGTCCCACGTGTGAGACCGTCTTTGCGGCGCGGCTGCCCGAGTTCGAGACGGTGTCGCTGTGGGAGGTGCTGCGCGACGTGGGGCTGCCCGATGGCGCCGCCGGCTCCGGCGCGGGGCGCCGCGTCGCCGTCCACGACGCCTGCACGGCGCGCTATCAGACCGGCGTCCAGCGCGCCGTGCGCGACCTGGTCGAGGCCTGCGGCTACGAGGTCGACGAGCTCGAGATGTCGGGCGAGCGCACGGAATGCTGCGGGTTCGGCGGCCTCATGGTCTATGCCAATCGGGAGATGGGCGATTTGGTCGTCGATCGCCGCATCGCCGAAAGCGACGCCGACTACGTCGCCTACTGCGCCATGTGCCGCGACCGCTTCGCGGCCAGGGGCAAGCGCTCTGTGCACGTCCTCGACCTCGTCTTCGGTGAGGCCTACGACGAGCGGGCCGAGCGCCGTGGACCGGTGCTCACGCAGCGCTCCGCACAGCGAGTCGCCCTCAAGCGACGGCTGCTTGCCGACCTCTGGCGCGAAGGTTCCGCCTTCGGGCCGAGCCGGCGCGACGACCTGGTGCTGGCGCCGGCGGTGGAGGAGCTCCTCGAGCAGCGGTACATTCGTCCCGACGAGGTCCATGAGGTGATCGTGCACGCCCAAAAGTCGGGAAACCGCTTCATAGAGCCGGACAGCGGACACCTGCTCGCGGCCCGGTCGATCGGCGCCGTCACCTATTGGGTCGAGTACGCCCCGCGTGGCGACCGTTTCGTCGTGTACAGCGCCTACAGTCACCGGATGGACATCAAGCCGCCGCCGTGGCCGGCGGCCGGAGCTCTCGAAGAAGACGACGGCCGCGTCTGGCACTGCGCCAAAGGCGACCACGCCCTGGAGCCGCGCTCGGTGACGCTCTCCTACCTCGTGGCCGGCTTTCCGGTGAAGCTGCCGACGTGTCTGGAGCACGGCCTCGTCCTGATCACCGAAGGACTCGCCACCGGACGCATGCGCCAGGTCGAACTGGCTCTGGAAGACAAGTGAGCGGCGCATGATGGACGTGATGCGGCGGCTCCACGACGCCTGTGCCCAGCGCGCGGCCCAGGCGCGAGTGACCGACCTCACCATTGGGCTGGGGTACACGGCCGTCGCGATTGACGACGGCGGTCTCGGGCTCGCCTACACCTGGTTCGACGAGAAGGCCTGCTGCTCGTTCATGCGCGGTTGGGACGACGCCGAGGGCGCGCCGGCGACGGAGCTACTCGAACGCCTCCTTAGCGCCGACGGCTTCGAGCGCAGCGTCGGGCTGGCGACGGTGAACGCGCTGAATCATGCGGCCGCCGGCCGTCTCCCGGCCGACGAAGGACCGGCGGGCGCGCTCGTGCGGGGCCTGCGTGTCGCGCGTGGCACGAAGGTCGCGATGGTGGGCTTCTTTGCGCCGGTCGCGAAGGTCCTCGAGGAGCTCGGCGCCGAGGTCGCGGTCGTCGACGCGGCTCTGGGCATCGGCGATCAGCGCACGTTCGGGGAGCGCCTCGGCGACTGGGCCGAGGCGCTGATCATGACGTCGACCGCGCTGCTGAACGACACGGCGGAGGAGTTGCTCGGACAGGCCGCGCCGGGGGTGCGCATCGCACTCCTTGGTCCGAGCACGCCGCTGATCCCGGAGGCGTTTGCCCATGTGCACGTCGATGTGCTCGCCGGCATGGTGCCGGTCGATGCTGGGCGTGTGCTGCGAGCGGTGCGGCACGGCGGCGGCACGCCCGAGCTGCAGCGGTTCTCGCGCAAGGTCTACTGGGACCGTGGCGAGGCCGCATCGCGGAGGGCATCATGAGCGATCCCGGCGCGGGCCTCATGCCTGGCGTCGGTCTCGCCGTGACCGGCGAGTCGCCGGCGCCAGGTGCGGCCTGCTCGGCGCCGGGCGCCACCTGCCTGCGACCCGGCGGCCTCGAGCTCACCGAGCGGATCGTCGGCCTGGCGCGGTTGCCGCGGGGCGCCCGTGTGCTCGACGTCGGCTGCGGGAGCGGCGCCACCGCCGCCCACCTCGCGGATCGACTCAAGCTGCGGCCGGTCGGGATCGACGCGTCGCCGGCGCAGATCGCGCGGGCACGGGCGGCCCGGCCCGATCTCGACTTCGCGGCCGGCCGGGCCGAAGACCTGCCGTTCGTGGCCGGCGCGTTCGACGCCGTGCTGGGCGAATGTGTCCTGTCGACCTTGCCGGACGCGCCTGCGGCGCTGCGCGAGATGGTCCGCGTGCTGTCGGGCGGGGGGTGCGTGGTCCTGACCGACCTGTACGATCGTGGCGACCACCCCGTTCGACCGCGCGCTGCGCTGCCGAGTCTGGGACGCCAGGATGCCGTCGAGGCGCTCCTGGCGGGCGCCGGCCTCGAGGCCGAGACCTGGGAGGATCACACTGGCGCGCTGGCGCGGCTGTTCTGGGATATGGCGGCGGCGCCCGGGAGCTCCGCCGGGCAGGCACAGGCCATAGCGGCGCGCCCACCTGCCGGGCAGGCCGGGCGCCGTCTCGGCTACTTCGCCTGTGTCGCGCGGGCTCCCGACGACCGGGCGGCGACGAGCGCGGCAACGACGAAGGCAAAAGGAGCGCATGGTGCACGATCTTGACGTCAGAGTCAACGAGCTCCTCCTGCGGGGACGGTGCTGCACCCAGATCATGGTGCAGCTCGCGCTGGAGGAGCGCGGCCAGGACAACGCCCAGATGGTCGAAGCCGTCGGCGCGCTCTGCGTGGGTCTCTACGACGGTCTCGTGTGTGGCGCTCTCACCGGCGGCGCCCTGGCGATGGCGATCCTCGCTGGAGACCGTCCCGACGGCGTTCTGGTGGCGGAGCTCGTGGACTGGTTTCGCGGCGAGTACGAGATGATCGATTGTGATGTCTTGACCGGCGACGACCCTTCGGTGCAATTCACGCGCTGCCCGGGAATGATCGCGGCGACCTACGCCGAGGCCAGGACGATCCTGCAGACCCACGGCCTGCTTGCCGGCTGACGCGGTAGGGTGGAGCGTCCTCGCGTGAGCTGCACGAGCGACAACCGGACCACGAGCCTGTGCCCCCAGTGCCTGCGTCGTCTTCCGGCGGCGGTGGTCCGGCGCGGCGACGAAGTGTGGCTGGAGCGCACCTGCCCCGAGCACGGCGCGGCGCGGGCGCTGGTCTGGCGGGGCCCGCCCGACTACGACGAGTGGCGCCGGGCCGGGGCGGGGCCGAGCTGCTGCGATCCGCCCGAGAACCCGGACTGCCCGCAGGCGTGCGGCTTGTGCCCAGGTCACGCGCGGCAGACGTGCTGCGTGCTGCTCGAGGTGACCGCGCGCTGCGACCTCGAATGCCCGATCTGCTTTGCCAGCGCGCGGCGGGGGGCGCCGGCCGACCCCTCGATCGCTGAGATCGAGGGGTGGTACCGGCGCCT
>PLTW01000096.1 GCA_003164655.1 Actinomycetota bacterium
GGACCCACGTCTGCACGCCCAGGATCGCCAGGCCGGTGATGCCCGTCGCCAGAAAGTAGACAGCGATGAACGTGCCCCACGGATTGAAGCGGCCGGGGGTGATCGTGGTGCTTCCCAGGAACGCCGCGGCGAACGCGGGAAGCAGGAAGGTCGAACCGGAAGTCGGGTCTGACGCCCCGGCCGTTCCGGTGTACAGGACTCCGGCGGCTGCGGCTATGATCCCGGCGGCGACGAAGCACCCCCAGCGCACGCGCCCGACGCGGATCCCGCTCAGGCGGGCGACGTTCGTGCCCCGTCCGACGAAGAGAATGCGGCGGCCTATGGCCGTAAAGTCGAATATGTACCACAGGAGCACGCACAGCAGCAGCCCGTAGTAGAACTCGAGCGATATGCCGAACAGCCGACGCTCCACGACCCAGCTGCTCAGCCAGTTGGATACGCCGCTGATGGTCTGTGAGCCGCTGATCCACAGCGTGAGCCCCAGGATCACGGTACCGGTGCCCAGCGTCACTATGAACGGGTCGATGTCGAAGACCATGACGAAGAACCCGTTGACGAGACCGATCAGGGCGCCGAGGGCGAGTGCGATGACGATCGCCACGCCGATGGGCACGCCGTGGTTTGCGTTCAACACGGCGACGACCATGCCCGACATGGTCAGCGTGGCCGCCACAGAGAGGTCGTAGTCGCCGGCCGTAAGGGGTATCAGCAGCGCCAAGGCCAGCATGACGAGAGTCGTCTGCGTGCCGAACATCGTCGTGAAGTTGCGCACATTGAAGAATGTGTGGGGCGCCAGAATGCTGAAGACGACGATCACGACGAGCCAAGCGCCAACGAGAGCGAAACGCTCGGCATAGTCGCCGAGATTGAGACTCTTCTTCGCCGGCTGAGGCCTGTTCTCGACGGGCTCTAGGGGCCCGCCTGCCGACCCTGGGCTGACTTGGTTCATGCTGGGACCCTCGTATCCTCGTCTGGCCTGACCGTCCTGGCGCTCATGTAGCATTGTTCCGTGATTCGATCCTTGGTGATCTCGTCCCCGACCAGCGTGGACATGATCTGTCCGTCGTGAAAGACCAGTACCCTGTCGCAGATCGCCGCGAGCTGCTCGTAGTCGGAGCTTGCGCACACGACCGACATACCCTTGGCGGCGGCGCGTGTGATGGTCTCGAACACCTGCAGTCTCGCCCCTACGTCGACGCCCTGGGTGGGCTCGTGGACCAGGAGCACCTTCGGTGCGGCCTGCAGCCATTTCGCCAGGACGACCTTCTGCTGGTTGCCACCGCTCAAAGCCTGAAAGTCCATCATCGGCTCGGGCGGGCGGACGTCGTACTGATGCAAGGCCCCCCGCGCGTCCTTGAGATAACGCCCCCGTTCGAGACGGTAGGGTCTGTACTGGTCGATGACCTGCAGCATCACATTGTCGCGGACGAGCAGCGAACCTACTCCGGCGGAGCCCTGCCTGTCGGCCGGGATGAGCGCCATGCCGGCCTTGATGGCGGCCGCAGGCGACATGGTGGCCAGGTCGTGGTCGGCGCCGGCGATGGTCATGCGGCCGCTGACAGCGGGCGTGGCTCCGAACATCTGGTACGGCAGCTCCTCGAATCCGCTACCTACGAGGCCGATAAGGCCGAGGACTTCTCCCTCATTCAAGGCGAATGAAACGTTCTTGATAGTGCCGCCGCAGACGTCGGCGACGGACACGTGGCTGCCCTCGCCGACGGTGTGCGTCCGGTGGGATGCCTCGAAGGCCTCGAGGCGCCTGCCGATGATCAGCTCGACGAGCTGGTCCTTTTCGGTTTCGGCACTCGTCACCGTTCCTTCGACTCGGCCATCGCGAAGCACCGTAACGCGGTCGGTGACCGCCAAGGCTTCGTCGAGGTCGTGCGACACGAAAAGCACGCTCGCCCCGAGCGCCACGCTCTTGCGAACCACGTCGAAAAGACGGTCCCTGTCGGACCGCGGCAGAAAGACCGTCGGCTCATCGAGGATCAGCAGCCCACCGCGCGTGTCGTCGTTCTTGGTGTACTCGCCAAGGTCGTCAAGCGCCCTTACGATCGCCACGAGAGCGCGCTGCACCGCGGGCAGGTCTGTTATGCGCGCTCGCGGATCGATCTCGACGCCGAACCGGGCAAAAGCCTCTGCGGTCCGCTTGCGCTCCTGGCCCCACCGTATGAACCACTCGGATGTCGTCGAGATCCGCCAGGCCCGGAAGTTCTCGACCACCGTCAGCGAGGGCAGAAGCCCCAGATCCTGATGGACGAAACTGAGTCCGAGCTCGGAGGCGGAGCCGGTGCGCACCGGCAGCTTGACGGGGCGACCGTCGATTTCGAGTTCGCCGCCCGGGTCGGGGTGGTGATAGCCGGCCAGGATCTTGATGAGCGTCGACTTGCCACAACCGTTTTGGCCGACAAGGCCGTGGACCTCTCCACGTCGTATGCTGAGGCTGACATCGTCCAGCGCTCTCTGTCCGCCGAACGTCATGGACAGATTCCGCACGACGAGTGTCTGGTCCACGGCCTTGTCTCCTGCTGCCTAGCGCTCCGTTACCGCGAGTCCGCTATTTACTGCGAGAGGCCCCAGAGCTTGTAGTACTGAGGCTTGTACTGGCCATAGCCCTGGGAGAAGTTCGCCGGGACGCCGGCCTCCGCCGCGTTTGTGCTGGTGAAGAGGCGGAACGGGATGTTCATGCTCTTCACGGTGCCCATGCCGCCGATCAGCCGCATCTCAGCGTCGGCGATCGCATGGCCGGCCCAGTCCAGGCTCTCGCCCAGGTCCATCTCGACCTTGCCCGTGCGGACGAGGTCGAGCACGAAAGGCGTACCGTTGAAGCCGATGACCTTGACCTTGCCGACAGAGTTGGTGGCCTGGATCGCCGGCGTGACGAACTCGGACATGCTGTCGTAGATGCAGACGATGTAGTCGAGTTGCGGGTCAGCCACGATGGCCGACTGCACGGTAGGCTTGATCTTGGTGCCCCAGTCGGGGATCGGAACGTTCACGAAGGTGAACTTGATGCCAGGGCCGTACGTGCCGAACTCGGAGCTGATGCCGGTCCTCATGGCTCCGGTCGAGACAATCTCGTCGGAGACGATCACCAGGACATGCGCCGAGGGGTCCTTGGTGATGACCCAGTCGGCGAGCAGCCGTCCCGCCTTGTTGTAGTCGACGGGCAGGTTGGCACTGACGTTCGGCACGGTCTGCTCGATGCCCGAGAGATGGGACGAAACGACGAGGACCCCGGCCGACTTTGCGGCGTCGATCTGCGGCTTGAGAGCGTTCGGGTCGGGACCGGCCAGCAGGTCGACGAGGGAGTACTTCTGCGTGATGGCCGCCGAGAGGCCCTGCTGATACTGCGTGAGCTGGCCCTGGTTGTTCCACACCTTGAACTTATAGCCGACTGCCGAGGCGGCGTCGGCCATGCCCTTGTTCATCTGAACGTAGAACGGGTCGGTGCCAGTGCCGGGGATGCTGAGAATGGATTTGCCGGCCATGACCTTCTTGGCGTTGAACGCCGGGCCCGCCGCAACGAACGTCGGTACGGCCGAGAGCGGAGCGAGCGCCTGTTGTGCGTGAGCCTGGTCTGCCGCGGTGCTGCTGGACGACGCCGAAGCCGATGGCGACGTCGAGCTCGAGGACGATGACGATGATCCACAGCCCATCGCCACGAGTGCCAGCACCACCAGTGCCGTCATCAGCACTGCCAGTGTTCCGAAACGCTTACGACTCATCGTTCCCCCTGTCTGATGCTTTTGCTGACGAGTGCATGGTTTGTACGATCCTTCCTCGCGACCCACTAGACCATGAGTCCCTGAGGCTGTCAACAACGCTGCCGCGACGTACGAAACGCGGCTGGTGTCGTGCGCCCGAAGGAGAGAATCGGGCACTCGTCGCCGAGCCTGATCACGGCAGGATGATCGTCCCAGTCTTGCCCTCCAGCGCCTCGACTGCCTTGTCGAGCGAACTGATGATCGCCCGTGCGCCGCCCTCTTGCACGAACTTGATGGCCGAAGCCATCTTGGGACCCATGCTGCCCGGCAGGAAGTGACCCTCGGCAGCCAGCTGCTGCGCCTTTGCGACAGTCACTTCGCCGATCGGGGCTGCATCCGGCTTGCCGAAGTTCAGCAAGGCGTGCTCCACGTCGGTGAGCATCATGAAGGTGTCCGCGCCGATCGCTTGCGCCATGACCTCGCCGGCGCGGTCCTTGTCGATGACTGCCTCGAGCCCCTGGTAGTCGCCCTTGTCGTCCTGCATGACGGGGATACCGCCGCCGCCCGAGGCGATCACGATGATGCCGTCGGTCAGGATCTGCTGGATGGCCCGGGCCTCGACGTTGACGCTGGGGATGGGCGAGGGCACGCAGCGCCGCCAGCCCTTCTCCGCTCCCGGCTTTACCTCTTTGACGACGTACTCCGGATGCTGGGCCTTCAGGGCCCGGGCCTCGTCTGCGGTGAAGAAGTTGCCGACGGGCTTGGAGGCCGTGTCGCCGCTGAACTCGGGGTCGTCGGGGTCGACGAGCACCTGGTTGATCACGGCGATCACGTCTATGTCTACGCCGCGCGCCTTGAGGTGCTTCTGCATGGTGTTCTGCAGCATGTAGCCGATCTGGCCCTGGGTCATCGCGCCGATGACGTCGAGCGTCTGCACCGGCACCAGGTCCTTGGCCGCCTCCATCTGCACGCTCAGGTTGCCCGACTGGGGCCCATTGCCGTGCGTGATCGCCAGCCAGTCGTCGGGACCGAACTCGCTGACGATCCCGGCGAGCTGTTCGGCGGTCTTCTCGCAGTTCTCGAACTGCTCGGCGGTCGTGCCGGCCTCATGGGCCTGTTTGATGGCGTTGCCGCCAAGAGCGACCAGCAGCTTCATTCGCACCTCCACTTATGTCGTCGATCGGTACCGCGGGTGTCGGAAACCCACCGTGAACCCGCGCGTTGTCTCTCTGTCTTGGAACGCACCCCCAGCCGGCCCCCGCTTCGCGGTCTTTCGAGAACCGGCATGGGCTCCGCGGAACACCGCGCTCTGGCGACGCGCCTGGGTGCGGCCCCGGCCGGCCGCGACGCAGTCGCGGCCGGCCGGGGAAAAGCCGGAGTACCCTCCGCGGATCAGCCGTTCATGATGAGCGACATGACCCCGTTCTGGGCGTGCATGCGGTTCTCGGCCTGGTCGTAGATCACGGAGTGCGGGCCGTCGGCGACTGCATCGGTGACCTCGTAGCTGCGGTCCATCGGCAGGCAGTGCATGTAGATGCTGTCGCGATGGGTGAGCTTCATGATCTTCTCGTCGCAGATCCAGTCCTTGTTGGCGTCGAACAGCTTGTCCTGCGCCTTCCAGTCGACCGCTTTGTCGGCATGGCCGAGGAACTCGATCGACGGCCAGCACTTGGGGTAGACGACGTCGGCGTCCTTGAAGGCCGCCTTCATGTCGTCTGTCTCGGTGAACGAACCGCCATAACGGGCCACGTTGTCCTTGGCATGCGCGATCTGCCTGGGGTCCAGTTCGAAACCCTTGGGGCGCGCGAAGACCACGTGGGCGCCGAAGAGCGAGCTCACGGCCATCATCGAATGCGGCACGCTGACCGGCTTCTTGCGGCTCGGCGAGTACGCCCAGCTGATGACGATCTTCTTGCCTTCGAGTGTCCCGAGCTTCTCCTCCATGGTCATGAGGTCGGCCATGCCCTGGCAGGGGTGATACACGTCGTCTTCCATGTTGATGACCGGCACGGACGCGGCCTTGGCGAACGCCCGCATGTAGTCGCTGGCGGCGCCGTACACCCAGTCGACGGAATCGCCGAGAATGCGGATACAGATGGCCTCGCCGTAGCGCGAGAGCACGTTGGCCACGTCTTCGAGGCGCTCGGTGGAGTAGGCCTGTTCCTTGCCCGGCATCTGGGGAGTGTAGACGGCGTCCGTGGTGAGAAAGTTGGCGTGCCCGCCCATCTGGAAGATGCCCGTCTCGAAGCTGTTCCGCGTGCGCAGGCTCTTGGCGTAGAACATCAGGAAGATGGTCTGGCCCTTCAGAATCTCGTGCCTGACGCCACGCGCGTTCTCGAGCTTGAGCGCCTTTCCGGCGTCGAGCATCGTGACGATCTCTTCCTTGGTGAAGTCGGAAATGGCGATGAAGTCTCTACCCCTGAGCGATTTTACCTGCATGTTACCTCCTACTTGTCGCGGTTACTGATGGCGACGGATCGGGGCCCTTCTCGACTGGAGCAGTGGTGTTCGCGGGCCTGGAATCGCCGTCACTAGCAGAGACCGGAACGGTCTCTCATCCTAACGTGAGCGTGCGCGTGCGATTTCTCGCACTCGCGACTTGCAATCATCGTAAGGCTTGGTCGAGGTCAAGGGTAACTGCAGATGCATACAGTTTAAAGCCCGGCGGTGCGCAACCGCACACCATGGTCCCCGTCGCTCACTCGCTCGTCAGCTCCGGATGGAGCTCGCCGACGCGCAGCGCCATGTGGAGCTCCAGGACATCGTCCATGCAGTCGAGGTCGACCCCGAGTACCGATTCTATGCGCTGCAAACGCTTGTGAAGCGTGTTGCGATGGATGAGGAGCGCCTCAGACGTCTCGTGGGCCGACAGACGGTTGGCACAGAGGGCGCGCAGGGTCGGCAACAGGAGGGTGTGATGCTGCGCGTCGTGCGCCGCCAGAGGGACCACCAGCCGTTTGTAGAGATCGGCCATCGCTTCCGGGTCCTGGCCGTTGAGGAACCGCAGGGCGCGGGGCAGGTCCTCGAACAATCGTGCTTCGTTTGCGGGCTCCATGCGCGCCAGCTGCAGAGCCTCGCGTCCTTGGTTCATCGCCGCGCGAGTGCGCACCAGGCCGACGGTCGCGGCCGAGCACCCCATGGCGACGCCCGAGCCCGAAAAGGCTTCGAGCTGGTTCCCAAGCGCGGCCAGGACCACCCTGAGCTCGTCGACAGAGAGGTCGCCCACCTCGATAAGGACGACGAGCAGGTTGTCCTGCACGTGACTCAAGAAGCTGATGCCGCCGCCGCCCAGGCACTCGTCGATCGTGTCGAGCAGACCACGCTCAAAGGCGAACGTCCCTGACCCGCCGTCGGTGCGCCCGTCGACAGCGGGCCACGGGTCGATCTCGACCAGAAGCAGGCGCCACGAGCGTTCGAGGTCGATGTCCTGCTCATGCAGGCGGCGCAGCAGTTCCCGACTCGTTCCGCGCTCTGCCAGAAAATCCTCGAGCAGCAGTGAGCGGATGCGGCGGTGCGCCAGGATCTGCTCTGGCGAGCGCAGGAGTGCGAGGGCCAGGAGCCGCTGCGCAAACGAAAGCGAGGTGTCGATGAGCTCGGAGGTCGGGCCCTGGGGAGCCGTGGCCGCCAGCACGTTCTCCACCTTGCCGTGGAGCTGCACCGTCTGGTAGTACAGGCGCTCGTGACTCGACTCGAGGACCCCGACAGGCCCGACGGTCCGGTCGACGCGCGAGTACTCCGCCCAGAGTCTGCGCCCGATCGCCTGTGTGCGAACACTGCCGCCGGTCGGCGCGATCACGTTGCCGCGAGCGTCGAACAACACGATCGGAATGTGCAGGACCGTAGAAAGGCTGGTGATGAGATCCGACACGCCACGCCCGTCGATGAGAAGGTCGAGAAGCTGAGTCTGCACCGCGATGCTGCGCTTGAGGCTGTGCATGTCGCTCGACGCGAGGGCGTTGTAGACGTACTTGACGATCGTCCGGAAGGGCACGGCCAAAGGCGACTCGAAGATCGGGATGCGCAGGGCCCGCGCCCGCGCGATCATGGCCTGCGGAACGCTCTCCAGGTAATGGCCGACGCCCACGCCCAGAGCCACGGCGCCGCAGTCGTTGAGGCGGTCGAGCAACCGTAATCCGACTTGCGACGATGTCGCGAAGGACTGGCCCGTCGTCACCAGAACCATCCCGGACGTCATCCAGGGGGTGGGGTCTTCGAGGTCCGACAGATGGATGCCTTCGATCGCCTTGTCCAGACCCGGTTCTCCGGTCAGCAGAACGAGTCCCAAGCCCGCTTCTTGAACGAGCTCTCGCACCGTCAGGTATTCCATGAGAAGGCAGTATAGCTCCGCCGCAGCGGCCCTGGGCCACGTTGGGCCAAGGGCGGGCCGCCGGCGCTCACGCGTGTTCAGCCCTGCGGGCGAAGCAGTTGTCCGCCCGCAGGGCTTGCCTGTCTGTCCTCTCGTGCTCTAGCGCTTCGAGTCAGCCGCCCCGGTCACCTGGCGGCGAAGGCCTTGAGGCCATCCGCAACGGTGCTGACTACCGTCTCGAGCTGCTGCTCGGTGATCACCAGAGGCGGCTGCAGACGCAACACATTGCCGAAGTTGCCGCCGACGCCGATAAGCACGTTGTGCTGCAGGCAGTACTCGCGCACGAAGCCGGCAGCCGCGGTGCCATACGACTTGGTCTGCGGGTCGGCGATGAGCTCGACACCGATCATGAGACCCTTACCGCGCACGTCGCCGATCAGCGGCTGCGTCTTGGCCAGCTCCTTGAGGGCTTCCTGCACCTTGGCGCCCTTGCGCAAAGCGTTTCCGGCAAGGTCCTCTTCCTGGTGGAAGGCGATGTTGGCGATCGCGGCGGCGCAGCTCACGGGGTTGCCGCCAAATGTCGAAAGGTGATCGCCGGGCTGGAACGAGTCGGCGATCTCGGCACGAGAGATGAAGGCGCCAAGCGGCCAGCCGTCGGCGATGCCCTTGGCCATGGTGATGATGTCGGGCACGACGCCGTAGTGTTCGATGGCAAAGAACTTGCCGGTACGCCCGAATCCCGACTGCACTTCGTCGGCAATGAACAGCACGCCCTCGTTCTCGAGGATCTTCTTGACGGCCTTGAAGTAGCCATCCGGCGGGGCGATGATCCCGCCCTCGCCCATGACGGGCTCGGCGATGAAAGCGCAACCGGAGCCGGAGAGGTGCAGACGGATGACCTCCATCACGCGCTCGGCGCAGGCAATACCGCACTTCTCGGGATCGCCATCATGACCGAGGGGACAGCGGTAGCAGTACGGCGTGGGTGCGAAGGCGACGCCCGGCATGTAGGGGCTGCCGCCCATCTTGCGCCCTGAGTTGCCCGTGATCGACAGCGTCGCATAGGTCCGCCCGTGGAAGCTCGACTCGAGCGCCACGAGCTCCATCTTGCCGGTGAAGCGTTTGGCAAGGCGCATGGCGCCTTCGTTTGCCTCGGCGCCGGAGTTGCAGAAGAAGGTCTTCTGAAGGTCGCCCGGCGTGATCTCGGCCAGCTTTTCAGCCAGCTCGCCGACCGTCTCGACGAAGTAGACGTACGAACACGCATGGACGAGCTTGTCGGCCTGCGCCTTGGCGGCTTCGATGATCTTGCGGTTGCCGTGCCCGGCGTTGGTCACCGAGATGCCGGCGAAACTGTCGACGTACTCGGTGCCGTCCACGTCGTAGAGCAGAGCGCCGTCTCCGTGGTCGGCCACCACCGGCTCGACGCGCTTGACGAAGCCGGTCATGACGTAGTCGCGATACTGTTCCTTCACACCCACTTGTTGTCCACCTTTCACGTTGTCTGTCGCGGGACTGCCGGTCGGTTTGGCGGATCGTCCCCGGGCCCGAAGCCCTGGAGCCGTGCCGGATGACGAGACTCTAGCAGGGCTACCCGAGGCCCTCTAGCAGAGCGGGCAAGAGCGGATGGATGGCGACCACCCGTGCGATCCGACTAGTTGCCTGCGCTCTTGCGTCACAGCATCTCGCCGAGCTGGTCGGCCGCCGCCCGGTCCTGCTTGGCGGCCTTCTTGAAGGCCCGCGAGCTGGCGGCCAGCACGTCTTCGCACTGGGCGACGAAGTCGTCGTGATAGCGGGCCGCGTCGCGCTCGGCGGCGATGAGCTGCGTAACGACGGCCGGCCAGGTGGGCGCCGGGTCTGAGTCCAGGGCGCCCAGGTAGTCGGTGCCGCTCAGCGAGTGGATCGGCTCGAGGATCATCTCGTTGACCTCCTGGCGGATCACGCGGAGCTTCTCGACGCGCTCGCGATGGCCGCGGGTGAGCTCTTCGAGCTTGGCCCGCCAGGCGTCGTCGGGCGCCTGGGCGTCGGCGGCGGCGGCGATGTCGCCGCAGGCCCCCTCGGCCTCCAGGGCAAAGCGGAAGGCCGAGCCGTAGGCCACGATCTCGGGAAACAGTCGAGCCACGTCGTCTCCTTTGTGTGTCGCCCGATCGCCCTACCAGCGGGTGATGACGACCTTCGAGTCGGTGAAGAACTGCACCGCGTCTCTACCCTGGCCGTGCATCGTGCCGAAGAACGAGTCCTTCTGGCCGGCAAACGGCAAATAGGCCATGGCGGCGGCGATGCCCAGGCTCACGCCGACGTTGCCCGCCTGGACCTTGTACCAGAACGTGCGCGCGCTGTGTCTGACATTCTTCCACTCCTTCTGGAGGGTCGCCCCCCGAGGATGGCGCTGCCCCATGCGCTGCCGACTACGTACCACGGGCGGTGCGGCTAACCTATGGTAGCGACCATTTCTCTCATTGGCTGGGTGCAGTTGCACAATCGCGGCAGAACAGGGGTGTGTTCATGAACCTAGCTTCGGCGCCAGAACGGCGATCACGAGCACGTTGCCAGCTTGTCTTGAGCCCGTTCAAGGGGAAGTCCGACGCGGACGCTGTTTGCGGCCTGAGCGCGCTCAGGCGATACGACGTGTCGGACGACGAATCGCAGACTGCGCTGTGCTAGATTGGAGCGGCCCGAGGCCGGTGAGGCGTGGAGTGCCCCAGGCACACAAGCCCGCGTTGCGGGCGGTCAAGAAGGAGGACCGCAAGTGAAGTCGATCATCACCAACGGCACCGTAGTCAGCTCGGAAGGCGAGTACCGGGCCGACGTTCTGCTGGACGGGGGAAAGATCGTGGCGTTGGGCTCGGATCTGTCTTCTGAGGGCGCGCAGGTCATCGATGCCTCGGGCGCGTATGTGATGCCCGGGGGAATAGACGTCCACACCCACTTCGAGATGCCATTCGGCGGGACGATCGCCTGCGAGACCTTCGCAACCGGCACCAAGGCCGCTGCAGTCGGCGGGACCACGACCATCATCGATTTCGCGATCCAGGCGCAGGGCGAATCGCTCACAAAGACCTACCAGGACTGGAGAGACAAGGCCGACGGCGATGTGGCCGTCGACTACGGACTCCATGTGGCAGTCACCGATCTCAACGACAAGACCCTCGCTGAGATCCCCTGGCTGGTAGACGAAGGCGTCACGAGTTTCAAGCTCTTCATGGCCTACAAGGGCTCCATCATGGTCGATGACGCCACCCTCCTGCGCATGCTCAGGACGGGTCGCGAGCACGGAGCCCTCATCTGTGTTCACGCCGAGAACGGTGACGTCATCGACGTTCTCGTGGGCGAGTATCTTGCCGCGGGCAAGACGGCCCCCAAATACCATCTGAGCTCCCGTCCCGCCGAGGCCGAAGGCGAGGCGACGGGGCGAGCCATCATCATGGCCGAGATCGCCGGCGCGCCTATCTACATCGTGCATGTCAGCTGCGCCAAAGCCCTGGATGCGGTCCGGACGGCCAGGGACAAGGGCCAGGCCGTCTATGGGGAGACGTGCCCTCAGTACCTCGCTCTGTCGACCGACAACTTCGATGTTCCGGGCTTCGAGGGGGCCAAGTTCGTCTGCTCGCCACCTCTGCGCGACAAGTCCAATTGGCCGCAGCTTTGGGCCGGACTGCGCAGCGGCGATCTTGCCACCGTGGCGAGCGACCACGCCGCCTTCAACTACCAAGGCCAAAAGGAACTGGGCCTCGCGGGGTTCGACAAGATCCCGAACGGCTGCCCCGGCGTGGAGCATCGACTCTTCATCCTCCACACGCTGGGCGTAGAGGCAGGAGAGATCACGATGCCGAAGCTCGTCGAGGTGTTCAGCAGCGCGCCGGCGCGCTTGTTCGGGCTCTACCCGCAGAAGGGCGTCATCGCCCCGGGCAGCGACGCCGACGTGGTCGTCTTCGACCCATCGGTCGACGGGGTGATCGCCGCCGCCACACAGATGCAGAACATCGACTACACGCCCTACGAAGGCATGCGCGTACGAGGCGCGGTGCGCACGGTGTTCAGCAAGGGCGAAGTGGTCGTCGCCGATGGCCGGTGGGTCGGCAAGGACGGAGCGGGCAGGTACCTGAAGCGCAAGCCGTTTATCGCCTGAGCCCAGCGGGGCCGCGGGACAGTCGAACATCGACTGTCCCGCGGCCCCGCTTGCCCGGCTCCGCCGTCACCGCTCTTCTACGATGACCAGGGCGTCGTGATGCATGCCCGAAGTGACCGGAGCTGCGACCTCGTCGGTGCCCACGCACCCCCACACCGGGCAGACATGCCGGCAGAGCAGGCAGCCGACGCAGCGTTCCGGATCGACCTTGGCCTTGCGGGCATCGTGATCGAATCCCATGGCCTGGTTGGCGGCGTCGTGGCAGACGATGTGGCAAAGGCCGCAGCCGATGCAGCGGTCGGCATCGACTTGCGCGACGATGTGCCGGTCCTGTTGGAGCTGTGAAGGTTCGACGATCGATCCCAGGCTGGCCCCGACCAGCTCGGTGACGGACTGAAGCCCGCGGGTCTCGAGGTAGTCCTCAAGACCTTCGACCAGCGACTCGACGATGCGATAGCCATAGCGCATCACGCCCGTGGTCACCTGCAGGTTGGTAGCACCCAGCAGGATGAACATGGCCGCGTCCTGCCACGTCTCTATGCCGCCGATCCCGGAAACGGGCAGTTCTACCTCGTTGCTCTGACCGAGCTCGGCGACGAAACGCAAAGCGATCGGCTTGACCGACGGCCCGGAGAATCCGCTGATCGCGCTCTTGCCCTGGATCGTGGGCTTGGGAGCGTAGGTCTCGAGATCGATCTCGGTGATGGATCGCACCGTGTTGATGGTCGCCAGGGCATCGGCTCCGCCGCGCTTGCACGCCAGAGCCGACGGCAGCATGTCGGTCACGTTCGGGGTCAGCTTCGGCATCACGGGGATCGAGACGGCCTCTTTGACCACGCGCGTGTAGCGCTCCAGGAGGTCGTTGGCCTGTCCGACCTTGTAGCCGGCCCCCTCGCAGGCCATCTGCGGGCAGGAGAAGTTGAGCTCGAGCATGTCTGCTCCGGCTTCTTCAGCCCTTCTGGCCAGTTCGGCCCAGCCGGCGTCGGAGTAGCCCATGATGCTGGCGACGAGGACCCGGTCGGGATACTGCTTCTTCAGCCAGGCGATGTCCTTGAGGTTCTGGGCGAGCGGACGCTCGCTGATCTGCTCCATGTTCTGCAGACCGATGAACCGTTGGGCTCCCCGGTTCAGGACGTTCAGCCGCGGCGTCGGGTCGATGACTTCGAAGTCCTGTTCGAGGTTCAGCGTCTTGAAGACCGCCCCACCCCAACCGGCGTCGAAAGCCCGGGCGATCATCTCTGCCGTATTGGTCACCGGCGACGAAGACAGGAAGAACGGGCTACGACACTTCACTCCGCAGAACTCGATCTCAAGACTGGGCCTCGGCGCTTTCGGGATGGCCACGGCCTGGCCGAGCGGGAAGGCGGCGGCAATGGCCTTTGCGGCCTTCTTGCCGTCCATGACGCTGGCGGCGACGGTCTTGCCCGGAGCCACCAGATCGCCGCCGCCGAAGATCCGCGCGTCCGACAGGCGCATGGTCAGCGGATCGGCCAAAGGGCGACCCCTGTCCGCCTCGAGCCCGGTCCACATGGCCGTCAACTCTGCCGAGAATCCCGCTCCGATGGCTTCGACGACGAAATCGGCGGGGATCGAGAACTCGCTCCCGGGGACGTTCTCGGCGTTGTCCGGTACGAAACGACCGGGCTCGAGCCAGCGGATCTCAACGCCTCGGACCGCCTTGACCGTACCGTTGTCGCTGACGATCTGCGTGATCCGTCCGTTGGGCTTGAAGCGGATGCCCGCCCGGAAAGCCAGGTCCGTCTCGTCAACGTCGGCGGGCAGCTCTTCCATGGCCTCCAGCGAAACGGCATACACGCGGTCTGCTCCCAGACGTTTGGCGGTCACGGCGCAGTCCATGGCCACGGCGCCGCCGCCGATCACCACGACGTTCTTGCCGCGGACCGCGGCCGCCAGGGCCGTCCGCGCCTCATCGTCCTTGCTTTGAGCCAGGAAACCTGCCCACGAAAACACACCGTTCACTGCTTCGTCGGCCAAGCCGAGCGAATAGGGTCGGTCGCAGCCCGGAGCGATGAACGCCGCGTCGAAACCGTCCTGAAGAAGCTGCTCGAGCTCGGCCCGGGTCGAGACCGCGTGCCCGCATTCGAACCGCACGCCCAGCTTGCCGACCAGGTCGATCTCCTGGGCCACCAGCGCGGGGTCCAGTCGATGCTCGGGGATCCCGTAGCGCAACAGACCTCCGGGCTCGGGCATCTTCTCGAAGACCACGCACGCGTAGCCCATCAGCGCGAGACTGGCGGCGGCCGACAGGCCGGCCGGCCCGCTCCCGACGATGGCGACCTTGCGGTCGCCGGGTACGGGCGCCTGCAACACCTGCATGTCCTCTTGCCGCTCATAGTCGGCCAGGAAGGCCTGGATCTCGGCGATCCGGATGGGTACGTCGAGCCCGCTGCGCGCGCACCCCTCCATACACATGCGGCACGTCGGGCAGACCTGGGCGCAGGTGGCGGCCAGGATGTTGTGCTCCCGCAGCGTGCGGACAGCTCCTTTGACATTGCCGAGACGAAGCTGACGAACGAAGGTCGCGGGGTCGCTGTCGGCCCCGCATCCGGTGTTGCACGGTGCGTCGTCGCAAAGCAGACACCGCCCGGCTTCTTCTATCGCGGCCTGCAAATCCATCACACGTCCGTCGCTAGCCATCATCGCCTCACTCTGCCGATCGGAACAAAAGGTCGCAGCCACAGGGTACTGCGGGAAAGGGTGCCTCGACTAACCTCAACGGCCAGGCAGCTTGCCTGCAGCGTCTCTGCTGACGTTGCTCGTGTCCGGCCGGTTTTCTGCACCGATCCGCTTGTGACGGTCGCGCCGGGGGCAACGCCTGCCGGCAACGAAGCCGGAACGCACAGGTGAGGTCGGTACTTTAAGAGCGTGCAAACGCTCAGTTACACCGCGATCTTAGCATGGATCGACCAGACCTTCACGGCGGCTGCGTCTGCGGGAGGCGGGCCGCGCCTGCGGCGCGCGCCAAGGGAACGGCAGCGGTGTACGTCTGCCCGGCCACCTCGGGCGCTCGCCCGGACGACCAACACGCAAGACGCGCACGACAGGATCGTCACCTGTCGACACTGCTTAAGTACGTCGCGACCGGGCCGGCGTCGTTTGAGGACGCTGCGCCCGACGGCTCGTCGCGGTCAGGCGCTTGGCGCGCGAACGAGGACCACTTCTTCGACGCCGTCAGATTCCGGCATGCGCACGCTGATGCGCTCGCGCTGCGCCGTTGGCACGTTCTTGCCGACGAAATCGGGCCGGATGGGCAGCACGCGGTGCCCACGGTCGACGAGCACGGCAAGTTGCACTTCCGCCGGGCGCCCGAGGTCGAAGATCGCATCGATGGCGGCGCGGATGGTGCGGCCCGTGTAGAGCACGTCGTCGACCAGGATGATCGTGGCGCCTTCGACGGCAAAGGGAAGTTCGGTGCCTTTGACCACCGGCGCCTGCGTCATGGGCAGAACCCCGGTCTTGCTGTGTTCGCCAACGTCGTCGCGGTAGAAGGTGATGTCGAGATTGCCGGCCGCGTATGCGCAGCCGCCCGCCTCGCACAGCAGCTTGTGAAGGCGCTCGCCAAGGAAGGCTCCCCGCGTATGGATGCCCACGATGGCGAGATCGTCGGCGTCGGGGTTCTTTTCGATGATCTCGTGAGCGAGTCGCGTCATGGTCCGCGACATCTGCTCGGCCGTCATGATGAGGACCTCGTTGTTTGGTCTGGGCTCAGGCATAGAAAAAGCGCCGCCGGCTCCTGGTACTGTTCGGCAGCGCCACACCCCCTTTCCGTCTCTCCGGACGTGGTTAAAGGTCGTCGGTACACTATCAGCCTCGTCAAGGTCGGACAAGCCCTGGCAAGCGAGAACTATGCAGCNNGCGCCCACTCGAGCGGCCTACCGGGCAGCGTCGCCTCGATCCCGCCAGGTCGCACCCGCGGCGTCGCGTGAGCGGACGCCGTCCACGGACTCGGCAGCACGGCCCGGCCAATGGAGAGTCGCCGCCGAGGGCGGCGACGAGGCGACCACCCGACCGCGAGCGACGACGTGTGACGGGCGCACCTGCCGCCGTACCGCATCGAACGGGCTGAGAGCCGGCAACAACATGAAGTTCGCCGGGCGCCCGCCGGCGATGCCGTAGCCCTCGCCCAGGCAGAGCGTAGCCGCCGCCCGGTCGGTCACCATGCGGAAGCACTCCTCCACCTCCGAGGGGGCGGTCAGCTGTGTCGCGTGAGCGCCGACGAGGGCCACCTGGATCGAGTTGCCGGTGCCGAGCGGGTACCAGGGGTCCATGATGTCGTCGTGACCGAAGGCGATGTTCACGCCGGCGCCCAGCATCTCTTTGGCCTGCAGCAGACCGCGGCGTTTTGGATAGCCGTCGAAGCGCCCCTGCAGGTGAAGGTTGACAAGGGGGTTGCACACGAGGTTGATTCCGGAGCGGCCCAGCAGGCGTCGCAGCTTGTAGCTGTAGGCCGCATTGTAGGAGCCCATGGCGGTGGCG
This sequence comes from Actinomycetota bacterium, assembly GCA_003164655.1. Lineage (GTDB taxonomy): Bacteria > Actinomycetota > Thermoleophilia > UBA2241 > UBA2241 > Bog-752. The sequence continues at coordinate 16,637 of PLTW01000096.1, forward strand.
TGGCTGGCCGTCACCCTCTCGCGCAGGCCGGTGCGCATGGCTTGAGTCGCCAGCACCTCGATGAACCTCGACTGCTCGTCGTCGATCTCGTCGCAGTGGGCGTCGACCAGCAGCCCGTAGCGAAGGGCGACGTCGATGGCGATCTCGATCGACCTGACGCCGTCCTCCCGCGTGTCCTCGAAGTGGGGGATCGCGCCGACCACGTCGACCCCACGCCGAGCCGCCTCCTCGATGAGCTTGTCACCGTCCGGGAACGAACAGATGCCCTCCTGGGGAAAGGCCACTATCTGCAGCCCGACGACATCTTTCACGCGGTCGCGGACCTCGAGGAGCGCATCGAGCGCCTCCAGCTTCGGGTCGGTGATGTCCACGTGACTGCGCACGAAGAGCACGCCGTTGGCGACCTGCCAGCGCAGGATCTCCTCGGCGCGATCGATCACGTCCTGTCTGGTCAGCATGGGCTTGCGTTCGCTCCAGCAGGCGATGCCCTCCCAGAGGGTGCCGCTCTCATTCCAGCGCGGCTCACCGGCGGTGAGGGCGCTATCGAGATGGATGTGCGGTTCCACATACGGAGCGCAAAGCAATGCCCCGCGCGCCTCGATGACCACCTGAGCGGGGGCGGGTTCGCCAGTCGCCGGGACCACCTCGAGGATGACGCCCCCATCGACGTGCAGGTCGACGGGCGCCGGATCGGGGCTCCCTGCAATCCTGGCATCTCGAATCAGCAAGTCGATCATCAGCTATGCCTCCGCAGTGTCGTCAAGCGCCCGGCAGCGCGAGCGCTCAAACAGGAGCCCGCTACCTGTCCCTTTCGATCTCGAACGTGAGGCAGTGCGGACCGCCGCCCATCTTCGTGAACTCGCGCAGGTGCGGTGCATAGACGGTGAATCCGTCTGCCTCAAGCATCCGATTGACGATCCCATTCTCGGCGAAGGACAGTATTCTGGCGTCGCCGAGGGCGAGCACGTTGCAGCCGGTCTTCATGACCTCGTCGAGGGGCACTGCGATCAGCTCCCAGTCCCGGCTTTCGAGATACGTGACGAACTCCCCCGGCAGAGCCTCGCGACAGTAGAGGCAGGCTCGCTCGGCAATGACCGAGAAGATCATGTCGAGGTGGTTCCACTTGGCCAGGAACTCGACCGGCATCACCTCGACACCGAGCGGCTTCATGATCTCGGCCGCGTTGCCGATCCCGGAGATCGTCGAGCGGTTGCCGGAGCCGATCACCAGGGTCTTCTCGTCGAGCATCCAGCTGTCCCCACCCTCGACCGCACCGCGCGTCACGCGGCCACAGGTCTTGACACTCAGAGCGTCGAAGGCAGCGATGGCATACTCTTCGTCGCCCCAGCGCGCCTCGTATTTGAACCTGCCGATGAGCGGTCCGCACGGTGTGTTGACACCGAAGTCGCGGGTGTAGACCTGCCAGTGGTGCTCGGGCTGGGCTTCTTCCCAGAAGATGCCGACGCCGGCGCCGCTGAGCGCATCGACCAGCTCGGCGTGCATCGCCCTGGCAAGCAAGAGATCGACCTTGTCGCCGGCCTCGACGCTACGCTGCGCGATCTCGCTGATCGTGAGCTCCTCATAGTAGTCGGGCGGACACAGAAGGACCTTTCTCAAAGGGCCGTGCGAGTTGAACTGGCGCCCAAGGGGCCCGTCTCCTGCCGTCGAGCTCATCATCGCTTTCTTCCTCCAATCGTCGGCGCAGGCCATGCCCGGCGCTCGTCAGTCACGGACGACACCGCTCGGCCGCGCAGAGACGCGCGACGATCATGGGTTCGCACTGTTTGTCACCCGCGACGCCAGGACGGCACCGGCCACGGAGTCGGCGCGCGAGAACGCCACGTCGCCACACGAGTCGGCGAACTCGATGAAGCGCTCAATGGCCCGGATCCGCGATGGGCGCCCGCTGGCGAACGGGTGACACGTGAGGACGCAGAGCGAGTTGGTCTCACGCATGGCGTCCAGCTCCTCGATCCACAGTTCAGCGACCTGACTCGGCCGATTGATGACGTGACCGAAGTCGGGGTCGGGGACGTAGACGTACTGCTCCCAGTCGTCGAGAGCCCAATGGATCGGCAGCTCGGCGATCCGGCCGTTGGGTGTCTCCAACACGTAGGGCCGATCGTCGTCGAACATCGACGAGTCATAGACCAGACCGTACTTGCCCAGTGACTCCATCGTCGTGCTGGCCGTCGACCACATCGGCGCCCGGTAGCCGATCGGCTTCGCGCCGTGCCTGGCGAGGGCGTCGAGCCCGCGTTCGAGCTCGTCTACCTGCACCTCGGGCGTGTTGTACACGGGCGACCTGTGCGTGTACCCGTGGAGAGCCACCTCGTGACCGGCTTCCAGCGCGGCCTCGATGGATCGCGGATAGCGTTCCGCCGTGAGTCCGGGAAAGAAGAATGTGGCCGGCTTCTCGTGTCGGGCGAGCATCTCGATGATGCGGAAGATGCCGACCTTCGGTCCGTAGGCTCCGTGCGACATCGTCGAGAGATGCTGCGCATAGTGCTCGTCCTCGGCCAGCAGCGGCGTATCGCCGTCGACATCGAACGTCAGGAGCGCGACGGCGGCGTTACCGCCTCGCCACTTGTCGTCGGCGATGAAGTGCTGCGTCGCATTCACATCGAGCATCCGTTCTCGCCTCCGGCGCTCTGCCTGCCGTCTTCACAAGGCCCGTCCGCCACGGTCCACTCACCGGCCGCGCGTCGCGATATCCGCCCGAGCGTTCGCGGGCGAGCTTCCCCGGGCCCGGAGCGACCGTGGAGCGGCGACGTCGGCGAGCTAGACGCTCGCGGGCGCGTCGTTTGCGGCTGTTGCCTGCCCTTGCGCCGGCGCGGTCAGCGGGGGCGCCACACCCTCGGTCTCACGGTTGGACTTGGTGATCGACCTGCGCAGCACGGCGTACACGGCGCCCCCCACGACGAAGCCGACCAGGTAGGCGATATCCCCGTACTGCAGCCAGTGCGACGAGGCATAGCCGATGTAGAGCGAGGTGTCCATGAACGGTATCGCGACCACGAAGCCGATCAGCATGGCGGCCAGAGCGTCCCAGCCGGGGCGAAGGCGGTCTGTCCTGACGAGATGGGTGACGTCGGGCCGGCCGCGGCGGCGCCACCAGTCCACCATCTGGACGGCCACGAACGGCGGGATCCAGTAGGTGACGAACAGCAGGACGTTCTCGAATTTGGTCGCGAGGCTCCCGTGGTGCAGCCAGAGAGTCAGGGCGAACGCCGCGACCGTTACCACGACTGCCACATATGGTCTCTTGACGCGGGCGCCCGTCGCCTGCAGCGCCAGCGAACCGGAGTAGTCGTTCATGGCGTTGACCGCGACCGTGCCGATGACGATCGCCACCAGGGCCAGCACGCCCAGGACGCCTCCGCCGACGAGGTGCTGGATGCCCGCAGAGGTGTCGTTCACGATGATCGCTGCCGCCGCGAGTCCCAGTATCTCGATCCAGATGGACGAGAGCGATACTCCGGCAAGGGTCAGCCAGAAGATCGCCCTGCGCGAGGTGTCCGGCTTCATGTAGCGGCTGTAGTCGGAGGCATAGGCCGCCCAGGCGATGACGAAGCTCGCCGCGATCGTGGCCATCAGAATGAAGCCGCCGACCAGGGCGCCGCCGTGAGCAGTGGCCGCCGCGTGGAAGTTGCCGATCTGGATGATCTTGATCGTGATCACGAGGAACATGACGCCGAGCACGATCGACATCCACTTCTCGAAGAGATGCATGATCTCGTAGCCGAACAGTCCCAGAACGCCCTGAAGCACGAGGACGATAGCCAGCCCGAGCCAGAACGGCACGTGGATGAGAATGTGGATCGCCTCGGCGCCGAAGATGGCGTTGATCGCGTCCCAGGCGATCGTCGACAGCCATTGCAACAGGCCGGGCAGTACCACCGTCCGGCCGAAGGGCAGGCGCGCCAGCGGTAGCTGGGCAACCCCGGTCTGCGGCCCCCAGGTGCAGAGGATCGAAACCAGAAGCCCTCCGATCACGGTCCCCAGGACGATCGCCGCCACACCGGACCAGAAGCCGAGGCCGATGTAGCTCGCCGTCGCCAGCGTCCCAATGAAGAAGGCCGCCGGGACAAGGTTAGGCGTGAACCACACAGTGAAGATGCGGTGAAGGCTGCCGTAGCGATTGTCCAGCGGGATCGGCGCCATGCCGTGCATCTCGAGGACGTACTCACCCTCGCTCGAGGGCATCTGCCCCCCGAAGACACCTTCCCCGCCTTCTGGAACCTCAGACATTGCTCCCCCCTCATGTCCGCCGTCCCTCTCACCAGAGGTTTGCGGTGATACTACGCGCTCTCGAGTGTGAAGCAATACGACCTCGCCTGGCAGACGCGGTCGCGCCGGATACGCGGCCGGAGTCGGGCTGCGCCGCCCAGGCGACCCGCGGCGATGAGCCATGCCCCCGGCGTCGCCCAAGCCCTTCAACCTGGTCTTCACGCAACCGCCGGTGAGGCTGAGCTCGGGATCCTGCGGCCCGCGGCCGCAGCCCGTTGAACGTGGCATGATTCGAGGGACGGTCACGAGACTGATGCCGTGAGAGCATGAACGGATCGGCCTACGGCGCAAGTTCAAAGCGCCTGGGCGGGCGACGACGACGGGATGGGCATGAACGTTCTCATCATCAACTGTGGCAGCTCTTCGCAAGCCTTCAGGGTGTATCACACCGCCCCTGACCAGCAGCCCACGGTGCTGATCTCGGGCAAGGCCCGCAACGTTGCCACCATGACGCGCGAAACACCCTACGTGCGGTGGACCTGGTCAGGCCAGACCGAGAGCCGTGAGTGTGACCTTTCTACTCACGCGCATGCCGCCGAGGCCATTCTCGCCGTTATCCAGGATCGGTCCGTGGGCCTCGACGCAGTCGGTCATCGTTTCGTGCACGGCGGCAGCGAGTTCACCCGCACCACAGTCATCGACGAAACCGTTCTGCCCGGGCTGCGGCGGACCATTCCACTGGCGCCTATTCATAACCCCAATACGCTGAGCGTCATAGATGTGTGCCGGCAACGCTTGCCGGGCGTTCCCCAGTACGCCGTCTTTGATACGGCGTTTCACGCCGATCTGCCCGAGGCAGCCCGCACCTATGCCCTGCCGACCGCGCTGGCTGAGGAGCTCGGTCTTCGCAAGTTCGGCTTTCACGGGCTTTCCTATCAGTACGTCAGCCGGCGCGCCGTCGAACTGCTGGCGAAACCGCTGGCGGACTCGAGCCTGATCATCTGCCACCTGGGCACGGGCGGTTCGAGCGTCGCGGCGGTACGAGGCGGTCGATCCATCGACACATCGATGGGGTATTCGCCTTTGTCGGGTCTGGTCATGTCGACTCGCTGTGGTGACCTCGATGCCGAGATCGTGCTGCAACTCCTGCGCAGCGGTTACGGCGCCGACGAGATCGAAGACGTGCTCAACAACCAGTCGGGCCTGCTGGGCCTCTCGGGCTTCTCCTCCAACCTGGCCGAGATCATCGCCGAGGCCGACGCGGGTAACCGCGCCTGTCGGCTGGCCTATGGCGTGTATGCGGGCCGCCTGAGCCACTACCTGGGCGCCTACACGTGGCTGCTCAAAGGAGCCGATGCCATCGTGTTCACCGATGACATCGGCGTGAATGCCTGGCAACTTCGAGAGCGAGTGTGTGACGGCGCTGAAGCTCTTGGAGTGATCCTCGACCCTGTTGCCAATCGAAAGGCCGTGGAGGGCAGGACCGCTTTCGTCCAAGCCCCCGAGTCTCGTACCGCCATCCTCGTCGTTCCAAGTGACGAAGAGCGAGTGATCCTGGACGAGGTGATGGCCCACCTGGGGAGCTGAACACGCCGTCAGCGGTGAGTCGCACCCGGGCGTGTCCACCGAGTCGCAGGTCACCAGAAGGACTGCTTCGGGCAGCAGCCCTTCACGATCGCCGGCCTCCGGCTGACCTTGGCCGTCGTCGCAATTAGTGTCGCGTAAGAACGGTGCTGGTGCCATCGGGGAAACACTCCTCGAGCGTGTCCCCTCCGGGTCCGGGCCTGAAGTCGAGCGCGCCACTTGCCGCCGCGCCGCGCGCCGCCTCTGCGGCCGCGGCCACGGTGAGCCGCTTACCGCTGCACACCGCCGGCCAAAGGTGGTGACCAGCCCCGATAACGACCGTGTAGGCGTTGCCGCTCACGTGCGTGATCACGATGCTGTTCCCGCCGGCCGCCCCCCAGGTGCCGGCGTAGGCATCGCGCGAGCCTTGCCCGACGACCAGCGCCACCGCCAGTACGGCGGCCACCCCGACGGCGACCAGCAGGGCGACCAGCCGCCGGCGGCGCACGATCCGGCGGCTCGGGGCCGAGCCGCGGCCGGAGCGGCGGAGCGGCTCGTCTGGGCCGGAGCGACGCGAGTGGGCGCTCACGCGGCCCGTCGCAGACGGAACACGACGATCTCGGGACGGCACAACAAGCGGAAGGGCAGAAAACTCGTGCCCACGCCGCGGCTGATGAAGACGAGCGTGCCATCCTCGTCGTAGAACCCCTCGCGAAACCGCGCCCGCGGCTGGCTCAACATGATGCGCCCGCCTTTTACGCCGGGCGCCGGCAGGCAGATCTGGCCGCCGTGGGTGTCGCCCGAGAGAACGAGAGCGACGTCGCCGGGCGCGAGGCGCCCGGCGACGTCGCCGTAGTGGCTGAGCAGCAGGCGCACCGTAGCCGGCCGGCGGTCGAGCGCGCCGAGCACGCGCTCGATGCGGCCGTAGCCGTGCACCACGTCGTCGACGCCGCAGACCTGCAGCGTGGCGGCGCCGACCGGCAGTGAGACACATTCGTCGGTGAGCAGCCGCACGCCGCTCTCGGCGAGGCCGGCAAAGTCGGTCGCCGGCGCGCTGACCAGCTTCATCTCGCCGTGGTCGTGGTTGCCCAGCACGGCGAACGCACCGCGTGACGGCGGCAGCCGGCGCAGCTCGGCGTACAGCTCCTCGAGGCGCGACTCGCCGGTCACGAGATCGCCGGTGATCGCGATGAGGTCGGGGCGGATGCGCCGCGTCTCGTCGACGGCCTTGCGGATGGTGCGCAGATTGAAGCTCGGGCGTGAGCCGGCGTGCAGATCGGAGAGCTGGACCACGGTGAAGCCGTCGAGATCGGGCGACAGCCCGGGCAGCCGCAGCTCGCGCTCGATCGTGCGCAGCCACTGCGCTTCGTAGACGAGATAGGACAGCGAGAGGGCGGCGGCTGCGCCGAGCGCAGCCGCCGCCCTCCGCCGGCGCCGCGCGTCGGTCAAGACGGCTGGGGCTCGTCCTCCATCTGCTTGCGCAGCCGGGCCCGCGTTTCTTCGATCTTGTGCTTGAGGTCGTCGGAGCGGCCCATGGCCTGCTCGCGACCGGCGTTGACCGCCTCGGTGAGCCGCTCGCGCTGCTCGTTCCAGTCGGTGCCGGTGAAGAGCTGGTTGCGCACCTCTTTGCCGGTCTTGGGGGCAAGCAGTACGGCGATGCCGGCGCCGACCGCCGCACCGACCACGAATCCCACTAGCTTCACAGCGACCACCTCGCTTCGATTGTCCGTTTCGGCGTCTTCAAGGACACCCATTCTACCAAGCCGCCGGGCGCAGCGGAGCGGCGCGATCGTGCGACGGCGAAAAAGCAGCCGGGCGCAGCGGAGCGGCGCGATCGTGCGACAGCGCGAAGGCCCCCGCCCGTACGCCCCCGGCGGCGCGCCTTGTCAGAGCAGCCGCGTGCCGTTGATCACCAGGCTGAAAGCGCAGCCCAGAAAGGCCGCTGCCCGGCGGCACATCAGCATGCGCGACAGAAAGATCTCGAAGTACTCCATGACCTGCGAAACGGTGGTGTCGATGTCGAGCGAGAGCGTGATCGTGCGCGCCCCGGGGTCGACCGTGACGGCGGCGTTCTGCGAGGCCAGGTTGACCCGATCGTGAATGTCGAAGGTATGCGGGTCGGGGTTGCGCACGCGGTCGCGGTTCACGTCGGACTTGTCGCCCAGAATGAGGGCCGCGGCGATGTCGGAGATGGCCTCGCCGTATTGCTCCTCGTGGTTGCCGACCGCCGCCATGACCTCGGCGTACTCCTCGACCGGCATGCCCATCTGGCGCAGCAGGTCGCGCACGATGAGCGCCGCGGCGATGCCGTGATCGAACCTCGATATGGCGTTGCCGACGTCGTGCAGGTAGCCGGCGATGGCGGCCAGCTCGGCGGTGCGCTCGGGGCGCCCCAGGTCGAGCAGAATGTTGCGCGCCGTCGTGGCGACGATCGTGGCGTGGCGCTCGGAGTGCTCGGTGTAGCCGAGCACCTCGAGGTTGTGGTCGGCCTTGCGGACCAGGACGGCGACCTCGGCGTTGCGGCGCACGTCGTCGAGGGTGACAAGGGTGTTTGTGGTCTCGGTCATGGCTGTTCGCTTGCTCCTTTTGGGCCGGCTCTAGGGCCGGATCGAAAAGCCGGCCAGAGTCGTATCGACAGGCGCCGGCTCCCACGTGAATCGCTCGACCTCGGCGCCCGAAGGTCCCTCGCGACAGAACGAGAGCATCGCTTCGACCGCCGCTTCGTCGCCCTCGATGAACCCCTCGACGGTGCCGTCGCCGCGGTTGCGCACCCAGCCGCGCAGGCCAAGCCGTTCACCGACCTCACGGGTCGCGACGCGAAAGCACACGCCCTGGACACGGCCCGCCGCGCGAAAACGGACGGCCTTCACCGCCGCCGGGCGCTCATGGCCGCGGATCCTGCGCGCCGGGGTCGTGAAAGCCACGTTCACCCACCAGAGGCACGAACCGGCAGGGAATGCCGGCGACCTCACTCAGGCCGGCGGCCGTTCTGCTCACGACCGTGAGGACCTGGTCGCCGCCGACGGACCCGACCGGCACCACCAGCCGGCCGCCGTCGGCGAGCTGGGCGAGGAGCGGCGGCGGCGGCGCAGGCGCCGCCGCCGTCACCACGATCCGGTCGAAGGGCGCCTGCTCGGGCAGGCCCAGGCTGCCGTCGCCCAGCACGCAGGTCACGTTGTGGTAGCCCAGCCGCTCGAGGGCGAGGCGGGCGCGCTCCGCGAGCTCAGGCCGGCGCTCGATCGTGTACACCTCTCCGGCGAGCTCGGCCAGAACCGCCGTCTGGTAACCCGAACCGCTGCCCACCTCGAGCACCCTGCTGCGTACGGTCAGCTCGGCGAGCACGGTCATGAGGGCCACGATGTAGGGCTGCGAGATGGTCTGGCCGTAGCCGATCGGCAGGGCGCCGTCGCCGTAGGCCTGGTCGGCCACCTCGGCGGGGACGAACAGATGACGAGGCACCGTGCGCAAGGCCGACAGGACATCGGCGTCGTGGATGCCGCGCGTCTCGATCTGCTCGGCGACCATCGCGTGGCGACGCTCGGTCTGGGCGTGTTCTTGTGTCGTCTGCGGGCCGCGGGGGGGCACCTCAGCGGCTCAGGACCCGCAGGCCCTTGTACTTGGCGACCCGCCGGCGCCGCAGCCGCACGTCGAACCAGAGCATCCAGGCGGCGACGGCGTAGCCGATCGGCGGCAGCGTGGCCGACAGCACGGCGGCGACCAGGGCGGCCAGGTCTTCGAGCAGGCTGAGCAGCGGGATCGTCATGGTGCTCTTCGTGGAGCGCGGACGCCACAGCCGCTTGACGTTGGCGCCCAGCATGGCGAGGCCGGCGCCGCCGACAAGCCCGACCACGAGGCCGATCCAGCCGTGCGACACCGCCGCGCCACCGGCGATCGCCCCGGCAGCGATACGCCACGGCACCGACAGCCGCGCGGAGAGACGGTCGAACGACGGCACCTTGTCGAGGGCGATCTCGAGGATGGCCAGCAGGACCAGAGCGGCGATGGCGATCGACGACTCGAGCCAGGTGAACCCGGGCGCCACGCGAAAGCCCCAGCCTTCGCGCGAGAGCACGCCCATGACGAGCAGCGTCATGGAGGCCCGCACACCGGCCGAGATCGACAGGCCGCACAGGCGGCCGATCGCCCAGATCCAACTCGTCACGATGGCTCCCTCACACCTTGGTTGTACCCGCCGGCATTGTACGTCAGCGCCGGACCGAGCCGGGCAAGGACGGCGCGAGTGGGAAGGTGGGCGGCCCGAGTCGCCGCTGTGCCGGCCAGACTCGAACGATAGCAAGGAACGCAAGGCCGCGAAAGCGGCCTCGCCCGTGGAGAGACCAGGGAGCGGCAACGGTGTGTTGGGCCGCAGCGACGGGCAGAACTCGAGGCAGACGGGAGAGTCGGACAGGATGGACGAAGGCAGACTCGGCCGCGGCCAGCCTCGCATGGGCGAGTGGCTCGGCGACTACGAGGATCTGGTAGGCCACCAGGTGGCCGTCGGCGCGGCCGGCGGTGAGCCGTCGCTGCAGGTGTGCGTGCGCTGGAACCCGGTGACCTACCGCTGCGCCTTCTGTGACGAGAGCTTCGTCAGCCGGGCGATGATCCGCCGCCACCTCGAGCGCCACGCGGCGCGCGACGCGGCGGAAGGCGCTCAGGCTGTGGCCAGCCAGTCGATCACGGCCCGCTTGCGCTCTTCGTAGACGGCCGGCGAGATGCGCCGGGTGGCAAGGTCGGTGTCGAGCTCTTCCATCCACCGGGCGGCCTGGGCGCCGGGGCTCGCCGGAGGTCTGAGCGGGGCGTCGTCGATGCGCTGCCAGGGCGGACGGCCCAGCGCCGCCACGACCTTCATCCAGGACTCGTCGGCCATGCTTCTCACTCCCGGTTTGCGACCTCAGGCCTCGCGCGCGTACTTCTTGCGTCCCTCCTCGTAGAGGTCGGCGCCGTAGCAGTCGTTGACGACGATCGCCGGAAAGTCCTTGACCTCGAGCCGGGCGATCGCCTCGGCGCCCAGCTCAGGGTAGGCGATCACCTCGTTGCCGACGATGCGCCGCGACAGGAGCGCGCCGGCGCCGCCGGTGGCGGCGAAGTAGACCGCCGTCGTGTCGACCATCGCCTGCTTGACCTCGGGCGTGCGCAGGCCTTTGCCGATCATGCCCTTCAGCCCGTGCGCCATGAGCAGCGGCGCGTAGGCGTCCATGCGACCGCTCGTGGTGGGGCCGGCCGAACCGATGACCTTGCCGGGCCCGGCCGGCGACGGGCCCATGTAGTAGACGACGGCGCCCTGTAGCTCAAAGGGCAGCGGCTCGCCGGCCTCGATGAGCGCGACGAGGCGCTTGTGGGCCGCGTCGCGCGCCTGGTAGACGACCCCGCTGATCGCCACTTCGTCGCCGGCCCGCAAGCCGCGCACGACCTCGTCGGTGAGGGGTGTGGTGATCTTCTTGGCAGGCATGTCCTTTTTCCCCCTCTCCTAGAGCACGACGTGCTTGTGGCGCTGGGCGTGACACTGCACGTTGACCGCCATCGGCATCGAGGCGATGTGGCAGGGCATCTCCTCGATGAACACGGCCAGACAGGTCTGCGTGCCGCCCAGGCCCTGCGGCCCGATGCCGAGCAGGTTGACCTTGGCCAGCAGCTCGGCCTCCATGCCGGCGATGCGCTCGTCGGCGGGCACTGAGCCGATGTCGCGCAGCAGGGCCTTCTTGGCAAGGACGGTGACCATGTCGATGGTGCCGCCGATGCCCACGCCGAGCACGATCGGCGGGCAGGGGTTGGCGCCGGCCCGCGAGACGGTGTCGAGCACCGCCTGCACCATGCCCGGCCAGCCCTGCGAGGGCTTGAGCATGGTGAGCGACGACATGTTCTCGGCGCCGCCGCCCTTGGCCATCATCCAGAGCTCGACCCGGTCGCCGGGCACGATGCTGGTGTGCACCACGCAGGGCGTGTTGTCGGTCGTGTTACGGCGCGCGTGCGCCGGTTCGGCGGCGATGGACTTGCGCAGAAAGCCGTCGCGGTAGCCGCGGCGCACGCCCTCGTTGAGTGCCTCCTCGAACGAGCCGCCGCCGAGGTGTACGTCCTGGCCGACATTGACGAAGAACACCGCGAAGCCCGTGTCCTGGCACATCGGCACCCGGTCGGCGCGGGCGATGTCGGCGTTCTCGACGAGCTGCTCGAAAACCGCCTTACCGACCGGCGATTCCTCGGTCTGGGTGCCGGTCTTCAGCGCCTCGTAGACGTCGTCGGGCAGGTCGTAGTTGGCCGTCATGCACATCTCGCGCACCGCCGCCGTGATCTCGGCGACATCGAGCTCCCTGACAGGACTCACGAGGCCTCCTTTCGTGGTGTCGGCCGGCGAGCCCGCCGCAGCCAGTCCACCGCCGTGATGATCGCCAGCGCCAGCGGCAGCACCGCCCAGGGAAGCAGGAGCTTCCACGCGCGTGGCTCGCAGACCGTCTCGGCGCCGCAGTCGGGGCGGGTCTCGATCACTTGTTGCGCCGGTCCTCCATGGCCTTACGGGCGGCCTCGGCGGCCTTGCGCGCGTAGTCCTGGATGGTGTCGGCGGCCTTCTGGGCGGCGTCGGCCGCCTTGTCGGCGGCGCCGCCGGCGACGTCGGCGGCCTGACCGGCGATCGCCCGGCCGAGCGCCTTCAGGCTCTCGGCGCTGGGCAGCGGCGCCGGGCTGCCTTCGGGCATCTTGATGTAGCCGAGCGCTTCGGCGTCCTGCACCAGACCCCGGGCGCGGGCGATGATCGCCGTCGCCTCGGCGACCTCTTGTTCGAAGGTGATGTCGGTGCGCAGCGCGACGCCCTGCTCGACGGCCTTCATGGCCACCGCCGCGGCCTCGCGCGGGAAGACCTCCCAGTCGTCCATGGTCGGCATGATGAAGTCGGCCGCCAGGCCCTTGTCTTCGGCCACCTTGGCCAGCTCGACGGCGGCCGCGATGCACATCTCGTCGGTGATCGTCTTGGCGCGCACGTCGAGCGTGCCGCGGAAGATCCCGGGGAATCCGACGGAGTTGTTGACCTGGTTGGGAAAGTCGGACCGGCCGGTGGCCACCACGGCGGCGCCGGCCTCGATGGCGTCCCAGGGCCACATCTCGGGGACCGGGTTGGAGCACAGAAAGACGATCGGGTCGGGCGCCATGCCGCGGATCCAGTCCTTCTCGATGGTGTCGGGGCCCTGCTTGGACAGGGCGATGCAGACGTCGGCACCCTTGAGCGCGTCGGCGATGCCGCCGCTGCGCTGCTCGGCGTTGGTGATCTGGCAGTACTTGTACTTGTCGCGCCACTCGTCCTTGACCGCTTCGATGTCGGAGCGACCTTTGTTGAGGATGCCCTTGCTGTCGACCAGCAGGCAGTTGGCCGGATCGGCGCCGTAGGCGAAGATGAGCCGGCTGATGGCGACGTTGGCGGCGCCGCAGCCGATGAAGGCGATCTTCACGTCCTCCATCTTGCGATTCACGACCTTGAGGGCGTTGATCAGACCGGCGAGGGTCACGCAGGCCGTGCCCTGCTGGTCGTCGTGCCAGATGGGGATCTCGCACTCGTCGCGCAGCGTGTCGAGAATGCGAAAGCATTTGGGCTGGGCGATGTCTTCGAGGTTCACGCCGCCCAAGCCGGGCTGCACGAGCTTGACGAACTCGATGAACTTGTCGGGGTCTTTGGTGTCGACCATGAGCGGATAGCCGTCGACGCCTCCCAGATACCGGTAGAGCAGCGACTTGCCCTCCATGACCGGCAGACCGGCCTTGGGGCCGATGTCGCCCATGCCCAGGACCCGCGTGCCGTCCGAGATGACCGCCACCGTGTTCCACTTGTTGGTGTACTCGTAGGCCTTCTCGGGGTCGTCCTTGATCTCGAGACAGGGCTTGGAGACGCCCGGCGTGTACCAGATGGCGAAGTCCTGAAAGTCGCGCACGCAGCATTTGAGCGTGGTCTCGATCTTGCCGCGGTAAAACGGGTGCAGCTTGATGGCGTCTTCCATGGGCTGGTACGCCTTGGCTTTGAGCTCCTCGACCGTGGGCTTCTGCTCTGGACTGGACAACGCCACCCTCCTTGTAGGCTCAGTGCCGGACGAGCTGCGACAGGCGACGCGTGCGGGAGCGGATGGCGAGACAGGTCAGCCCACTGCCCCCCGGCCGCGGCTGCTGGTGTTTCCGCGGCTAACCTAGCACAGGCTCAACAGCCGCACCACAGACCGGCTCGGCGCCGACGCTGCGAGGCCTGGGTCGGCGCAGCGCCGCTGCTGCCGCCTCGGGGCGGCGCGGCCCTGCCGGCGCCGGTCTACTGGTGCTTCCAGGTGATCGAGAAGCTGCCGGCGTCGCGGCCCAGCGGCGACGTGGCGGCCTGCAGGGTGGCGCCGCTGCTCATGCTCAGCCGATCCCAGCTGTAGGTACCGATCGGGCGGCCGTTGGCGCGAGCGTTGGTGAAACGGATGGTGCCGAAGTCGGGCAGCGGCGCCGGCCCCGAGATGGTGGCCGGCGCCTCGGCGACCACTTCGGCGGTGACGAGCTCGGCGCCGCGGCTAGGCTGCAGCGTCGAGAACGCGGCGCCGGTGGTGTTGTTTCTGATGAACATCGTAAATTCGCCGTCGCCGCTGGTGGTGACGCTCGCGGTGACCGAGTCGCCGGGCTTGACCGCGAGGCGCTCGTACACCGGCGCCTGCGGGACGACCTCGTACCAGACCTCGTAGGCGGGGCTGCCGCCGAGCATGCCGCTGAGCGTGCCGATCTGCTCGAGGGTCGAAGTGCCGCGACCGTCGAGGCCGACCCACAGGGCCGCGACCTCGGTGGGCTGGGTGCCCCCTTTGACCGGAGGCACCATCCAGGTGGCGCTCACGCTGGTGAAGCGCCCGCGGGAGGCCACGTAGCCGGCCCAGTTGCTCGACGTCTCGAGCGCCCCCTGACCGAGCCGCGGCGCCGTCGCTGCGCTGCCGTGGGCGACACCGATCGCCACACTGGTGACGACGCTGATCGCCGCCGGCGTGAACAGGGCGATGACGACGAGGAGCGGCAGCGGACCGACCGGCCGCAGCAGCGATGCAAAGCGTAGTCGCGCCAGGCAACGAAGGGCCCGCGCGGCGCGCCGGGGAGGGTTCTCGAGCCGGGGAATCTGTTCACCCGGCGGCACGAGCGCTCCCAGCTCGCGCAACTCGCGCGAGCCTCGGGTAGGCTCGACGGCGTGCTCCTGCATATGCCCCCTTCGTGCGCACCGGCGCAGGCTGCGCGGCGCGCCATTGTTCTACCCCTCTGCGAAAGCTTTGTCACGAGCGCCGGCCGCCGGCCGGCGCCTCACTCGCAACGGTGGCGGGCCCACGGCAGATGCTCCAGGGCGAGCAGCAGGGGCACCCAGGTGAGCAGACGCGGCGCGACGAGTCGTGCAGGTCGTGGCTCAGGTGAAACTGGACGCTGCGGGCCTCGCCGCCCAGCCTACCGGGGAGCTTCGAGCGCCGCCCGGACGAGTCCGGACACCTCGTCGGGGCGGCGGGCCACCGGCACTCCGGCGGCAGCGAGGGCCTCGGCTTTGGCCGCCGCCGTTCCGCGCCCGCCGCTCACGATGGCGCCCGCATGCCCCATGGTCTTACCTGGCGGTGCGCTGAAGCCGGCGAGGTAGGCGACGACCGGCGTGTCCATCTGCTCGCGCACGTAGACGGCCGCACGCTCCTCGTCGTCGCCACCGATCTCGCCGATTAGGACTACCGCCCGGGTCGCGGGGTCGGCTTGGAACAGGGCGAGACAGTCCAGAAATCCGACACCGTGGACGGGATCGCCGCCCATGCCGACCACGGTGGTCTGCCCGAGGCCGGCCTGCGTGAGCTCGCTCACGATCTGGTAGGTGAGCGTGCCGCTGCGCGAGACGACGCCCACCCGCCCCGGGGCGACGATGTCGGCCGGCATGATGCCCACGTTGGCGCCGCCCACCGAGACGAGGCCGGGACAGTTTGGTCCGACCAGCCGCACGCCGCGCCGCTCGAACGTGGCCACGACGGCCATCATGTCGTGGACGGGGATGCCCTCGGTGACACAGACCACGACCTTGACGCCGGCCTCGGCGGCCTCGATGAGCGCGGCGCGGGCGGCGCCCGCCGGCACGAACTGGACGGCGACGTTGGCCCCGGTGGCCGCCACGGCGGCGGCCACAGTGGCGAACACCGGCACGCCGGCGACCGTCTGGCCGGCCTTCCTGGGCGAGGTACCGGCCACGACGGCCGTGCCCGCCGCCAGCATTCGCTGCGTGTGGAACGACCCTTCGCGCCCGGTGACGCCCTGCACGACGACGCGGCTCGTCTTGTCGACCAGGATCGCCACGTCAGTCGCTCCCGATCCCGGGCGCGTCGGGCTCGAGCGGCGCGGCAGGCGTGTCGGTGGCGCCGCGCCGACCGCCTGCGGCACCGGCAGCGGCGACCGCCGCCTGCACCGCCTGCCAGACGCTCTCCGCCGCCTGCACGCCGGGCAGCCCAGCCTCGGCGACGATGCGCCGGCCATCGGCGGCCCCGTTGCCGTCGAGCCGCGCGACGACGGGCAGTCCGGCGACCGCCGCGCCCTTGGCGGAGAGCACGTTCACCAGAGCGTGAGCGACCTCGTCGCAGCGCGTGATGCCGCNNATGATGCCCCGGGCCACCTCGTCGCAGCGCGTGATGCCGCCGAAGATGGTGACGCAAAGGGCGCGCACGCGCTCGTCGGCCAGAATGAGGTCGAGGGCGGCGGCGATGCGCGCTTCGCGCGCCCCGCCGCCCACGTCGAGAAAGTTCGCCGCCGCGCCGCCGGCCTCGGCGATGAGGTCGAGCGTGCTCATCACCATGCCGGCCCCGTTGCCCAGTACGCCGATGTCGCCGTCGAGCGACACGTAGTTGATGCCGGCCTCGGCAGCGCGCCGCTCGCGCTCGTCGGCGTCGGTCTCGTAGGCGGCCCAGTCGGGGTGGCGGAAGGCGGCGTTGCCGTCGAGGGTGACCTTGGCGTCGAGCGCCATGAGCCGACCGCCGCCGGTGATGCACAGCGGATTGATCTCGACCAGCGTGGCGTCGTGGGCACAGAAGAGCCGCCAGAGGTCGCGCACGAGCTGGGCGAACTGGGCGGCGAGGCTGCCCGACAGGCCGGCCCAGCCGACGAGCTCGGCGATCTGGGCATCGTTCAGCCCTTTGAGGGGGTCGATATGCTGCCGCAGGAGCGCCTGGGGTTCGTCGCGGGCGACCGCTTCGATGTCGACGCCGCCGCGCACCGAGAAAAGCAGCAGGGGGCGCTTGGTGGCGCGGTCGACGGCCAGCGCGAGATACAGTTCGCGCCCGATGTCGACCGCCTCCTCGAGCAGCACGCCGACGACCCGCTTGCCGCGGATCGTCATGGCCATGACCTCGGCAATGTCGCGAGTAAGGTCGTCGCGCGTGCGAGCCACCCGCACGCCGCCGGCCTTGCCGCGCCCGCCGGTGAGCACCTGCGCCTTGGCGACCAGCGGCAAGCCCAGCGAGCCGGCGACCTCGAGCGGGTCGGGCCCGTGGGGGTGGATCATCCACGAACGTGCGACCGGGATGCCCCCGGCGCTGAAGAGCTGCTTGCCTTGGTATTCGAAGAGGTCCATGCGGATGCGTCTAAGCGTATAGTGCCCAGGGGCCGAGCGCACGACCCCGATATGAGATGCACGATGACAATGACGCCAACGGGCAGGCCGAGGCAAGAGGGTGACGATGACGCGGACGAACGGCGGCAGGCGGTGAGCGGCGGCGATCGCCTTGCGACGAGCCTGGGCGCGGCGGCGGCGCGCCTGGCGCGGGCTCGTCGCGTCGTGGTCTACACCGGCGCCGGGGTGTCGAAGGAGTCGGGCATCTCGACCTTTCGCGAGCCCGGCGAGGGCATCTGGGCCCGGTACGACCCCATGCAGCTCGCCACCGCCGAGGCCTACGCGCGCGACCCGGCCTTCGTGTGGCGCTGGTACATGGACCGCTTTGGCCTGATCGACCAGGCCGCGCCCAACCCCGGTCACCATGCCCTGGCCGCGCTCGAGCGGCTCGTGAGCCTCACCATCGTGACGCAGAACATCGACGGGCTCCACCAGCGGGCCGGCTCGCACGACGTGATCGAGCTGCACGGCAGCGCCCACCGCTACAAGTGCGTCGGCGAGCGTCACACGGGGTTCACGCTGGCCGACGTTTCAGGCAGCGACGAGGCTCCGCCTCGCTGCCCGCGCTGCGGCGATCTCATCCGGCCCGACGTCGTCTGGTTCGGCGAGACCCTGCCGGCCGCCGCCCTCGAAAGGGCGCTCGAGCTGGCGTCGGGCTGCGACGTGCTCATCGCCGTCGGCACGTCGGGGGTCGTCTACCCCGCGGCCCTGGTGCCGGTGACTGCCCACCAGGCCGGCGCCGCGCTGATCGACGTCAACCCCGAACCCGACGCCTACGCCGACATGGCCGACTGGTTCCTGCAGGGGCCAGGCGGCGAGGTGCTGCCGCGGCTCGTCGACGAGGTGAAGCGGCGACGGGGAGTGTAGCCGGTGATGGGGCTCCGCGCCGCTGTCGGGGCTCGTAGCCGTTGTAGGGGCTCGTAGCCGCTGTCGGGAGCGGCTGCTGGCGTAGGCCCGTCAGGCGCCGTCACGCCGCAGCTGGTCCCAGGCGCCGTTTGCCTTGGCGGTCGCGACTGCCGCGAGTCCGGCCGGCGCCATGCGCCCTTCGCGCGTGAGGCGCTCGACGCGCGCTTTGTTGCTCGCCGACCACTGACTCGCGGGTTTGCGCGGGGTGAAGCGCAGGACGTGGCTGCGCTCGTCGATGCGCCGCAGCAGGCCGTCGATCCAGCCAAAGCAGAGCGCCTCTTCGACGGCCTCGTCGAGGGTCACGCAGGGCTCGCCGACGTGCTTCTTCAAAAAGACGAGCCAGATCTCGGCAGCGCTGGCGTGATGAGCGTCGAGCCAGGCGCGCCAGGCCGCGCGGTCGGCGGCGAAGAACGTTTCGCCGATCTCTCTCACGCGGGCCGGCCTACTGGCGGTCGGCGTCCACGCCCAGCCCCGCTTGGAGATAGGCGAGCGAGCGTCGCGCGTAGCGGTCGCGCAGCTCGAGGCGCGGCCGCAGATCGTCGTCTGTGACCTCTCGCATGACCTTGGCCGGCGAGCCGATGATGAGGCTGCGCGGCGCAAACTCCTTGCCCTGGGTCACCAGCGCTCCGGCGCCGACAATGCACTCGTCGCCGATGACGCAGCCGTTCAGCAGGATGGCGCCCATGCCGATCAGGCAGCGTGCTCCGACGGTGGCGCCATGCAGGATGACGCTGTGGCCGACTACGCAGTCCCGCCCCACCACGACCGGGAATCCCGGGTCGGTGTGGGCCACCGCGTTGTCCTGGAAGCTCGTGTAGGCGCCGAGGTGGATACGCTCGACATCGCCGCGCAGCACGGCGCCGGGCCAGACGTTGGCGCCCTCGTCGAGCACGACGTCGCCGATCAGGACCGCAGTCGCAAAGACGAAGGCCTGGCGGCCGAGCGCCGGGGTCGATCCGTTGAAGGTGTAGAGCGGCACGGCCGGGAGTATATCGCACCGCTTCCAGGGGTAGGATGCCGTTCGATGCCCGCTTGCCGGGACGCCGCGAGACTCCACATGGGAGGCACCGAGATGAAGTTCGTGCATGCCGCCACGCGCACCACCGATCTCGACGCGGCGATCCGCTTTTACGAGCAGCTCGGCATGCACGAGTCGCGCCGCAGCGAGCTGACCAAGAGCCGGGCGACACTGGTCTTCATGGAGCCGGCCGAGGGCAACTTCGCCATCGAGCTCGTCCACAACTGGGACAGAGACAAGCCGTACGACGGCGGCGACCGCTTTGGCCACTTCGCCTTCTGGGTGGACGACCTCGACGGCACCTACCGGCGACTCGTGGCGGCCGGCGCCGAAGAGGTCGGCCGCTCGCCGGCCCCGCTGGAAGGCAAGGGCTCCCGCATCGCCTTCGTCGCCGACCCCGACGGCACCTGGATCGAGCTCATCGAGCACCAGGAGGGGTAGCGAGGCGCCGCGAGGCGGGGCGCCACAGGGCCAACCACGGCGGCGCCCCGCTTGCCTCAGGGGAGGCTTACGACCTCGTCGCGCCAGAGTACCCACGGCCCATCGCCGTCGCGGGCAAACACGGCGTAGCGCCAGGCTTCGCCGGCTTGCACGTCGCGGTCGCGAAACGAGCCCGTGTCGCCATCGTAGACGACCCGCCAGGCGCCGCCGGCCGGAGACTCGGGGTCGGGTGCGTCGCGCTCCGACCCAGGCGCAGCGGCCCCGGCGGCAGCCGTCCCGACGGCGTCGGAGTCGGCGGCGGCCGCGCGCACGATGCGTACGCGCAGCAGGGTCGAGCCGGGGTAGTCCCAGCCAAAGACGACAATGCCGTCGGGCAGCGCCGCCAATCGCAGGCGGTAGACGTTCACGTCGGTCTCGACGCGCCGTGAGCGATCGCTCACGGGCGGCACGCCGACATGGTTTCGGGCAGGTTCATCGGTGTGGTATCCTACCTCCCCGCATCCCTGCAGGATCGCTTGCTTGTCGGACAGGCGGCGCCGGACTCGGCCGCCGAAGTTCGAATCCTTATCCTGCAGTCATGTTTTCCCCGCTGTGGCGCATTCGTCTAGGGGCCTAGGACGCCGCCCTCTCACGGCGGTAACACCGGTTCGAATCCGGTATGCGCTACCACTCCATTCAGGCGTAGATGCAGGGGTTTTGTGCATTCCGAGCCGGCCTCAGACCGCCGTCTGCAACCCGCTTGCAACTCTCCTGCAACCGAAAGTGGCGGCAGGAGGTGGCACGGAGCGGCGCTCAATGGCACTCGATGGCAGTGACGCGACCCGCTGGGCAAGCTGGCCGACAGCGGTTCGAGTCCACTTAGGCCCACCAACCCCTAGGATTATCGTAGACCATTTCGACCGCAGTCTCTGAGCCTGTCACCCCTGTTGGGTGGCAGGCTTTTGTGATTAGTTCGAGCTGTCCGGCAAGGCACCCAACCAAGACTCGAACTGCTGCCGAAGTGAGGTGCCTAGCAGGGCTAGGCCGCCTTGGATCAGCCATGCGCAGTCGCGGAAACGAGATTCCGCCCTCAGCGACGAAGCAGGGCAAGGAAGATCGTGTCTACGATCTCTACAAGAGCCGCTTCGGTCATCGGCGCGAGGGTCATGGTCATCTCGTGATGGACGAGATCGATCGGCAGGCGAGCGATCCGCGGAGTGATGCGAGCGGCGTCGATCTCGCCACGGTCGATGGCCCGGCGAAGAAACTGCTCCATGATCTCGCTATTACCGCCGGGGATACGTTCACGGAGCGCCGCCGGGGTGAGACCGGTTTCTCGGTAGTACTCCGCCTGCAGCACGCCGATCACCCCGGCAAGCTCGACGTTGCGTTCCGAGAGAGCGCGTAGGAGAGCGAGCACGTCGTCCCGCAGGCTTCCGGTGTCGGGGGCCACGATTGACGTCTTGTGGTGACGCAGCGCGGCCATCACGAGTTCACCCCGCGAGGGCCAGCGCCGGTAGATCACCGTCTTGTTAGCGTGGGCGCGAGCGGCTACGCCCTCCATTGTGAACGATGCATAGCCGACTGCCATCAACTCATCCCAAGCCGACTCCAGCAATGCGGCTTCGAGTGTTGCGCCTCGCCGCCGTCTAGCCTTGCTTGGTTGTTGTGAGGTCTGTGTCATCGTGATTCCTAGGGGACGCTTGCGTCTCTAATGAACGTAGTGTACCATATTTTTATGGTCGTTACCGTCTCTTATTTGTCTAATGTCGGAGACCTTCACGCATCTTTGCATCGGAGGAGTTCCACCCATGGCTGATCAGCCCGACAACGAGCACCTCGGTCCGGCGTTCGTCAAGCTCGCCGCCATCCTGCTCGTCGGTTTCATCGCTCCGGTATTGGATCTCACGATCGTCAACGTGGCCGTCGCGACGATCGGCCGCGACCTGCAGGCCTCGGTCGCCACCGTCCAGTGGGTGATGTCCGCTTTCTTGCTGGCCTTTGCCATGGTCATCCCGATCAGTGGTTGGGCGATGCGGCGTTTCGGCGGCAAACGCCTGTGGCTCGCCTCGCTCGGGCTGTTCTTGGCGGGCTCTGTGCTCTGCGCCCTGTCCTGGAACATGGACAGTCTGATCGCTTTTCGAGTCGTGCAGGGCGCTGCCGCCGGATTGATGCTGCCGGTCTTCCAGAATCTCATAGTGGAGGCAACCGGCGGGCGCGCGCTCGGCAGAGCGATGGCCCTGGCCACCTTGCCGGCACTCATCGGCCCCATGCTCGGTCCCGTCGTCGGCGGTCTGATCATCGGCCATCTGAGCTGGCACTGGATCTTCTGGGTCAACGTTCCCTTTGCCGTGGCTGGCCTGATACTGGCTTGGCGCAGCCTGCCCGCGGACCGGCGTGGCAAGGCCCAGCGCCTCGATGTGCTGGGACTGGTGCTGCTTTCCCCGGCAGTGGCGGCCCTGATCTACGGACTTACCGAGGTCGCAACAAGAGGCGGCTTTGCTCACAGCGCCGTTCTCGTTCCCCTTGCTATCGGTCTCGCCCTGCTGGCGGCATTTGTCTTCCATGCCCTCCATACCTCGCATGAACCGCTCATCGATCTGCGGCTCTTTTTGAGGCGCTCGTTTTCGGCGTCGACCAGTCTGCTCTTTTTGTCCGGGTTTGCTGTCTACGGGGGGATGCTCCTGATGCCCCTCTACTTCCAGCAACTGCGTGGCCAGAGTGCCTTGACGGCAGGTCTGCTGCTCGCTCCGCAGGGAGCCGGCGTTCTGCTGACTCGTGGGCTGGCTGGTCGCCTTACGGACCGCATGGGGGCGCGGCCGATCGTACTGGTCGGCTTGGCCCTCACGGTTGCCGGCACCTTTGCCTACACGCAGGCCGGCCTGCATACCAGTGAGCTGCTCCTCGCTTGCTCCCTCGTCGTACGTGGTGCCGGCGTCGGCATGTTGACCATTCCGGTCACGGCGACCGCCTATCTGGGCCTGCGAGCCGATCGGATCCCTCACGCAACGAGCACCACGCGTCTCGTGCAGCAGATCGGCGGGTCGTTTGGGGCAGCCGTGATCGCCGTGATTTTGCAGACGCAGATGGTCGCTCACGCAAACGGCTCGGCCGGCCTTGCACTGGCCTTTGCACATACGTTCTGGTGGTCGCTCGGCCTCGCCGCGCTGGCCGTCGTGCCCGCGCTTCTCCTGCCTTCGCACGTGATGAGGCGGAAGTTACTGCGTGTGCAGGTCGCAGGTGATGTCGCGCCTGACGACGAGATCCTCACCCAACTCCAGACCAACAAGAAAGGAGCAAGACCATGATCGCAAACCCCCTGGGCCTCGCTCTGCGCAACCGCCACGCCGGACACCACACGCTCGTCTGGGCACGTCCCGACCTGCAAGCACCCGAGAACTTCACCCTAACCAGCCACGCATTTGAGCACGGCACCCCCATCCCCGAGCGGCACCGCGGCAGGATCTTCGGGGCCAACATTTCACCAGCCCTCGCCTGGACAACACCGCCACCTAGCACCGCGGAGCTCGTGCTCATTGTGCAAGATCCCGACGTCCCCCTCGGGAAACCCGCCACTCATGCCCTCACGCTCGGCATCGACCCATCGCTAAACGGCATTCCCGAGAACGGCCTCGTGCACCCCAGCTCGATACCCGGGCTCAAACACGGCAAAGGCCCGCTCGGCCGCCGCGGCTGGGCAGGTCCCAAGCCACCGCGTTCACACGGACCACACTCCTACGTCTTCCAGCTATTCGCCCTGGATCGACAGCTCGACCTTCCTGACAAGTTCACCCTTGTCGACGCAGTCGACGCCATGGCCGGACATGTCATAGGACGCGCACGGCTCGATGGCACTTACGAGATCCGGTGACCGCGCGTAGCTTGCTGCCAGCTCCGGCATTACAGGCCGCTTATCGTCGCCGAGGCCCGCGCCAAGCGCTGACCAAACACAGCGGTTGCCATTGCTGAATCAGTGTGATGGGAATTCGTTCGCGAGGGTGACGTCTTGGTCACTCCAGGATTGCGATGCTAGAGCTATGTTATTATAATCGTAGAGAGATCAGACGCTGAACTTCAGGTCCAAAGTTCGAGAGCTGTCTGGCTAGGTCCACCAACGTTGTCACTATTACGACGTTCGCCCTGCAAATGGTCGACTCCTGAAGTCCGGTCGCCTACCCGGTAGCTCTCACGTACGACCAGCGCATCCGCCGCAGCCCTTGTTCGCGGTAGGATGTGTCTCATGGGTATCGACGAAGCAACGCTCGCCACCATCGTGGGGCGCCTCACCGAGGCTGCTTCGCCGGCTCGTATCATCCTCTTTGGCTCGCTGGCGGCCGGTACGGCCACGAGGGACAGCGACATCGATCTCCTGGTGGTGGAGGACGAAGTGGACGATGTGCGCGCCGAGAGCGTGCGGCTGCGGATGGCTTTGGGCGACCTTGGGCGTCCACTCGACGTCTTGGTCATACGCACGGAACGCTTCGAGAGAACCAAGGACGTGATCGGCGGCATCGCCTACCCGGCAAACAGATACGGCTTGGTTCTCTACGAAGCCGCATGACGCGGAAATCGAGGCGCTTGCCGCCGACTGGCTCGCCAAGGCCGAGGCTGACCTTCTGGCCTGCGAAGGCCTTTCGGTCCCCGGCATCGAGCTCTGGGAGGCGGTCGCTTTCCACAGCCAGCAAGCGGCAGAGAAGGCGCTCAAGTCCTTGCTCGTCTGGCACCAGGTGGAGTTCCCCAAGACCCACGACATCAAGCGACTTCTCGATCTTCTCGCGGGCGTCGACCCTGTCTTGGCAGGAGCCTCTGTCGGCGCGGTCGAGCTGACTCCCTACGGCGTCGAGTATCGCTACCCGGGCGAGTACCCGCCGGTTGACGCCGATAGCGCGAGTTCCGCCAGAGCGGTTGCACGGCAAATCTGCCGAGAGGTTGCTCTGCGCATCCGATGCGGGTAGGTCTCATCTTCTGGTCTCAATCCTCCCGCGAGTTGCCGACCGCCCGCCACGGTGGCTTGGTCGGCCTTGCCGGCTTCGTAGAGCAGCGTCATGAAGATGCGGTCGCTTTTTCGAATCTGGCAAGTACCGGCGGGCCGTTTCCAAGTTACGAAGAAGAGCGAGATAGCGGTAAGGGCTGCTCTCAGTCCCCTGCTCAAGAAACTTGGCATACCGTTCCACGAAGAACTTCTGCGTAGCGCAGCTGAGCACGCTTCTGGCGCGCCTGCCGCAGCGAGCGCGGCCGATGAGCTAGTGTCCCGTTCCGCAAGTGCCTTACGCGTAGTCAAACCGTGAGCGGCTTTCCTGTGTAGTTCCAGGAGAACGGGACCGCGTCCTGGTTGTAGCTCTTGATGTAGTACATGATCTGATCGACGAGCTCCTTCTTGGAGGCCCACACGCCGCCCCTCATCACCTCCCGCGTGAAGATGTTGAAGAAGATCTCGACCTGGTTGAGCCAGGA
>PLTW01000111.1 GCA_003164655.1 Actinomycetota bacterium
GCGTATTTCAGCAGCCTGCTAGAGCCCAAAAGGCCAACCTTGAGCTGGGGCCCCGCACTTTCGTCGATGCGGTACGTGACGAGCTCGTCGAAGTCACGCCCCGTCGGCGCGACTGCGAAGGCGTCTGCGCATCGGGCGCGATCGAGTCGTACCCAGCGCGGTCGCCGCCCCTCGGCAACGTAACGCGTACCGAGGATGGGAACGGCCTCGATCGACGAGACGACGGCCTTCCTCAGGGCCTCGGCGTCGAGCTCCGACTCGAAGCGCAAGTGGCAATGCAGCCGGTGATCGTTGAACCCGGTCCGGTCGAAGAGCCGCTGCACCTGGTCGAACACTTCGGCCACGTAGGCCGTGGTTTGTGGCTTCACGGTTTGGCCTCGACCGCCTCGGCGGCGGCGGCGCTGCCTGCAGCCGCAGCGGCGTCGGCCTTCCGGGCCACGGCTTCGCGCGCCGCGACGTGGTGCGGCGCCGTGCCGCGGATCGTCGCCAGAGCGATGGGCGCGCCGACCAGCAGCATGATGCCGCTCACCCACAGGGCAAGGTGCAGACCCGACGTGAAGCCCGCCGCGAAGGCGCTCCCGACGGTGTGCTGGATGGCGGCCGCATCTATACCGGGCGGCATTCTGGCGGGCGCCGCTCCGCGCCCCTCCTTGGCCATGGTCATGATGGCGTTGGAGATGGGCCCGGGCAGGTGCAGGGCGCGCACCGCGGCCGACATCTGGTCGATGAAGCGCCGCGTCACGAGGTTGCCCAGAACGGCGATGCCGAACACGCTGCCGACCTGGCGCATGGTGTTGGAGGTCGCCGAAGCCATGCCGGCGCGCGCCGCCGGCACCGTACCCATGATCGCCGTCGTCATTGGGCTCATGATGAGGCCGTTGCCGACGCCCATCATCAGCAGCCAGTACCAGAACGAGGCGTAACCGCTGGTGGGCTCGAGCGAGGTCAGAAAGAGCAGGCCGCCGCCCGTCATGAGCAGACCGACGGTGATCGGCAGGCGCGCCCCTATGCGACCGACGATGCGCCCTGAGACGATCGCCGCCGCCATGATTCCGAGGGTGGCAGGCAGCTGCAGCAGCCCGGCCTGGGTCGGCGAGTAGCCCTGCACCTCTTGCATGAACAGCGACAGAAAGAAGATCACGCCGAAGAAGGCGAAGCTCACGATCACGCCGACCATGTTGGCGCCGCTGAACGTGCCGCTGCGAAAGAACTTGAGTTGCAGCAGCGGCGTGCGGCCGCGCAGCTCGACGACCAGAAAGAGACCGAGCGCGACCGCCGAGACGACGAAGCACGAGACGATCCGCACCGACGTCCAGCCGTACGTGTTGGCCTCGATGAACGCATAGGTAAGGGCCACCAGGCCGATGACGGCGGTGAGCTGACCGGGCAGGTCGAGGTTGCGGCCGGCGCGGTCGGACGACTCGGGCACGAACAGCACCGCCATGATGAGAGCGACCACGCCGATCGGCACGTTGATCCAGAAGATGCTCTGCCAATCGAAGCGATCGACCAGCGTGCCGCCGATCAGCGGCCCGACGGCGAGCGCCAGGCCCGAGATGCCGGCCCACATGCCGATCGCCCGGGCGCGCTCACGGGGGTCGCGGAAGGTGTTCGTGATGATCGACAGCGTGCTCGGCAGCATGAGGGCGCCGCCGATGCCCTGGACGACGCGCGAGCCGATCAGAAACGAGGTCGACGGCGCCAGGGCGCACATTACCGAGCCGCCGGTGAACAGCGCGAGCCCGCCGATGAACGCCTTGCGGCGCCCAAACAGGTCGCCCAGCGTGCCGCCGGTGAGCAGCAGGCTGGCCAGGGCCAGCACGAAGGCGTCGACGATCCATTGCACCTCAGAGAAGGTGGCGCCCAGCTTGACCTGGATGGTCTTCAGCGCGAGGTTCACGACGGTGCTGTCGAGCATGACCATGAACAGGGCGAAGCACATGCACGCCAGGGTCAGGCGGTTCCTGCGGGGGTCGGTGGTCGGCATGGCGCCCTCCGTGGTCTCGGCCTGAGCGGCGGCGCGCGTCACCGCGGCGCCGACCATTCGCTCTTCAAGCCGTTGACGAAAGCCTGCAGCAGGCGCCGCTGGCGCGAGCGCAGACGGGCGGCGGTCGTGGGCCGCTGACGCTGCTCGAGGGTGGCGAGGCCCTGGGCCAGCGCCCACGCGCCGTAGGTCATGAACTCGGCGTCTTCGCTTTTGGGCATGCTGAAGACGCCCGTCGCAGCGCCCTCGCGGAACACGTTGAGGAGCGTCTCTTCGAGCTGATCGTGCTCGCGGGAGTGCGGTCCGACGGCGATCGACTCGTGCATGGTGACGATGGCTACGTCGGCAGGGTTGTGGCGCGCGAACTCGAGGTACGCAAGGCCGAGCTCGACGGCGCGATCGTCGGGCGGCAGGTCGGTGGGCACCCCCGCGAAAGCCTCGAGCAGCGCGCCCATGGCGCGGTCGGCCAGCGCCTTGACCACGTCGTCCTTGCTGTCGAAGTACTTGTAGAGGGCGCCGGGGGAGTAGCCGGCGCGGCGCGCGATCTCGCGCAGCGACAAGTCGGCCGCGCCGCGCTCGAGGAGCACCTCGCGAGCGGCCAGCAGGATCTCGTCGCGCGTTTCGCGGTGCCGGCGTTCGCGCCGCTCGACGACGCGCTCGGTGAGGGCCGCGTCGCCCGGCTCGCCGTGACGGTGGAGCCTGTGGGCCCGAAGGTGATCTTGCCTCATCGCGTGTCCCCGCCGGTTCGCGTCCGAACCCGACGAGGCGCAAGTGAACAGCGCACTCTGTCGAGAACAGCGTACTCTCTGGTGAACACCGTTCACCTTACGAGCGCCGTCGACACACGTCAAGGGCCGTCTCGAGAGCAATCGCAGGCGCGGGGTGTCGCGGCGCGGGGTGTCGCGGCGCGGCGCGCAGCGACTCGGTCAGCGCCGCGCGTCCCGAGAGCGCGGCGAGCCGGATTCGCAAAAAGAGAGGGGCGGGGCCTTTGGGCCCCGCCCCTCGTCGCTTCCTGGTCTAGCGGTGAAATGCACCTCTATTGTACGCGCTTTTCGCGCAAGTTCCTGCCGTGTAGCGGCCGCCTTCGCGGCGCGTGTGTCATGCGCTGGCCACGGCCTCAGCGGGCCGCGGCGGCCGCGTCCTTTCCCTGGAGGTAGTCCACCATCGGGCCGCTCACCAGCGGCACGACGTCGCCGATCATGTGCGGCATCAGGTTGTCCATGATACCGGGCATGATGGCCGGCATCTGCTCGGCCATGTAGTCGGGCATCGGCACCAGGGCGGCGATGCGCTCGAGCATCGTCGGCATGACCTTGGGCATCATCAGCGGCAGCAGCCGCGGGAACAGCACCGGCAACATCGGCTTCATGAGGTCGAGCGCGCCCGGCACCTTGCCCATGGCGCGCATCATGGGGCCCATGCCGAAGGGCATGGCGTCGGTCAGCTCGGGCCACATCGAGCCCATCAGGTCGGCAAAGCCCTGCGGCGTCATCAGGGCGATCATGGCCTCGAAGACGGCCCACTGCTTCTGCACCTCAGGGTTGGGGTCGGGCAGCTCGTAGCCCAGCGCGGCGGCGCTGAAGTGGGCCAGGTCGACCACGTCGATGTCGATGCCCTTGGCCTGCGCGCTGACGCGCAGCTGGAACTGACAGCAGGGGCACAGCGCGAGGATCGCCTCGGCGCCGACCTCCTGGGCCTCGCGCAGTCTGACCTCGCCGATATCGGCGGCCGCGGCCGGATCGCTCAGCAGGGTGAGTACGCTGCCGCAGCAGTGCGCCTCCTCGCGGTTGAACGGCATCTCCACGAACTCGGCGTTGGGGTTGGCCTTGATCAGCTCGCGAGGCGGCTCGTATATGCCCGAGGCGCGGCCGATGTGGCACGAGTCGTGCCAGGTCACACGGGTCCTGCGCGGCTCGGCGCCGGCGTCGGTCTTGCCGTTCGGATTGCCGCTCATCTTGCCGCTTGCGTTACGTGCCGGCGGCGTCGCGGGGAAGGCGAACTCACCGCTGGCGAGCTTCTCGGCGACGAGCTCGGAGTAGTGTCTGACCGCGATCGGGTAGTCGATGCCGAGCTTCGCGGCCCACTGCGGATAGACGGTGCGCCACATCATGTCGCAGGCCGGGCAGCTCGTCGTCACGGTCGCAGCGCCGGCGGCCAGCACGCTGGCGATGTTGCTGCGCATGACGCTCTCGAACTGCTCCCACTTGCCGGCCACCAGCATCGGTGTCGCGCAGCAGAGCTCCCTGTCGCCCAGGTAGGTGAAATCGACCCCGGCCGCGTCGAGCAGCCGCACGGTGCCGATGCCGATGTCGTGCTCGACGTAGCTCGCCGTGCAGCCGGCGAAGTACACGGTGTCGGCCGCATGTTGCGGGCCGTGCTTGTCCCACAGGTCCTCAGGGAACCAGGCAGCGCGATTCTCGCGGTAGCCCGCCCAGATGTCGCCCTGGTCGCGCAGCGCGGCGCTCATCATCTCAAAGGGCGGCAGCGTCATGCGCTTGTCGTCCTCGATCAGCCGGCCGCGCAGCTTCATCCAGCTCGGCTCGATGGGCAGGACGGCCGAGCAGCGCGTGTCGCAGATCTCGCAGGTCGTGCAGGTGATGAACGTGTCGACCATCTCCTGACTCCAGGTCTCGCGACCCTCGATGAGCTCGCGCAGCCAGAACCACTTGCCGCGCGGGCTCTGGCTCTCCCAGCCGCGCCCGTAGAACTGGTCGCACTGGTCGATGCAGTAGCCGCACTGCGAGCAGGAGTAGGCATAGAGGGCGACGTCGGCGGGGATGCCGCGCACCGACTCCGAGGAGTCGGGCTTGGCGACCGCCTTGGCGATGACGCGGTTGCCGAAGGGCCGGATCAGCGGCTCGAACGCGCCCGCCAGCGAGAGCGCCTTGCCCAGCGCTCCGCTGGCGATCACCTTGCCGGGGTTGAGCACGCCGCGCGGGTCGACCTGGCGCTTGAAGTCGCGCAGGGCCTCGACGCGCTCGGCGCCGAGGATGGCGTCGGCCCGGCTGGCGAAGTACATGCCGGTCGAGTAGGGCCGGCCGCCGTGCTTTTCGGCGATGTCGATGATCGTGAGCACGAGGCCGAAGACGAGGTTGTAGTCGAAACGGCGCTGGTCGGAGGGGATGAAGCCGAGAATGATCGCCTCAGGCCGGCCGTGGGCGCCGTGCCTGACTATCACGCCCTCCTTGACCACCGGCTGGTCGACCTTGCGCTCGATCTCTTCCATGACCGCCCCGAGGTGCTCGAGCGGCACGACCACCTCGGAGGGCACGAGCGACGGACCCAGGCGCTTGACGATCATGAGCTGGAAGCGATGTTCCCACTCATGTTCGGCGATACGCTGCGGCAGGATCTCGCCCTGCACGGAACCCACCAGCCCAGGCAGCGCGGCCGCCACGGCGGCCTTGTCGGCAGCGCGGTAGGCCAGCGTCAGGATGTAGGCGGCCGGCAGCAGAACGCGCTCCTCGGCAGGGTGGCCGTTGTGCTCGCGCAGCGGCGAGCGGTTCTTCATCTCGGCCATGCGCGGGTTGATGTAGACCATCGACCAGATCGGCAGGTCGGCGGCGATGATCGCGTCGATCAACGTCTGCAGCCCGCGGGCGTCGGCGCAGGCGACGGCGGTGACGGCCTCGTCCTCGAGTGGGCGCACCCGTACCGTGACCCGGCTGATGATGCCGGTCGTGCCCTCGGCATCGGCGACCAGGCCCAGATCGGCCCCGGACAGCTCGCGTATGGCGCCGCCGGCCAGCACCACGCGCACCGACACGACGTTGTCGGAAAAACTGCCGTACTGGTACGAGCCGATGCCGGCGCCGCCCTGGGCGAGCCAGCCGCCGACCGACGACGATGGGTAGCTCGTGGGGTAGAGGCGCAGCGTCAGCCCCTGCCCGGCGAGCCGGCGGTCGAGCTGCTCCCAGGTGATGCCCGGCTCGACCGTGACGGTGAGGGCCTCGCGGTCGACGGCCACGACGTCGCGCAGACGGTAGAGATCGACGACGATGCCCTTCTTGACCGGGATGGCACCGCCATAACCCGACGAACCCTTGCCGCGAGGCGTCAGCGGCAGGCCGCGCCCGGTCGCCCAGCGCACGAGCTCGACGAGCTGCTCTTCGCTCGACGGCTGGACGACCGCGTCGGGCGTCGTGTCGCCGACCAGCGGCTTGACCAGGCTCGGCATGGCGGCGATGTCGTGACCGTACAGCCGGCGCTCGCGGCGCTCGAAGGTCACATGCGGACCGAACAGGTTCTTCAGCCGGTCCCTGTCTGCCGAAGAGAGAGCCATGGCGCTTCCTTTCTGGGGTTCCGGGAGCTACGAAAGGCTTTGAGCGAGTGCCGCCTGCTGGGACAGCGCACTCGTGAGCACGGCGCGCAGGGTGTCGAGGGCGTCGATCACCCGGGGGTCGGCCAGTGCGTAGTGTACGGCGGCGCCGTCGCGGGACGTGGTGACGAGTCGCCGGTCGCGCAACACCTTGAGGTGGCGGGAGACCGTCGACTGCGGGGCGTCGAGCAGTTCGGCCAGCCCGCTCACATGGCGGGGCGACTCGGCGAGCGCGTAGAGGATGAGGATGCGAGTCGGGTCGGCGAGCGCCTGGCAGAGGTTGGCGTGCAACAGATTGACCTCGCGTCTGAGCTGTTCGTCCACGTCGCCACCTCGCATTGATCCGGATAACCGCTTGTGCGAATACATCGCTACTCTAACACCCGCCGGCGGCGGCATGTCAACCGGGCACGATGGCGGCCCGCTGGCGGCGCCGGGTCGGCTCGTGGCGGCACCGGGGCGGCCGGCGATGGTTAACGACGCCGCCCGCGGAGGGTACAACCACCGCCATGATCCCGGCCGACAACGACCACCCCACCAGCGCCGGCAGGCCGCTCAGTGCCGACCCCGGCAGCGACCTGCGCTTCTCGCCCCGGCCCAATCGCGCCCACGAGATCGCCTGGCGGGCGTGGGACGACGAGGCCTTCGACGAAGCTCGCCGGGCCGGCAAGCCGGTGCTGCTGGCCATTTCCGCTGTGTGGTGTCACTGGTGCCACGTGATGGACGAGACGACCTACTCCGACGTGCGGGTCATCGCCGCGATCGCCGCGGGCTTCGTCGCCGTGCGCATCGACAACGACCGCCGGCCCGACCTGAACCGGCGCTACAACATGGGCGGCTGGCCGACCATCGCCTTTCTCACGCCATCCGGCGACGTGCTGACCGGCGCAACCTACCTGCCGCCCGACCAGCTCCTCACACTCCTCGAACGCGTGCGCGACTACTACGCCGAGCACCGCGACGAGCTGGCGGGCGCGGCGGCGGGCGGCGCGGGCGCGGCGCCCGCCGCACACGCCGTGGCGACACCGCCGGCCGCAACGGCCGCGACCGACCTCGCAGCGGCCGCGGCCGCGGTCTGCCGCGGCATCGCGGCGCTCTACGATCCGCTCCACGGCGGCCTGGGGACCGAGCCCAAGTTTCCTGCGCCCGAAGCTCTCAGCCTCCTGCTGACCGCCGGCGTGCGCCACGGCGACGAGCGCCTGCTGGCGATGGCTCTGCACTCGCTCGACGCCCTGGCGGCCGGCGAGATCCACGACGCTGTCGAGCATGGGTTCTTTCGCTACGCGACGCGGCGCGACTGGTCGGCCCCGCACTACGAGAAGATGCTCGACGACAATGCCCGACTGGCGCTCCTCTACCTCGACGCCTTCGCGTTCACCGGACGCGCACCGTACGCCGACATCGCAGCGGCCGTGATCGACTACCTGACGACCGTCCTGCAAGTGCCCGGCGCGCCACTGTTCTTCGGCAGCCAGGACGCCGACGAGCACTATTACAGCTACGACGCCGTCGGACGCGCCCGCGTGGCGGTCAAGCCGGCGCTCGACCGCACGATCTTTGTCGACGGCAGCGCACTGGCGGCGCGCGCCCTGCTGCGCGCCGCGGTCCTGTTCGAGCGGCCGGACCTTCTGAACACGGCCCTTTCCGCCGCCGACCACCTGTGGGAGCGCGGCCACGGACGCCACGGCATGGTCCACTATCTGGGCGGGCCCGTCGACGGGCTGCTCGGCGACCAGTCGCAGATGGCCGCCGCGCTGCTCGACGCCTACGAGGCCACCGGCGACCGCACCTGCCTCGCCCGCGCTCGCCTACTGGCCGACTGGGCTCTCGAGCGTCTGCACAGCCGCGACGGCCGCTTCACCGACCGGTCAGGGGCGACCGCCGCGGCGCCGGCGGGCGTGCGCGACGCGCCGTTACCGGTGCTCGAGGGCGGCGCCGAGATGGCCGACGACCTCACCCGCCTTGCCGCTCTGGGCGGCGAGGCGGCCTACCGTGAGGAGGCGGCCCGGACGCTTGCCGCGTATGCCGGCGACGCCGCCGCGGCCGGCCCCCAGGGCGCCTCATGGGCCCTCGCGGTCATGCGCTTCGCGGAGCACCCGACCCACATCGTGGTCGTGGGCTCCCGCGGCGATGCGCAGGCCGGCGCGCTGCTGCGCGCCGGCCTGCGCATCGCCGAACCCCTGCGCTCCGTGCAGCTCCTCGACCCCGACGCCGACGCCGAGACGATCGCCCGCGATGGGTACGCCGTCAAGACCGGCAGCGCGGCGGCCTTCGTCTGCCTCGCCGGGGTCTGTCTCGCCCCCACCTCCGACCCCGCTCGTCTGGCCGAGCTGGTCGCCGGCCCGGCCCGCGACTGAGCAGCCGGGCACCTCGCCGGTTCGTCGGCGGGAATAGTGCCGACGATCCGCCGGCGGGGATAGTATCGCTGCGACGACGAAGGCATCCGCCGCGGCCGCGTGCGGATCGCCGACATCAAGATGAAGCGAGGTGCGCATGCTCACGCTCTACCAGGCCGAATGGTGCCCGTACTGCCACCGGGTGCGGCAGGTGCTGACCGAGCTCGAGCTGACCTACACGTGCGTGAACGTCCCGGTGCAGCGTGCCGAGCGCACACAGATGCGCGAGCTGTCGGGCCAGGATGCCGTGCCGGTGCTCAAGGACGGCCGCAAGGTCATCGTCGGCTCCGATGAGATCATCACGCACTTGCGGGCCCGCTACCCCGCGCCCGACGACGCCGAAGCCCACGCCGAAGTCGGCCGCTTTCGCGTAGTGCTCGAGCTCGACGAGGGGCCCGAAGAGGCGCTTGCCCTGCTGCGCGAGGTGTTCGCGACCACCGACATCACGATAATCTCCGAGACCCGCGGCTACGAGCTCGGCTCCGACCGCCTGCCCGAAGGCTACGTGCTGCTGCAGGCCACCGCCGTCTGGGCCATGGAGCAGGCGGCCGCGGTCGACCCCACGGTGCCGGCGGCGAGCTCGTTCCCGATCGCCGTGTTCGCCGTCGACGGCGGCAGCGCGATCGCCGTGACCCGGCCCTTCGCCGAAGCCTGGCTCTACGGCAACCCCGCCTTGAGCAAGCTCACCATGGCGGTGACCCAGGGCGTCTACGAGGCTCTCCAGAAGCTGTGACGCGTGGGCAGCGGCGGGGGGGGGGGGGGGGGGGGNNTGGCCACACCGATGCCGCCGACGATCGTGAGCTGCAGCAGACTGGAGCCGAAGCCGTTCCAGGGATCGACGAGCGAGATCACGACGTGGTAGAGCGGCAGCGCCTTGCCGAGGGCCAGCATCCAGGCCGGCAGATCGCTGAGCGGGGCGCTGGTGCCCGAGATGAACATCATTATGAACCAGATCAGCAGACCGACGCCCTGAGCGGCGCGCGCCGTCGGCGAGAGCGAGGCGATCAGCACGCCGAGCGCCGAGAAGGCGAACACGGCCACCACGAAGGCGACGGCCACGCCGCCGATCGAGACCGGCACGACCACGCCGTAGACAAAGATGCCGAGCACGCTGATGGCCAGGGCGCCCACCAGGCAGGTGCCGACGCCGACCAGGAACTGCGAGCCCAGCAGCGCCCACTCCGACATGCCCGAGGCGCGGAAGCGGCGCAACACGCCTGCCTCGCGATAGGCCGACAGATGCACGGGCAGCGAGACGGTGCCGATCGAGGCCACCACGAGGCCGATGTAGCTGGGTACGTACCAGTCCATCATCTTGAGGCCGTCGTACGAGCCGCCGTCCATGTGCTGGCCGCCGAAGATGCCCCCCAGCAGGACCAGCACGAGCACCGGAAAGGCAAACGAGAAGACCAGAGTCACGGGCTCGCGGATGAGCAGCTTGGTCTCGATCCAGGTCATGCGCAGCAGGACTTCGACGAAGGTCAGGGCCCAGCGCCCGGGCCGCGTGACGGCTGCCGCGCGCTCGTCTGGAGGCGCTCCGCTCATTCGGCCATGACGTGGCCGGTGAGGCTCAGAAAGACGTCTTCGAGGGTCGGCGTCTCGACGTGAAGGTCGGCCGGCGCGATGCCTTGAGCGACGAGGGCCGCGGCGACGTGCGCCAGCACGGCGCCGCGGCCCTCGACGACCACGCGCGGGCCCTCGCGCCGCACCGCCTCGACATGGCGCACGCCCTCGAGAAAGGCGAGGTCGGCGACGTCGGTCGTGAACACCACCCGCACCCCGGCGGCGTGCGAGACGATGAGGCCCCGCGGGCTGTCGAGCGCCACAACTTTGCCCCTGTCCATGACAGCGATGCGGTCGCAGAGCCGCTCGGCTTCTTCCATGAAGTGCGTCACCAGCACGACGGTCGTGCCCCTTTCGCGGATCTCGCGGATGAGAGCCCAGGCGACGCGGCGGGCGGCCGGGTCGAGCCCGGTGGTCATTTCGTCGAGAAACACGACCTCGGGTCCGTTGACCACCGCCAGGGCGACGAACAGCCGCTGCCGCTGGCCGCCCGACAGCGAATGAAAGGCCGCCCGGCTCTTGTCGGCCAGCCCCCATTCGGCCATGACGTCGCGCCAGTCGCGCCCGCCGGGCGTCAGCGAAGCGAACAGCTCGAGGGCCTCCCAGACGCGGATGTGTTCGGGCAGGGCCGACTCCTGAAGCTGGCAGCCAATGCGCCGCCGCAGCTCGCGCGAGTGGCGCGCGGGGTCGAGACCGAGCACCGCGATCGCCCCGCCGTCGGGTCGGCGCAGGCCCTGCAGACACTCGACGGTGGTCGTCTTGCCGGCGCCGTTGGGACCGAGCAGCCCGAAGATCTCACCACGCGCCACCGCGAAGGTGGCGTCGCGCAAGGCTGTGAACCCACGGTAGGACTTTTGCACGTGGGACGCGGTGATGACGGCCTCACGGCCGTCGAGGTCGCGAAGATCGGCTCGGCGCGCCATGACGTTCGCCATGGTAGCACGGCGCGCCGGCAACGGCGCTTCAGGGCAGAAGTCCCTCGCCGCCCCACACGCCGAGCTTGCGGAAGCGCTCGCGGCGCAGCAGGCGGCGTTCGCGCGGGGTGAGCTCTTCGAGCTCGCGCAGGGCCTCGGCGATGGCGTCGTGGACCCGGCGCGCGGCGCCCTCGGGGTTGAGGTGGGCGCCGCCGCGCGGCTCCTCGATCACCCGATCGACGATGCCGAGCGGCAACAGGTGTGAGGCCGTCGGTCGCAACGCCTCGGCGGCCTGCGGAGCGAACTCCGCGTCGCGCCACAGGATGGCGGCGCAACCCTCGGGCGAGATGACCGAGTAGATCGCGTTCTCCTGCATGAGGACACGGTCGGCGACGGCGAGGGCGAGGGCGCCGCCCGAGCCGCCCTCGCCGATCAGCGTGGCGACGATGGGCACGCTCAGTCGGGCCATGGTCAGCATCGTCTCGGCGATCGCCCGCGCCTGCCCCCCCTCCTCGGCGGCCACGCCCGGATAGGCGCCCGGCGTGTCGACGAAGGTGAGCACGGCCAGACGGTGCCGTTCGGCCAGGGCGAACAGCCGCTGGGCCTTGCGGTAGCCTTCGGGCT
Source organism: Actinomycetota bacterium (assembly GCA_003164655.1). Lineage (GTDB taxonomy): Bacteria > Actinomycetota > Thermoleophilia > UBA2241 > UBA2241 > Bog-752. The sequence continues at coordinate 11,800 of PLTW01000111.1, forward strand.
TGGCCATGCCGAAGCTGTGGCGAGTCTGCTCGTCGAGCGTGCGGCCCTTCTGATGGCCGACGACGACCACCGCGCGGCCGTCGAACCAGCCCAGGCCGCCGATCACGGCCCGGTCGTCGGCCCGCAGGCGGTCGCCCTTGAGCTCTTCGAAACCGTCGATCAGGAACTCTATGTACTCGCTGGTGCGCGGACGATCCTTGTTGCGCGCGATCTGGACGGTCAGCCAGGTGTCGTGGCGGCGGCGCTCATGCCGGTGGCTCTTCAGAAGACCCTGGAGCCGGTCCGCTTCCTCCGAGAGATTCACTCCCGGGATTCTTGAAAGCCGCCGCAACTCTTGTAGACGCTGCCCGAGCCAGCCTTCGCGTGCGGCCGCCTCTGGGTCGTGATGCTGCTCGTCGTTCGAGTCCGTCAAGTTGACCACCTCCCTTCAGCAGACGGAGGTAGTTGGCCACCTTGTCCTTGAGCTCCGCGCGCGGCACGATCGCGTCGAGATGGCCCAGGACCAGGTTGCGCTCAGCGCTGCCGAAGTCGGCCGGAAGCTGCTCGCGCGTGGTCTGCGAGATCACCCGCGGGCCCGAAAAATACAACAGGGCGCCGGGTTCGGCCACGCAGATGTCGGCCAGGCTGACGAAGCTCGCCACGACGCCGCCCGTACAGGGATCGGCCATCACGGCGACAAACGGCACGCGGGCGTCGTTTACCACGTCGACGGCGCAGGTGGTCTTGGCCATCTGCATGAGCGACAGGGCGCCCTCCTGCATGCGGGCGCCGCCCGAGCTGGCCACGGCGACGAGCGGCCGGCCCTCGTCGGCGGCGGCGGCGGCCGCGCGCCAGAGCTTCTCGCCCACCACGCTGCCCATGCTGCCACCCATGAAGCCGAAGTCCATGACCGCCAGTACGCAGGGGGTCGCGGCGATCGTGGCCGTGCCGGCCACGATCGCCTCGGTCAACCGGCTTGCTCCCTGAGCCTCGCGCACCCGTTCCGGGTAAGGCTCGAGATCGACGAAGTCGAGGGGGTCGAGCGTGCGCAGGTGGCCCCAGTACTCGACGAACGTGCCTTCGTCGGCCAGCTGGGCGATGCGCTCGCGGGCGCCGATGCGCTGGTGAAAGCCGCAGGCGGGACACACCGACAGGTTCTCCTTGACCGCGGCGGGGTCGTGATCAGACCGGCACTTGGGGCAGACCCAGCGCCGCTCCTGCGGCCCGGTCCCGCGCCGGGCGATCTCGACCGTGACGGTCATCAGCCGTAGCGCCGAAAGACGAGCGTCGCGTTGTGGCCGCCGAACCCGAAGGAGTTGGAGGCGGCCACATTGACCGTGGCCGGCCGCGCCGTGTTCGGCACGTAGTCGAGGTCGCACTCCGGGTCGGGGACGGTCAGGTTGATGGTGGGCGGAATGACGCCGCGATCGATGGTCAGCACCGAGATGATCGCCTCGAGCGCCCCCGAGCCGCCCAGACAGTGGCCGATCATCGACTTGGTCGAGGAGATCGCGACCTTGCGGGCGTTCTGCTCGCCCAGGGCGATCTTGATCACCCGCGTCTCGGCGACGTCGCCGGGCGGCGTGGAGGTGCCGTGGGCGTTGATGTAGTCGATCTCGGACGGGTCGATGCCGGCCTCGTCGATGGCCATGCGCATGGCGCGCGCCTGCGTCACGCCGGTCTCGTCGGGCAAGGTAAGGTGAAAGGCATCGGAGCTCATGCCGTAGCCGACGAGCTCGGCGAAGATGGTTGCCCCCCGCGCCTCGGCGTGGCCGAGCTCTTCGAGCACCATGATGCCGGCGCCCTCGCCCATGACGAAGCCGTCGCGGTCGCGGTCGAACGGCCGGCTGGCCTTCTCGGGCTCGTCGTTGCGGGTCGACAGGGCACGCATGGCGGCGAAAGCGGTGAGGCCGACGTTGCAGACCGGCGCCTCGCTGCCGCCGGCGAACATGGCGTCGGCCGCGCCGCGGCGAATGATCTCGAAGGCGTCGCCGATACCGTTGGTGCTCGCCGCGCAAGCCGTACAGACGGTCGACAGCGGGCCCTTGGTGCCCAGGCCGAGCGAGATCTGGGCGGCGGCCATGTTGGGGATCATCATGGGGATGAACAGCGGGCTCATGCGGTCGTTGCCCTTGGTCCACATCGTGCGCAGCTGGTCTTCGAAGGTGCCCAGACCGCCCACGCCGGTCGCCACCACGGCGCCGACCCGGTCGGGCTCCCTGCTCACGTCGAGCTGGGAGTCGTCGTGGGCGAGGATGGCCGCGGCCAGCGCGTACTGGGCAAACGGGTCCATGCGACGCTGCGTACGGCGGTCCATGTACTCGAGAGGGTCGAAGTCGCGGACCTCGGCGGCGATGCGCACCGGCAGCGACGAGGCGTCGAAGTTGTGGATGAGGCCCACTCCGGACTGGCCGGCGATCAGGCGGCTCCAGAACCTGTCGATGTCGCAGCCCAGCGGCGACACCACGCCCATGCCGGTGACCACGACGCGTCGGGGATCGTTGCTCATGCGGGATCGCTCCTTAAGGACAGGCCGGACCACCGCGGCCTTCGCTTTTCGTCAGATGCCGAGACCGCCGTCGACCGGGAGTGTGCACCCGGTAATGTACCGCGACAGCGGCGATGCGAGAAACAGCACGGCGTTGGCGACGTCGGATGGCTGCCCGATGTGCCTGAGCGGGGTGTTGGCGACGATGACCTGCTTCACGTCGTCGGCCAGGGCCTGGGTCATGGCGGTGTCGATGTAGCCGGGAGCCACGGCGTTGACGCGAATGGCACGCGCCCCGAGCTCTTTGGCCAGCGACTTGGTGAGGCCGATGATGCCCGCCTTGGCGGCCGCGTAGTTGGCCTGGCCGGCGTTGCCGCGGCGCCCCACGACGCTCGAGATGTTGACGATCGCGCCCTCGCGACGGCGCAGCATCTTGCGGGCCGCGGCCTTGGAGACCAGAAACGTGCCCCGCAGGTGCGTGCGAATGACGCCGTCGAACTCGTCGGGGCTCATGAGCATCACCACGTTGTCGCGCGTGATGCCGGCGTTGTTGACCACGATGCCGAGCGGACCCAGCTCGGCCTCGACCCGGTCGACGATCGTAGCGACGCTCTGCTCGTCGCCAACGTCGCCCATCACGGATATCGCGCCGACACCCAGGGCCTCGATCTCGGCGGCCACGGCCCGGCAGGCGTCCTCGCCTGAGTAGTCGTTGACGGCGACCGCGGCGCCGGCCGCCGCCAGCGTAAGGGCGATCTCGCGCCCGATGCCGCGGCCGGCGCCGGTCACCAGCGCGATCTTGCCGCTCAGGTCGATGGTCGTGGTCATCGGTCCGCCTCCCCGCTGGTGGCCCAGCCGCCGTCGAGTGCCGCCGCCAGCGAGTCGATATCGCCCGCGGTCGCCGTGGCGGCGTCGCCGTCGATCCGTTTGACGAGGCCGGTCAGCACAGCCCCCGGACCGACCTCGAGATACGCATTGTATCCCGCCTCCGACAACCGCCGTATCGACTGCTCGAAACGCACCGGCGAGACGAGCTGGCGTTCGAGCAGGGCGGGAAAGCCGTCGTGCTCGAACTCGGTGCTGCAGGTCGAAAAGAAGGCCGGCGCAGGCGCCGCCCACGATGTCGCGGCGAGCCGGTCGTGCAGGGCGGCGGCGGCCGGCGCGACCAGCGGCGAGTGGAACGCCCCGCTCACCGCGAGGCGCACCACACGCCGCGCCCCAGCCGCCTTCGCGGCTACTTCGAAGTCGGCCAGCGACGGCTCGGCGCAGCTCACCACGACCTGGCCCGGACAGTTGAAGTTAGCCGGCCAGGCGGCGTCGAGACCGGCGCACAGCTCTTCGACCGCGCCGGCCTCGAGCCCGAGCACGGCCACCATGCCGCCGGGGTAGCGCGTGGCGGCGGCGGCCATGGCCTCGCCACGCGCCTTCACCAGTCCCAGCGCATCGCGAAAACCCAGGGCGCCGGTGGCCACGAGAGCGCTGTATTCACCCAGACTGTGGCCGAGGGCTACGTCAAAGGCAAAGCCACCGTCGCACAGCAGGCGCAGGGCGGCCACCGAGTGCGTGAGCAGGGCCGGCTGGGTGACTTCGGTGCGGGCGAGCTGCTCGGCCGATCCCACGCGGCAGACGCCGGTGAGGTCGTAGCCCAGCACGTCGCTGGCCTCGGCGAAGGTGTCGCGCGCGATGGCGAAGCCGTCACAGAGATCGCAGCCCATGCCGGCGGCCTGCGACCCCTGGCCGGGGAACAGGACGGCGATCACAGGCGCCGCCGGCCGGCCGGCGAAGGGCGCCGGAGCGCGCGCGATGACGCCGGCGAATACGCGGCCTTCACAGCTCCCACCGGGTCAGGCAAGAGCCCCAGGTGAGCCCCGCGCCGAAACCGACGATGAGCAGCCGGTCACCCTTCTTCAGGCGGCCTTGCGCCATGGCGTCGTGCAGGCACAGGGGGATGGAGGCGCACGAGGTGTTGCCGAACCGGTCGAGGTTGAAGAAGACCTGCTCGTCGCTGAAACCGAGCTGGGCGGCGACCTTCTCGATGATGCGCAGGTTGGCCTGATGGGGCACGAACAGGTCGACCTGGGCGGCCGCCACGCCGGCGTCGTCGAGCGTCTTCTGGCACGACTCGACCACGCGCCGTGTGGCGAAACGGTAGACCTCGCGGCCGTTCATGCGCAGGAAGTGCTGGCGGTCGTCGACCGTCTCGTGGCTGGCCGGGAGCCGGGTGCCGCCGGCCGGCATGTTGAGAAAGGGAGCGCCGCTGCCGTCGTTGCCGAGGTCGAAGGCGAAGATCGAGCCGTTGTCGCTGGGCCGCACGAGCACCGCGCCGGCGCCGTCGCCGAACAGCACGCAGGTGCTGCGGTCCTGCCAGTCGAGCGCTTTGGAGAGCGCCTCAGCGCCGGTCACGAGCACGGTGTCGTAGATGCCGGCCGAGACGAACGCGGTGGCCGTCGCCAGACCGTAGACGAACCCGGTGCACCCCGACTGCACGTCGAAGGCGCCGGCGTTCACGGCGCCGATGCGTTCGGCGACGATCGACGCCGTGGCCGGAAACAGCGTGTCGGGCACGAGTGAGGTGCTGATCACCAGGTCGATGTCTTCGGCGTGATGGCCGTTGCGGCTGAGCAGGTCGGTGGCCGCCGCGACGGCGAGGTCGGAGGTCGCCTCGTCGGGCCGGCACAGGCGCCGTTCGCGAATGCCGGTACGCGACGAGATCCACTCGTCGGAGGTGTCGATCGTGCGGGCCAGCTCGGCGTTGGTCAGGACGCGCTCGGGAATGGACACCCCGAGGGCCGCGATCTTCGCTCCGTGGACGAGCCCCCGCCGGAGGCCGATCACCGGTCCTGCCCCGCGCCGGGGCTCAGTCGCGCCTGGCCTGACGCCGTCTCCCCGGCGTCGGCCATCGCGAACATGAGCTCGCCGCGACAAGCCGTGTCGCCACCGACGGTGGCGCTCACCTTGCCGCGACCCACCGCGCTGCGGGCCATCGTGACCTCGACCGTCAGGTCGAGCAGGTCTCCCGGCGTAACGACACGCTTGAAGCGCACCTTGTCGATGCCGGCGAACAGAACGAGCTTGCCCTTGTTGGCCGGATGCGAGAGCGCGGTCACGACGCCCGCCTGGGCGAGCGCCTCGACGATCAGCACGCCGGGCATGACGGGGTTGCCGGGAAAGTGGCCGGCGAACCACCAGTCGTCGGCACGCACGAGCCGGCGGGCATGACAGCGCTCCCCCGGGACGAGCTCGACGACCTCGTCGAGCAACAGGAACGGGGGACGGTGAGGGATGAGCGCCTCGATCTGTTCGCGGGTGAGGGCGACGGTGACGCTCATACCTTCACCTCGCCTTCGCCGGGTTTGTGACCGTACTTGCGCTGCAGGCCGATGACGACGGCGGCGAAGGCCAGAACGTAGTAGCCGTAGTGGCGGATGCGGCGCGGCACGCGACCGGGCAGCACGCCGCCGGTCGCGGTGGCGAGCGCCCGCTCCAGGGCCGACGGCTCGGGCTGCGCCTCGAGGGCCGCCGTGACGCGGTCGGCAAAGCCGGCCGGTACGTCGACCGTGACCTCGCGCGCGGCGCGCAGCACGGCGCGCGCCGCGGCGATCCCCTGCAGCTCGGCGGCGCAGTCGCCGCAAAAGCTCAGGTGTCTCTGAAACTCGACGACCCGGCCGTCGTCGAGCTCGCCGTCGATGTACCGCTGTATGACCTCGCGGCAGGTGACGCAGTCCATCAGGCCTCCTCGTCGAGCCCGCCGCCGGCCTGCAGGCGCAACCGCAGAGAGGTGCGGCCGCGATGCACGCAGGCCTTGACCGTGCCGAGCGGCCGATCGAGGGCGTCGGAGATCTCGCCGTAGCGCAGCCCGTAGAGGTCGCGCAGGACGAGCGGGAGGCGATAGTCGGGGGGCAGGTCGGCGAGCGCCCTCATGACCCGGGCGTAGCCGTCGCGCCGCAGCACTTCGGCGACGGGGTCGGCGACGGGTTCGGGCACGTCGGGCAGCGCGCCGTACTTACGGAAGCGGCGCTGGTAGTCGATGATCGCGTTCAGCGCCAGACGAAAGAACCACGTCGTGAACGTGGAGGAGCCGCGAAACCCGCCGAGCTTCTGGTGCAGTCGCAGAAACGCCTCCTGCGACGCATCTTCGGCGTCGACGTGGTTGCCGAGCAGATTGTACGCCATCGTGTAGACCATGCCCTGATACCTTTCGACGATCCTGCGGAACGCCTCGCGGTCGCCCGCCGCCGCGGCCGCGATGTCGTGCGGGCTCGGCTCGGGGAGATCGGTGTGGTCGGGAAGGTTAGACGGCGTCATCGCGCAAAAGGTTGCAGGGCTGCCTCGGGTTGGTCGTGTCAGAGTTGCGGCGAGGCGTGCATGGTGCCACGTGGAAGTTGAGTCTACACCCCTGCCGGACCCGCGCCCGGAGTTTGCCCGGGCATCAGCCGCCTGGTGAACACGCGCTGCTGCTTTTCGAGCTCGAAGCCGCGCCGTCGGTAGAAGAGGTCGGCTGCGTCGCGCTCGAGGCGAGCGCGCACGCGCAGCTCCCCGACACCGCGCGCCCGAGTCCAGCGCTCGACAGCCTCGAGGAGCAGTCCGGCCGCTCCGCGGCGGCGCGCGCCGGCGGCGACGATCAGACCCTCGAGCTCGACGAAGGGTTCGCTCACCAGCAGGCGCTTCTCGGCGGCGTGCACGAAGCCGACGATCTCGCGCTCAGCTGCCACGGCCACCAGGACGACATCGTCGGCGCCGGCCAGCAGGCCGCTCAGCCGCGTCGCTATCTGCGCCGCCTCGACAGGGTAACCGAGCTCGGTCGAAAGGGCGGCGAGGGCGGGCGCGTCGCCCGCCCTCGCCGCCCGGACGGTCACCTGCGGGTCGTTCACTGCGTTGCCCCGTCGCGAGCCGCCGGCTCTCGGGACTCAGCGCGATCGGGCCCGGGGCCGTCGCCGCGTCCCTGCCCGTGCCGATGCCGATGTTCGGGCTGGTTTTCGGCATGCCGCTCGCGGCCGGGTGGGTGGGCGTGCGGGTGCGAATGCAGGAGCGCGCCGTGATGGTGGGCGTGCTCGTGAATGAGATTGACGGAGAGCAGCAGGTCGCGGTCGGACAGGACGTCGGCGAGCGCTCCGTCGGCCGCCGGGCGGTGATCCTCGCCGAGCACCACCGCCCGGTCGACCATCCGCTCCAGGACGTCGAGCTGATGGGTGGCCACGACGATCGTCTTGCCGGCGCCGTGGAGCTGCTCGAGCAGCTCCATCAGCCACTCCTGGGTGCGCGGGTCGAGACCGTTGGTGGGCTCGTCGAGCATCAGCACCTCGGGGTTGATCGACAGCACCGAGGCCAGAGCGACCTTCTTCTTCTCGCCGCCGCTCAGGTTGTACGGCGCCCGTTCGGCCAGCGCGCCGAGACCGAGCATGGCCAGCGTGTCTTCGACGCGAGCCACGATCTCGGCGCGCGGCAGGTCGAGATGCAGCGGCCCAAAGGCGACTTCGTCGCGCACGCTGGGGTTGAAGAGCTGGGCATCGGCGCTCTGAAAGACCATGCCGACGCGGCGCCGGAAGCGCTGCGCCGTCGCTTCGTCTTTGAGGGCGCCGTCGTCGATGCGCTCGCCGAAGGCCTCGACCGTGCCCTGTGTCGGCTGGGCGAGACCGGCGAGGACCTTGAGCAGCGTGGACTTGCCGGAGCCGTTGGCGCCCAGTATGGCGAGGCGCTCGCCGCGGTCGATCTGCAGATCGACCGCGGCGAGCGCCTCGACCCCGGGGGCGTACTCGTAGCCGACGCCGGTCAGGCGAAACAGGATGCCAGCGCGCTCGCGCGTGTCGCCGGGCGGCGTGGTCTCGCGCTCGGGCGCCGCGTCGTTAGGGGACGCACGCCCGTCGTCGGCGGGCGCGCCGGACGGCGGCCCAACGGGCGGTCCGGCCATCAATGAGTCCCCGCGGTGAGCTCGAACCAGACGAGGGCGACGAGTCCCACTGCCACGACGGCGCTCCAGATGTAGTCGAGCCGCCGCAGACGCCAAGTGCTCAGCGTGCGGGCCTCGCCGGTGTAGCCACGCGAGATCATCGCCAGGTAGACCTGTTCGCTGGTCGCCTGCGACTTGCCGAACACGGCGGCGACCGTCCCCCCGAGGAAGTGGCGATCCTCACGGCTCGAGACGCGGCCCACGAGCCGGCTCATGCGGGCCAGCGCCATGTCCTGTACGAGCCTGACCAGTGTGAAGACGTAGCGATAGGCGACCACCAGCACAAAGACAAAGCCACGCGGCACGCCCACGGCGCGCATCGCCTTGAGCAGCTCGGCCCAGGGCGTCGTGAGGGTGAGCAGCACGCAGAACGAGACCACCGTCGTGACCCGCAGCACGAGCCGCGAAAAGGCGAACAGACCCGACGCGGTGACCGCGAGCCTGCCCGGCAGCGGCCAGAAGGGGGCGCCGTGCGACCACAGCGTCAGCACGCTGTGCCCGGGCGTGACGATATTGAAGACCGCCGGCGCCATGATCGCCGCCGTGAACAGCGGAATGAACAGCCAGGCCCGCACGGCGAACCGCCGCAGGCCGATACGCGAGGCCGGCACCAGAGACACCGCCAGCGCCAGCAGCACGAGGAGCACGGTCATGCGCGTGGCGAGGGCGGCGACCACGATCAGCGCCAGCAGGCTGACGAGCTTGACGCGCGGATCGAGGCGCTGCAGCAGCCCGGGACGACGAGCGAGCTCGTCGGCGACCATGGCGCGCTCCACCCAGGCGGCCAGCGTGCCGAGCAGCCGGTCGGAGAACAGGCGCCGCGAGCGGCGCCGACGGGCCGGCACAGTCGGCTCGTCGGCGTCGCTCGCCGGCGCCAGCAGCCAGGCCGGCGCCCCGTCGCCCGAACGGAGAGGGTCGCCGGCCACGGAGGCTTGTGCGGCATCGGGCACGAGGGGACTCACCGTGCGGTCAGCCCTCGTGGCAGGCCGCACTCACAGCGCGCCGTCCACGGGTGGCGGGCCGACCTGGGCCTGAGCCGCCGGCTGAGCGTGAACGGCCGCCCGGTGTCGCAGCCTGATCACCAGCCAGACGATGGCCAAAAGCACCGCTACGCCGACCAGGGCGCTCACGACATAGGAGACGACGGTCCACACGCCGCTGGCGCCGTTCCAGCTATAGTCGGGCAGCAGGCCGTGCCAGTGGCCGCCGAGGCGGGCAAATCCCTTGGGCACGTAGCCGAGCTTCTTGCGCAGCTCGCCCTTATCCCACTCGGCAAAGGCGCCGCCGCTGGCAATCAGCCCCAGGGGCACAGCGGCGATAAACACGGCCAGCAGGGCGACGATCCAGCGGCGCCGTATGGGCTGAGTCGCGCCGCTTGCCGCAAACAGCTCGGGGCTCTGACGGCGCAGCACAGCAAAGACGCCGACCGTGAAGGCCGCCTCGATGGGTCCGACGACCAGGGCGTGCGAGCCGACCATCGCCGGAAGGGTCGTCTTGAAGCCGTAGGGAAAGTACTGGGCGATGCCGTTGACCGTGTGCAGCAGCGGTTGAATGCCGAGCTCGATGCTGTTCAGACAGGCGGCCGCTACCAGGCCGCACCAGGCGCCGATGCCGGCAGCCCAGAGGCGTCGCGACGACTGCAGGTCGCTGTCGCCGGCCACCAGCCGATAGACGGTAAAGCCGGCGTAGGGCATGACGATCGCCATGTTCAGGACGTTGATGCCCAGCGTGAGCACGCCGCCGTCGCCAAAGAAAAAGGCCTGGATGACGAGCGCAGCGCTGACCGCCAGGCAGGCGATGTCGGGTCCGGCGATCACCGCGATCAGCACTGCCCCCACCGCATGCGCCGTCGTGCCTCCGGCGACGGGCACGTTGAGCATCATGACGAGAAACGAGAAGGCTGCGCCAAAGGCCAGCACGGGGATCATCTTGGGCTGCGAGAGGAGCCGTTTGGTGCGCCGGTTGGCGCGATACCAGATCGGCACGGTCACCGCCCAGCCGGCGGCCAGCGTCTCCGGTCCCAGATAGCCGTCGGGTATGTGCATCGCTCCCCTTGCCGGCAGCTTGTCGCTGCGTTGGCGTTAGTCCGGCGTCGCTGCGGCCCGCCCCCGGCAGTCGCGACAGAGACCGAATACGGTCATGCGCGCCTCGCTCACCAGAAAACCGTCGGCGTCGAGCAGTTCGCGGCGCACAGGCTCGAGCAGCCCGTCGTCGAGGTGGCCGACCGTGCCGCAGCCTTCGCAGACGAAGTGATGGTGCACCGGCGCGGGAGCAACCTCGTAGTAGGTGGCGACCCCGGCGAGCCTGGTCTCCTGAACGAGCTCGAGGCCGACCAGGAGCTCGAGCGTGCGGTAGACGGTGGAGACGTTCACCTCGGGCAGGGTCTGCTGAACGTCGGCGGCGATCTCCTCGGCGGTGCGGTGCCGGCCGCCGCGGCGCACGGCCTCCCAGACGGCCACGCGCTGCGGCGTGAGGCGGTAGCCGGCCTTGCGGATCGTCTCGCGGGCGTGGTGCATGGCGCGACGCTATCGCAGTCGCAAGCGAGTTGCAAGTAGCACCTTCTTGCCGCTTCCCGTGCCGCGGCGCGACAGGGCCCCAGACACAGCGTGGTGCGCGGCACAGGTACGATGCGGCGCGCCGGCACGGCGTGCGGCAGCAGCGCCTCCGGCGCCCTCAGTTTCGCGCCGGGTATGCTTTCCCTACGGATGAAGACCTTCTGGCGCATCACCAAGCTGCTGGGCGACTACCCCTGGCTCGTGTTCGTCGGCTTCAGCACGGCGCTGCTGCAGACGGCCGCCTCGCTTGCCATCCCGTGGCTCACGCGCGGGGTCATCAACAAGGCGCTCGTCCCCGGCAAGACGAGGCTGCTGATCTACTACGGGCTGGCGCTGCTGGGGATCGGCGCCGTGCGCTTCGGCTTTGCCGTCGCCCGGCGCCTCGCCACCGGCAAGATCAGCCTCGACATCGAGTACGACCTGCGCAACAGGCTGTGGGGCCACCTGCTGCGCCAGTCGTTCGGCTACTTCGACCGCTGGCCCACCGGGCAGCTCATGTCGCGCGCCATGGCCGACGTCCAGAACGTGCGCATGTTCCTGGGCTACGGCCTCATCTTCTTCACCACCAACATCGTCTCCATGGTCGCGGTCACGGTGCTGATGTTCTTTCTGGACTGGCGGCTCGCCCTGCTCAGCCTGGCATTCCTGCCGATCCTGCTGCTCTTCACCTTGCGCTTCAGCCGCCGCCTGCAGCCCATCCTGCGCGACGTCCAGCAGAAGATCGCCGACGTCACCGCCACCGCCGAAGAGAACGTGACCGGCTCGCGGATCGTGCGCATCTTCGCCCGCGAAGACGACGAGCTCGCCAAGTTCTCCGACCGCAGCACGCGCGTGTTCGAGGCCGAGGTGAGCGCCGCCCGCATCCGCGCCCTCTACGTGCCGCTGATCGGCTTTCTGCCCAATCTGGCGGTGGTCGTGCTGCTTTACGTGGGCGGCCGCGCGGTCATCGACGGCAGCCTCAGCCTGGGTTCGCTGGTGGCCTTCTACAGCTACCTGATGATGCTGATCTACCCGGCCCAGGTGATCGGCTGGCTCACGGGCCTCGCCCAGCGCGCCATCGCTTCGGGCATCCGCGTGTACGAGATCCTCGACGCGCCGCTCGAGATGGTCGAGCGCTCGGATGCGACGCCCGTGCCCAGCATGCGCGGCGAGGTGTGCTTCGAGAACGTCTCGTTCTCCTATGTCGACCGGCCGGTGCTCAAGAACGTCAACCTCACGGTGCCGGCCGGGCACACGATCGCCCTCGTGGGTCACACCGGCTGCGGCAAGACGACGCTGACCAACCTGGTGCCACGCTTTTACGACGCCGGCGACGGCCGCGTGCTTGTCGACGGCCTCGACGTGCGCGACGCGCGTTTGACCGACCTGCGCAGCCACATCGGCGTCGTGACCCAGGATCCGTTCCTGTTCTCGACGACCGTCGCCGACAACATCCGCTTCGGCCGCCCCCAGGCGACCGACGAGCAGGTGCGCGCGGCGGCCGAGCGCGCCCAGGCCGCCACCTTCATCGAGGCCCTGCCCGAGGGCTACGAGACGGTCGTCGGCGAGCGCGGCCTCACCCTGTCGGGCGGCCAGCGCCAGCGCATCGCCATCGCCCGCGCGCTGGTCGTCGACCCGCGGATCCTCATTCTCGACGACGCCACCTCGAGCGTCGACGCCGAGACCGAGTTCAAGATCAGGCGCGCGCTGGTGGAGGTCATGAAGGGCCGCACGACGTTCATCATCGCCCACCGGCCGTCGACCATCTCGCTCGCCCAGGAGATCGTGGTGATGGACGCGGGCAGCGTCGTCGAGCGCGGCGTTCATGCCGAACTGATCGCCGGCGACACGCTCTACCGGCGCATGTTCGGCGCCGCCGAGCTCGAAGGCACGACCCTCGACGCGGCCGACGACCTTGCCGGCGACGTCCGCGGCGGCGACGGCCGCGACACGCGACACGCGGGCTCGGTGAGCTGAGGTGGCCTGGAGCGGACGCAGCTCGGGTCCCCACGGCAGCGGCGCCGACCTGCAGGAGTTCCGTGGCTGGCGGGCCTTCGTGCATCTGGCGCGCGAGCTCAAGCTCGCGCGCCTCGCCCGCCTGGCCTACCCTTATCGCGGCCGGGCCGCACTCAGCATCGCCGCCATGGTGGTCGTCACGGTGACCGGCCTGGCGGTGCCCTACCTCGTCAAGATCGCCATCGATTCGGGCATCTCGAAGAAGGACCTGCACGTCGTCGACCTGGTCATCGTCGCCTTCCTGGTCGTCAACCTGCTGAACCTCGGCGCCAGCTACGTGCAGACCTACCTCGTGAGTTGGGTCGGCGAGCGCCTCATCCTCGACCTGCGGCGCAGCGTGTTCGCCCACCTCCAGAAGCTCTCGCTCGACTTCTTCAGCCGCCAGCGCACCGGCTGGATCGTGTCGCGCCTGACCAACGACATCGACGCCCTCGACCAGCTCGTCACCGACGGTGTCAGCTCGCTTGTCACCAACGGCCTGACGATCGTCGGCGCCGCCGTCCTGCTCTTTGTGCTCGACTGGCGACTGGCGCTTGCCACGCTGGCCATCATGCCGCTCGTGCTGATCGGCACGCTCAGGTTCCGCACGCGCTCGGCGCGCTCGTATGCGCTGGTGCGCAACAGGATCGGCGACGTCTCGGCCCACCTTCAGGAATCGATCTCCGGGATGCGCGTACTCAAGGCATTCCGCGCTGAGGATCGCGACATGAAGGGGGAGATCGAGGTCAACGCCGCGTATCGCGACGCGAACATGCAGACGGTGGTCCAGAGCGGCCTGTACTTTCCGTTCATCGAGCTCATGTCGGCGGTAGGGATCGTGGTCGTGCTCTGGTACGGCGGAACGCTCGTCACCGGCGGCGCCATCCAGGTCGGCGTGCTGGTCGCCTTCATCGCCTACCTGGGGAGCTTCTTCGACCCGATCCAGCAGCTCTCCCAGCTCTACAACACCTTCCAGTCGTCGATGGCGGCCGTGCAGAAGATCTACACCGTGCTCGACACCGAGCCCGACATGATCGACTCACCCGACGCGCAACCGCTGCGCGACGTGCGTGGCGGCGTCGAGTTCGACCACGTGACGTTCGGCTACGGCGACAGCGACGACGTGCTCCACGACATCGACTTCGCCATCGCTCCGGGCGCCACCGTCGCCCTGGTCGGCACGACCGGGGCCGGCAAGTCGACCATCATCAAGCTGCTGGCGCGCTTCTACGACCCGCGCGCCGGCGCGGTGCGCATCGACGGCCTGGACCTGCGCAAAGTGACCACGAGATCGCTGCGCGAGCAGCTCGCGGTCGTGCCCCAGGAGGCGTTCCTGTTCACCGGCTCGATCGTCGACAACATCCGCTTCGGACGCCCCGACGCGAGCCTCGACGAGGTGCAGCGCATCGCCCGCATCGTGGGCGTGCACGACTTCGTCGAAGGGCTGCCCGAGGGCTACGACACCGACGTTCAGGAGGGCGGCAGCGCCCTGTCGACCGGCCAGCGCCAGCTCATCTCGTTTGCCCGGGCGCTGCTCGCCGACCCGCGCGTGCTGATCCTCGACGAGGCGACCTCGAGCGTCGACGCCGAAAGCGAGCAGCGCATATCGAGGGCCATGGACGTGCTCTTCAGCGGCCGCACGTCGGTGATCGTGGCGCACCGCCTGAGCACCGTGCGTCACGCCGACGAGATCCTGGTGATAGAAGACGGCCGCATCGTCGAGCGCGGTCATCACGACCGGCTCGTGCTCGCCGGCGGCCGCTACTCCGCGCTGTACCGCGAGTGGGAGGAGACGGGCAGGCCCGTCTGAGCGTGCTCCGGCGGCGCCCCCGCCTCGACCACGGCCACGTCATCGGGCCGAGGCGACAGGCGCGGCGCCGGCTGGCGGCGATGGACCCGCCTGATGTCGGGCACGGTGATCTGCAGCGCGGCCGACGCGAGCGTCGCCCCGCCGGCCACGGCAAACGAGCCGCTGATGCCGATGACCGCGGCGATCGGGCCGGCGACGATCATGCCGAGAGGGTAGAAGGCCAGCGACCCCATGAGGTCGAAGGCCGACACACGCGACAGCGCCTCGGGCGGGATCTGCTCCTGCAGCGTGGTCTCCCACAGCACGTTGACGAGCGCCGCCGAGATGCCGCACAGGGCGGCGGCGGCGATCAGCGCCGGCGCGCCGTAGCCGAGAGCGAAGAAGGCAAACAACGGCACCTCGAGGAGCGTGAGCCAGCCGCACAGCAGCAGGGGCCGCGCCGGTTGCAGACGCAGACCGCTCACCCCGCCGATGATCTGCCCCACCCCGAGCGACGCCAGAATGGCGCCCCAGGCGGCCGCCCCGCCAAGAGAGTGATGCGCTACGTAGGGACCGAGCACCATGAGCGGCGCGATGATCAGCAGGTGGAACACGGCCGCCTCACACACCACGACCCACAGCCAGGTGCGCGAGCGGAACTCGTGCCAGCCCTCGCGCAGGTCGCGTAGAAAACTCCCGGCCTGACGGCCGGGTTCGCCCTGGCGCAAGTCGGCGGCGCCGTCGGCGAGACCCGCCGTGAGACCGGCTTCGGCGGCCGACAACGAGCCGGAGAGCGTGGAGGCGGCCGGCACGAGCCCGCGCAGCCCCCACAGGAACGCGGCGCTCGCCAGGTAGGACAGGCTGTCGAAACCGATCGCCCAGCCCGAGCCGATGGCCGCCACCAGGACACCGCCCAGGGCGGCGCCCATCGTCACGCCGAGACTTTCGGCCAGTCCTCGCAGAGCGTTGGCCTGCTGCAGTCGCTCGGCGCTGACCGTGTGCGGCGTGAGTCCGGTCTGCGCCGGGCGAAAGAACGCTTCGGCGGTGCCGCGCACGAACTGTAAAACGACGAGCTCCCAGATGGTCGCCCGATGGGTGAGAAGCAGCCAGGCCATGACCGCCTGGCAGGCAAAGCGCACGACGTCGGAGACGAGCATGACCCACTGCCGCGGGAGGCGGTCGGCCCACACCCCGCCGACGAGCAGGAACGCCACAAGGGGCGCGAGGCCGGCGGCCCCGACGATGCCGTAGTCGACGGCATAGTGGTGGGGGCTGATCCCGAGCACGGCGAACGCCAGCGCGATCGTGGTGATCGAGCTGCCGATCAGTGAGATGGTCTGACCTGTGAAGAGCAGCCGGAAGTCCCGCTCGCGCAAGGCTCCGAACATGCCCGACCGTGAAGCGCCTACGCTGACCCTCCCTCGTTCCCGCACGGCGCCGCTGGCGGCGCCGCTACCCTTCGCCTATCTTCGGCAAGGACCTCTCCAAAAATGAGGGCAGCCACCAGTTGATCGACCCCACGAGACGCATGGTGGCCGGCACGAGCAGAATGCGGATGATGGAGGCGTCGAGGGCGATGGCCACCGCCAGGCCCACGCCGATGGCCTTGGTGATGAGAATACTGGTGGTGGCGAACGAGCCGGCGACGATGACGATGATCAGGGCCGCGCTGGTGATGATCCGGCCCGTGCGCTCCAGGCCAAAGCCGACCGCCTGGCGATTGTCGTGGGTCGTAAGCCACGCCTCGCGCATGCGAGTGAGCAAGAACACTTCGTAGTCCATCGAGACGCCGAACAGGGTGCAGAACATGATCACCGGCAGGGTCGCGTCGACGTAGCCCTCAGGTACGAAGTTGAGAACGCCCGACAGGTGCCCCTGCTGAAAGACGAACACCAGGGCGCCGAAGCTGGCCATGATCGATAGCGAGTTCACCAGCACGGCCTTGAGCGGCAGCCAGGCGCTGCGCAGCAGCAGGAGCAGCACGAGATAGGTGACGCAGACCACGAACAGCACGACCCACGGAAAGCGGCCGTAGAGGGCCGACAGAAAGTCGCGAGTGCCGGCCGACAGGCCGGCCACGTGGATGGTGTAGCCCGGCGGCGGCGCGAGACTCTTGATCGTCTGGGAGAGCGACTGGGCGGCGCCGCCGCTGGGGTCGCTGCGCGGCGCGACCTGAAAGAGCGCCGTGTTGGGCGCCGTCGTCGCCGCGAGCAGCGCCCTGGCGGCGGCGGCGCGGGCCGCCGGAACAGTCGCGCCGAGCGCGCCGGAAGGCACGGCGGGAAGCGCGGCGGCCGCGGCCGCGGGGCTTGACAGCACCTCATTCCAGAAGGCGTGCGCGGCCTGCGCCGAAGTCAGGCCGGGCCGATTGACGATGCTCGTGACGCCGGCGACGTCGGGCAGCGCGGCGAGCTGCCGGCCAAAGCGGTAGAGAGCGGCCAGATTCGGCGCCGCGGTCGGCTGCGCCGCGGCGCCGCTGCCCTGCCAGGTGACCAGCACCTGCACCGGGTTGAGCGCCCCGCGGTCGAAGCGCGCCTGCAGGATATCGTAGCCCTGGCGCGCCTGTTGGCTCGTGGGCAGCGACGTGGCGGTGGGCACGTTGGTCCTGATGCGCACGATCGGCCCGGCGAAAGCGACGATCACGATCACGGTGCCGACCAGCACGACGATAGGATGGTCCATGACCCAGTTCGACCAGGCGCGCCAGAAGCGGCTCTCGGTGCCAGCGCCCCCGAAGATGCGCAGCGCGTTCACGCGCCGACCGAGCACACTGAGCACGGCCGGCAGCAGCGTCAGCGCCGACAGCACCGAGAAGAGCACGACGATGGCGCCGCCCAGACCGATCGAGCGCAGCGACATGTACGAGAACATGAGCAGGCCGGAGAGCCCGACCATCACGGCGATGCCGCTGAAGAAGATCGCCCGCCCGGCGTGGGCGACCGTCGTCTCGACCGCGACGGCGACGCTCGCCCCGTGGGCGAGCTCCTCGCGGAAGCGCCCGACGATGAACAGCGAGTAGTCGATGCCCACGGCCAGGCCCAGCAGCGAGGCCACATTCATGGTGAAGATCGAGAGGCTGAACCGCTGCGCGAGCAGGTACAGCAGCCCGAGCGTGACCGTCACCGCCATGCCGCCGCCGATCACCGGCAGGGCGGCGGCCACGACGCTGCCGAAGATCAGGACGAGCACCAGCAGGGCGAACGGCAGGGCGTAGGTCTCGGCCCGGCGCAGGTCGCTCGCCGACACCGTCTCGAGCGCCTGGTAGACGGCCGGATCGCCGGTGATGTAGGCCGTCAGGCCGCCGGGGCGCAGCCGCGCCCGGATCTGCGCGATCTGCTGCTGGGCCTGTTCGATCTGGACGCCGAAGACCAGGTTGGCGACCGAGGCCTTGCCGTCGCCGGAGATCAGCGTCGGATCGCCGCTCGACGCGTAGGTCTGCACGGTCTGCAGCCCGGCGATGGTGGCCGGCGTGACGCCGGAGAGCGCCTGTGCCTCGGCCTTTTGGAACCGCGGGCTGCGCGCCTCGAGCGTCGGGCTCGTAAAGACGATCGCCGTTTCGGCCAGGCCGGTGTGCAGGCGTCGTTGCATGAGGTCGAGCGCCCGTTGGGCCGGCGCGCTCGAGTTGGAGAAACCACCACCCTTGAGCTCGTGGTGGAGCCGGGGGACGGCCACAAGGCCCAGAACGAAGGCCACGCTCCACACGGCGATGACCGGCCAGCGGAACCGGTACGAGAACCTGCCCATCGCTGCGAACAACCGCCGACCTCCGTCACCCGGGGGCGCACCCACATCGAGACCGCCAAGGATATACTAGCCGCAGCTCCGTGGCCGCGCCCGCTGCGCGGCCGGCCTCGAGGGGGACCGCATGGAGGTCAGACACCAGTTGTCGGCAGGCGGCGTTGTGGCGCGCCCCGGCGAGGTCCTCGAGCTGTGTCTCATCCGGCCGGCCGGCCGCACCGTGTGGGCCCTGCCCAAAGGCTGGGTCGAGCCCGGCGAGACCCACGAAGCGGCCGCTCTGCGCGAGATCCGTGAGGAGACCGGCATCGAGGGCTCGATCGACGGCGACCTCGACAGTATCGAGTACTCGTTCTTCTCACGTGAGAATCAGGTGCGCATCCACAAGGTCGTGCACTTCTTCCTCGTGCGTTTCGTGCGCGGCGACACCTCGCAGCACGACCACGAGGTGGCCGAGGCGGCCTGGTTCGGTGTCGAGCGGGCGCTCGACCGCATGACCTACCCGAACGAGCGCCAGATCGTGCGCAAGGCCATGAGCCTGATGGCCGGGGTCGGCGGGGAGCGGACGCCGCAGTCCTAGACCCAGACGACCGTATCGGCGCCGCCGCGCGCCTCGACCATGCCGGCCGCGAGGAGCTCCAGAAGATCGCTCGCGCCCACGTCGATCACGTCGAGATGGGTCGCCGCGAAGCGCACGGCGATCCTGTTCAGCGACGAGCACTCGCCGGCCAGCCCGTGGCGCAGCCGCTCCAGGACGGCTTGCACGCCGTGCCGGCTCACATGGGGCAGTACGGCCACAAACTCGAGATCGTTGAGGCGTCCGGCCACGTCGTAGCGACGCAGGCCGGCGGCCAGCAGCCGCGCCGAGCAGCCCACGAGCTCATCGACATCGGCCTGCGAGCCGCGCCGGGCGCCGTCGCCGGCCACGATATCGGCGAGGAACGCGCCCAGGCCCACCTCTGTGCGCCGGCAGCGCTCGAGCTCGACGGCCAGCCGTCGGGCGACCTCGGCGGCGTTCATGAGGCCGGTCGCCGGGTCGGTGGGCGCGAGGGCGGCGACGGTCCGGCGCAGCTGGTCGACCGTCTGCTCGAGACCCTCGGCAAAGCCCACACCCGCCCGCAAGATGGCCGCTTCCTCGAGGCGCTCCAGTGTCTGTGCGGCGAGCGCTTCGTCGGGCGAGTCCCCGGCAAGCGCGCCGCGCACGGCGTCCAGGCCGAGCTGGAGGGCGCGAAAGACGTCGGCCATGCGCAGAGAGCGCTCGGCGGCGAGCAACCGGGCGCGGCCCTCGACCGCGCTGAGAAAGCCCGCGGGATCGGCGCCGGCGAGAGCATCGACCAGGTCGTCGAGCAGCGGCGCGAACACGGCGTCGTACGGAGTGTCCAGCGTTACCGCCTGGGCGGCTGCCATCACTGCCGATTGCATGAACGCCCACTCTCCCCTGAATGCCGCTACGGGGTAGCATACAACCGATGAACGGAGTTTCGACACGACCGCCGGGCGCACCGCGATGCGACTGACCCTGCTCGGCACCCAGGGCTGGATCCCCACGCCGAGGCGCGAGACGACGTGCCTGGCCGTCGACGACGGCCCTTTGCTGTTCATCTTCGACGCCGGCACCGGCCTGGGCAGGCTGCTGCGCCCGCCGGCGTCGAAACTGATCGCCGGCGCTGCCGAGATCCACCTGTTTCTCACGCACTATCACCTCGACCACGTGTGCGGCCTCGCCTACCTGCCCGCCATCTTCGCCGGGCGCACGCTCACGGTCCACGTGCCCGATGCCGCCCTGAACGGCGTCGAGCCGCAGCGCGGCGTGCCCGAGCTCATTCGCAAGCCCTACAATCCGCGCGCCTGGCACGAGCAGCCGGGTCTCGTGCTTGCGACACTTCACGAAGGAGTGAACCAGGTCGCCGGCCACGAGTTGCGGCTGCGCGCCCAATGCCACCCCGACACGACCGTCGCCTACCGGCTGGACGACCGCTTCGTTCTGGCGACCGACACCGTGGCCGACCCGCAGACCGCGATCTTTGCCCGCGGCGCCGAGGTGCTGCTGCACGAGTCCTGGATCGACGGCGTCGAAGAAGACGACCCCGCCGCCCAGGAAATGGTGCGCACGACCTATCAGGCCCACAGCTCGGCCCGCCAGGCCGCGGCGCTGGCGGCGCAGGCCGGCGTCGGCGAGCTCATCCTCATGCACCTGAACCCGCTGCGCGACGACGACTACTACGCCCAGATGCAGACCGCGGCGCGGACGATCTTCGCTCCGACCTTCATCTACCCCGACCTCCATGAGCGTGTGCTCGGGGGCTGAGGCCGGCCCGGCTACGCCGGCCGGCCTCCGCTAGCCATGTCTTCCGTCGGACCAGAAACCTCGCAGACCAGGCGCGCGCCTCTGTTCAGGAACCGCAACAAGCGCTTCTGGATCATTCTCGTCGTGGTCGTGGTGGCGGCCGCGTTCTACCTGCCGTCGCTGGTGGCTTTCCGCTACACCGCCGCGGCCCAGAACACCGGCTTTCTCACGCACCCGTGGCGCAGCTGGTCGTTCATCGTCACGGCGCTCACCGTGCCCGGCGACTCGCGGCTCAAGACGTCGGGCATCGCCCTGCGCGCCGCCGACGTCTACTATCGCGGCTCGTCGATCGACCCACACGAGGTGCGCCTGCTGTTCCTGCCCAAGGGCAAGCCGTACACCTTCACGCACCAGCTCGGCGGCCGCACCCTGACGACGACGATCACGCCGCCCTACCGCTTCGTCTGGCAGGTCCGCGGCCACATCGACACCGTGAACGGCCCCGACACCGTCGTGGCGCTGCTCGACTACCATCACGGCAGAGTGCTCTACGACGTGCGCCGCGACCTGCCGCCGGGCGCCGGTACAACCGAGCCCGGCAGCCCGGCGCCGGTCGAGCCCTCGCCGGGCGTCTCGACCACGCCGGCGCCGGGCGTCTCCGTCACGCCGTCGGCCGGCGCGACGCCCTGAACGCGCTCGTGCTCCCGCTGGCCGTCGGCGCGACCACGAGCGACGTCGTCAAGTGCGTCGTCATCCTCGTCGCGACCTTCGTGGTGGCGGCGATCGTCGACCGCATCATGGAAGACCACGGCGGCGGCGTCACGCGCCTGGTCTCGCAGAAGCTCCCCGCCGCCGACGAGACCCGCCTGCGGGTGGCCCGGCGTCTGATCGTGGCGGTCATCGTCTTCGTCGGCGTCATGGCCGCCCTCACGAGACTCCCCGAGGTCGGCAACGTCGCAAGCGGCCTGCTCGCCTCGGCCGGCATCACCGCTCTGATCGTCGGCTTCGCCGCGCGCTCCGTGCTGGCCAACCTCGTCTCAGGCGTCATCGTCGCCCTGGCCCAGCCGGTGCGG
>PLTW01000004.1 GCA_003164655.1 Actinomycetota bacterium
GTGGGCGTGGAATCAATCATCTAGTCATCGGAGCAGTCGTCGCGACGCCCTGTGCCGGCCGCCTCAAGCGCTTCTCGGGCTTCGTCGCGAATCCACCAGATCATGGCCAAACCAGCGAGCGGGTCGGCCCACCACCAACCGAGAAAGCGGTTGGCGAGCAGCCCGACGAGCAAGACCGCGGACATGTAGATGCAGACGAC
Organism: Actinomycetota bacterium; assembly: GCA_003164655.1. Classification (GTDB taxonomy): domain Bacteria; phylum Actinomycetota; class Thermoleophilia; order UBA2241; family UBA2241; genus Bog-752. The sequence continues at coordinate 201 of PLTW01000004.1, forward strand.
CGAGCAGGCCGCGTCGCCACGCAGGGCGGGACTGTCGAGACGCTCGGCAAGCGCCAGCCGCCAGACCCAGAGCACGGGCATGACGGCCAGCGCAGCGATCGCCAACGTGATGCCAAGCGATGACGACGCCGGCTTGCTGCCGCTCGCCAGACTCCAGACCGACGAGGCGACGATGTACACGATGAGCCCATAGAGGCTCCAGCCGACGAGTCGTGAGGCTTGGCGCTCACGGCGATCGAGCTCCTCGTCGGTGGCGCGCTCGGTGTGCAGCATAAGTTGGCGCAGCACGACCGTCGCCGTGAAGAGCTCGATGGCGCTGTCGATGCCGAAGGTGGTGAGGGCCACCGAGCGAGCGGCGATGCCAGCCCAGAGAGCCACGATCAGTTCGACCGCCATCCAGGCGATGGTCAGACTCTCGGCGAGTCGGGCGCGGTGGATCAGGCGGATGGTGATTTGTATGGCGTTCGCCATGACGACCCGAGCTTACCCGAGGCGGGTGGCGACAAACGGCGCGACTGTAATGGCGCCTGCAGCTCGAACTGTCAGTCTCGCGCCTGTTCCGGGTGCAGCCTGCACGCCCCCTTCGCGTCGATCACGAAGTCCCTCGCGCCGAAGACCTGCGACAGAATGAGAGCGAGCACCTCCCCGTCGACCTTGGGTCGGTACGGCTCCATGGGGTCGTAGACCGGCGCCTGCCGCCCCGGCGATGGGTCTTCTCGTCGGCGACAGTGCCCCGTGCAGCAGAACCTCGGCGGGCGCATGTCTTCTTGACCTGTGACGATGACTTTCGTGGACCCTGGTCCGAGGGGCCAACGATTCGTCATCGCGTAGCCGAGGCTACAATGGGCGCCTGTGTGTTCAACTACACTCTTCGCCGGGCAGGCCGCGCCGTGCGGCGGCCCTGCACAGATGGAACCCGCGATCTCAGGAGGCACGCCATGGCCGTCAGAAGCGAGCTCAAGAGCCGCGTCCTCGCGGCGCTGACGGCCGCTTCGTGCCCCACCGCCATCCGGGACGCACAGCTCGCCGCCTCCCCCCGGGGCGTGGATAGCTCCTGCGAGGTGGGGGACGACAGGCGCAGCTCCGGCGACGCCAGGGTCGCGCACACGGCCGCCGACGTCTCCTGCAGCCGCGCCGGGCAGGCGGCTGGCACCGTCCCCTCGTGCTCTCGCCTGAAGGGATCGCAGTGAAGGTCGTGGGCTGCAGCATTTTCCGTGCCGAGCTCGAGCACGTACTGGGCGCCGATGTCGAGGCGGCCTGGCTGCCCGCCGGCCTGCACGTGAGCGAAGCGCGCCTCGGTGTCGCTCTCGACGAGGCGCTGGCGGCCGAGGACGATGTCGCCTGCTTCTACGGTGCCTGTCACCCCGATCTCGACGCCAAGCTCGCTGCGCGCGGCGGCCGCAGGCTGGACGCCAGGAACTGTACCGAGGCGTTCCTCTCCCCCGGGGAGCGGGCGCGGCTGGGCGAGCGTGCCTTCATCATGTCGCCGGGCTGGCTGCGCGAGTGGCGCAGCATCTTCGTCGAGGGCCAGGGCTGGGACGAGATTGACGCGCGCATCAACTTCGGCGTCTACGACCGNNGACCCTGCAGGAGCACGACTAGATGCGCTGTACTTGTGATGAGCTTCTCAAGGGGCAGGGGCAGGCCGGCGTCTCGCCGGTCTGCCTCGCCCACCTCTGGCTCTTCGGGGCACTCTCGGAGAGCGAGGTGCAGGCGCTCACCGCGGCGGCCTGGCGCAAGCCCTTCGAGAAGGGCCAGTACGTGTTCATCGAGGGCCAGCCGGCGACGCTGCTCTTCGTCATCAAGGCCGGGCGAGTCAAGCTGGTCAAAACCGACGACGACGGCACCGAGATCCTCGTCGACCTCCGCAAAGCCGGCGACTTCATCGGCGAGACGTTTCTCAGCGCGGACGCCGCCTATCCCCTCACCGCCGAGTGCGTGGAGGACAGTCTGCTTTGTGGTTTCACCAAGGAACGCTTCGAGCGGCTCGTGATCGAGCATCCCAACATCGGCCTGCAGATCATGCGCAACATGAGCGAACGCATCTCCTGGCTCACCAGCCGCGTGGGCAGCGCTTCCTCGACGCACCTCGAGGAGCGCCTCTACGCCGTGCTTACGACGGTCGCCAAGGAGCACGGCAGAAGGACCGAGGGCGGACTTCTGATCGAGTTCCCGCTCACCCATGAAGAGCTGAGCTTCCTCGTCAGAGCGCACCGCGTGAGCGTCACCAAGGCGCTCAAGTCACTGGGCGAGTCTGGCAAGGTCGTGCGCAAGGGCGGGCGTCTCATCCTGCCCGCAAACTAACCCTGGTATCCAGGAGAAGGAGAGAGCAGCCATGTCCAAAGTGCTCATCGTCTATCACTCGTTCACCGGCAAGACCAGAAGCCTCGCCGAAGCGGCGGCCGCGGGGGCGCGCAGCGCTGGCGCCGCGGTGACCCTGCTCGAAGCCAGCGCCGCGTCTGTCGAGGACGTGGTTGCCACCGACGTGCTCGTGGTCGCCACGCCCCAGACCTTCGGCTCGCTGGCGGGCGAGACCAAGAAGTTCTTCGAGCGCCTCTGGATGGGCAAGGACAAGCTCGGCAGCGAGATCGGCTTCGCCAGCATCATCTGTCACTCTCAGGAGCCGGCGGCCACGCGCGAGCTGTTCACGGCGCTGCCCGGCTACTTCGGTTTTGCCACCCTGCAGGCGCCCTTGCTCGTCTCGGCGGCAGAGATCGAGGGCGGGCGCGAGCCGGCGCGCGCGTTGGGCAGCACGGTGGCGGCGCCACGCTGAAGCTCGC
>PLTW01000099.1 GCA_003164655.1 Actinomycetota bacterium
CCTCGTCGAGGTGATCGAGGAGGTCACCGACCGGCATCGCGGCCAATTGCGCGGCGACGAGCTCCAGCGCGAGCGGCAGCCCGCCACATCGGCGCACCAGCGTGGCGACATGCGGGGCGAGGCGGCCGTCGAGGCTCAGTCCGCCACCTCCCTCGCGGACGCGGTCCATCAGCAACCGGACCTGCGCGTTGGCCAGCAGCGCGTCGACTTCGTCTGTTGCCGGCGTTGGAAGCGGCTCGACGGTAACGATCCGTTCGCCGTCGATCGCCAGAGGCACCCTGCTTGTCACGACCAGGGTGAGGTGCGGGCAGGCGGCAAGCAGCTCGGCCGCCAGCGAGGCGACGCCGTCGATGACTACCTCGCAGCCGTCTAGGACGAGTAGTACCCGGCCGAGTGGAGCGAGGTGCTCGGCGAGCGCAGCGCCAGCGTTGTCGGTGCCGATCGCCACGCCGACCTGGAGAGCGACGGTAGCGGCGACCAGGGTGTCCCGCGGTACCGGGGCGACCGAGACCCAGAGCCGGCGGCCGTCGAAGTCGCCGAGCGCCGTCGCCCGCACGGCTAGCCTCGATTTGCCGACGCCCCCGCGTCCGGCCACGGTGACCAACCCAGGGCTGGCCAGTACCTCCGCGAGGCGAGCCAGCTCTTCCTCGCGCCCCACGAACGTGGAAGTGATCGATGGCAGCCGCGCAGCGGACCTGCTGGCCTGCTCGCCCAGCGCCGCCACGTAGACCTCGACGGTTTGAGCACTCGGGTCGATGCCGAGCTGGTCCCCGAGGACCACCCGGCATCGTTCGAAGGCCCGCACAGCGCCGGCCCGATCGCCAGAGCGGTGTAGTGCCCCGATCAGGGCCCGGTGCGCCCGCTCGTCCAACGGGTCGGATGAGATGGCACGCCGCGCCACGGCGATCGCTCGGTCGTGCTCGCCCAACGCGCCGGCGGCCGCGACGACGAGTTCCAGGCCTCGCAGCGCGAGAGCGTCGACAGCCTGCCGGTGCGGATAGATCCAGTCGGCCTCTTCGCCAGGCAGCAACTGACTGCCTGCCATTCGAGAAACCGGCTCGGCCAAGGTGATCACCGCCTTGTGCCGCCCCTGAGCGATCAGGTCGCTGGCGTGACGTAGCGCTTCGGCTGCGATGTCGACGTCGATCTCGACGCCGGAGGCGAGACGATAGCCGGCCGGCGCGGTGGCGATGAGCTGCTGCTCCCCGCCGCCGAGCGGCGCGCACGCTGTCCGTAGTCCGCGGACAACACCGCGCAGCGCGACCTGCCAGGTATTCGGGAGATCGTCGCCCCAGATAATCGACGCGAGCCGATCGGCCGACAACTGCTGACCGGCCAGCGCCAAAGCAACGAGGGCGACGCGGGCGCGCCGCCCTCCGAGCGCCTGCCCCGCCACGGCTAGATCACCGTTCACTACCCCGACCACGTCGAGGACGTCGACCCGAATGTGCCCAGACATTGGATGTGACGATCCCCCTCTGCGCCGACCCACCAGCGGACATGACCCTATCGGCGTTACCTAGCCGTTACGCCGCTCGGCTGAGCTGATCACATCGCTGAACCACCGACTCCACGATGCTCACTCTTCTAGTCACACGGAGGCAGACCATGACTGTTGGAACTTGGTATTCCCGTCGATTGGCCACCACGCTCGGCGTACTGATGGCTGCTACGTGCGTGGCTTCGGGCGCCACGGCCGCGGATGCCTCACCCACAACAAGTCCTGGACCGACGACAAGTCCGGTCACACTGACCTCGGGCTACACCCTGTCAGGGTACGACGTCGCAACCAGCAGCTCCGGGACGGCGTACATCGGGTGGATCGCGAACACCTCGAAGTCCAACGGAGCCACCAGGGCGGTTCACTTGTGCGAGGTCAAGCCGGGCGCGACCTCATGCTCGGGCGGGGTGCAGGTGGTCGACGCGCTCGGCGACTCCTCCGCCGAGGGATTGCGCGTGCTGGTGCACGCTTCGGGCAGGGTTGTTCTCGTGTGGTTCTATGAAGGCGCGTCGGGCGGTCAGATCGGTTCCGCTTCCACGACTTCGACCGGCAAGCTTCAGTCGGCGATCGATGTCGGCAGCGCTCCCAAGGACGGCCAGTTGCTGGACGCTGAGATCGCCCCCAACGGCAGCGTGTGGACCGTGGCAGGACCATCCGACGGCAACGGCATCCAGGTCAGTACCGGTGGCGGCACGGCCGCGACCAACGTGAACACGCCTTACCCCGTCGGCTTCGCGGAGCTCGCATTTACGGGCACAATGCCGGTTATCGCGACACAAGAGGCGGGGTACATCACCAAGCCGGCCGGCTATACCTACGAGTCCCATGGGTCGTGGTCAGCGGTCCACAACGTGGCGCAGACGTGGACCGGAGGAGCACGCGTGGGTCTCGCTGAGACGCGGTCAGGTCTACGACTAACCGCGTCCGTCGATAACGCGAACTACCAGCCCGTGGTTGCAGCATGGACCGGAGCTGGGTTCTCAAGACCGATCGCGACGGGCGACCGCAATCCCTGTGGTCCCCGGAGCCACGATACGGTCGCTGATGCCAGCGGTCGATTGGCCGACATTTCCTACGAGTGCAATGACATCGCGGTAACCAACCTGCCCGATACGCGACAAGCGGCAATCATTCGTTTCTCTGCGGGTGGCGTGATCAACGCGACGGACCCGCGCTTGGCGACTACCCCGAGGGGGCACGCCTTTGCGGTCTGGTCTGTCGCGGCGGGAAACTCAGACCGGCTCTTGTGGGTGCCGGTCCTGCTGGCGGACCTCAGCACGACGAGGACCAAGAACTCGTCCGCAGGCTCCGTCACCGTCACTGGCCCGGTCTCGTGTCTGCCTGCCGACGACGTCAGCGTCGGTGTCAACGGCAGGGCCGTCACAGGCTGGCATGTCCTCCAGGAATCGCTCACACTAAATGGCAAGCCGGTGCGCTCGGTCGTGAACGGCGCCTCACTGACCGCAGGCAAGACGTATCCCTTGAGCGGTCACGTGACCTTCACGAAGGGCAATGCACGCCAATCGGTGACCGCCACGCTCACGTTCCGCGCATGCCCGGCACCCTGACGATACGTTCGGGCCAACTTCGGCGCCCCACCGACTCCGGCAGCGCCGGACACGCATCTATCGAGCACGCAGCAGAAGAACGCGATGGCGCTCGTGAGCTGTAGTCATGCCTGATCTTCGTGCCTTGCGGTACGTCGACTAATCGGCCGACGGCGGACGACAGGATGAGAGGAGCGACGAGGTCGGCGACGGGCGCGACCGGCCTACGCCACCGGTGGAAACTCTAGCGAAGATCGTGAAGGAGCCGGGGACGACTCTCACCGAGATATTCGGT
>PLTW01000132.1 GCA_003164655.1 Actinomycetota bacterium
GCGTGACTGGCTCGACGAGCCGCTACCCGCGCGGCCGGCGCCGGCGCGCGCCGGCCGGCTGCGCCTGCGGCGCGCCGCGCCAGCCTGGCCGCGGATCGTGGCGCCCATCGTGCTCCTGGCCGCCGTTCTTTCGGTCGTCACGCTGGGCGTGCGCTCCGGCGTGCTGGGGCACGCGCAGCCCGTCGCCGGCCACCCGGTCGCCGCCGCCAGCCATAGGCCCAAAGCGAAGTATGCCTACTATCATGTTCGCAAAGGTGACAGCATGTCGACGATCGCCGGCAAATACCACATCACACTCGGCCGGCTGCTGGCGCTGAACCCCCGCGCCAGCTCGAGCACGCTCGCCGTCGGCGAGAAGCTCAAGGTGCCCAACACCCGCTGATCGACCCGGCACCGGCGCCGGCCGCCCGCCGCGCTCGGTCGCGACGAGGCGCGTCGGCGTCGTCTTCGCGCTCCGGCGCTCGCGCCGACCGGCGCCCATCACTCCAGACGGCCGACCCTTGTGGCGAATGGTGGGTCGCCCGGTGTCTGCGGTGGGGAATAGTGTCGGAGAAATGTTGCAAAGTGGGGAGTAGTGGGGTACAGTGCCGAGCATGCAGCGCTCGGTGCTCTTGGGGGAGTTTGATTTCACACTCGACGTGAAGAACCGCGTCGCCATCCCCGCGCGCCTGCGGGCCGTCTTTGCCGAGGGCGTCTACCTCACCAGGGGCTTCGACCGCTGCCTTGCCGCCTTTCCGCCCGAGGAGTGGGATCGCTTCGTCGCCGATCAGACAGGGGACCTGCCGGCGATGAGCGAGAAGGGCAGAGAGGTCCGGCGCTTTCTCTTCGCCGCCGCCACCTTCGACGAGCTCGACCGTCAAGGGCGGATCACCGTGCCGGCGAACCTGCTCGGGTTCGCCGGAGTCTCGAAGGACGTCACCATCATCGGCATGCACGACCACATCGAGATCTGGGACCGCGAGGCGTGGGCGACGTATCGCAAGCAGATGGAGGAGGGGGCCGATGCTGCCGCAGACCAACTATCACGTCAGTGAGTACGAGATGGCCCTGGCCCACACGCCGGTCCTGCTCGACGAGCTCGTAGACCTGCTCCAGCCCGCCGCCGGCGAGACCGCCTTCGACGCCACGTTCGGCGCCGGCGGCCACGCCGCCGCCGTCGCCCGGCGTCTCGGTGCCGACGGTCTGCTGATCGCCTGCGACCGCGACCCGACTGTCGCCGAATACTTCCGCGACGTCGCCCGCGAGGCGCCCTGCGCCACCGAGCTGTACCACGGGAACTTCGCCGACGTGCTGGCGGCACGGCCCGACGCCTCGGTCGACATCATCTACCTGGATCTGGGTGTGTCGTCGATGCAGCTCGACCGCCGCGAGCGCGGTTTTTCGTATGCCTGGGACGCGCCGCTCGACATGCGCATGGATCCGTCGCAGGCGGTCACCGCCGCCGATCTCGTGAACACCCTCTCAGTGGCCGAGCTGACCGACGTGTTCCGCCGCTACGGCGAGGAGCGCTACGCCGTCGACATCGCCCGGCGCATCGAGCGGCAGCGCAGCCGGCAGCCGTTCGAGACCACGGGTCAGCTCGTCGACGTCATCAAGTGCGCCATTCCCACGCCGGCCCGGTTCGGCGCCGGCAACCCGGCGCGCCGCGTGTTTCAGGCGCTGCGCATCGTGGTCAACAACGAGCTCGAGTCGCTGGCCCGCGGCCTCGAAGAGGCCTACCGGGTGCTCAAGCCCGGCGGTCGCCTGGCGGCGATCTCCTTTCACTCGCTCGAAGACCGCACGGTCAAGCAGTTCTTCAGAGGACACGCCGCCGGCTGCATCTGCCCGCCCGGCCTGCCGATCTGCGTCTGCGGCCACGAGCCGACGATGCGCGTGCTGACGCGCCGGCCGGTGACGCCGCGGGCGCACGAGATAGAGAGCAACGCGCGCGCCAAGGCGGCCAAGCTGCGCGCGGCGGTCAAGCTGGAGGCCTGACGTGGCCGCCGCCGCGGGCGCACCCGCGCGTTCGCTGCCGGCGCCCGCGAGGCACGAAAGTGAGCGTCGGCCCGTCGGCGCTCCGCAACGCCGTCCGGGTACGGGCGCCGCTCCCGCGCCGCGCCGCCGGCTGCAGTCGCTGCCGGCGCGGCTGATCGTGTTCGGTGTGCTGCTGGCGGTGCTCGCGGTGGGGCGCGTCACTCTCAGTTTCGCGGTCGTTCAGAAGAACCTGCAGACCGACGCCGTGACCGGTCAGTATCGCGCGCTCGACGGCCAGAACCAGCAGCTCGCCGAGACCGCGGCGGGCCTGTCGTCGGCGCTCGCGGTCCGTAACGTGGCCGTCAAGAAGTACCATCTGATCGTCTCGCCCTGGGTGCAGTTCATCACGGTGCGCGCAAACCGGGCCGCGACGCCCACGGGGCAGTAGTGGGCCACGACGCCCGCCATGATCGCAAGACGGGCTCCGTCGGGCGCCGCGGCAGCGCCCCGCGCCGACCGGCCCGGCGTGCTGGGCGCACCACCCGCGACGCCGTCCGGCGTACGCTCGACGGACGGGTACGTCTGTTGCGCATCGTCTTTGTGATCGCCTTCCTGGCCATCGGCGGCAAGGCGATCGCTCTCGCCTCGGCCGACGGCCATCTCGCCGCTATGGCCCGCGATCAGCAGGTCCGCACTATCGCGCTGCCCTCCCAGCGCGGCGTCATCGTCGATCGCGACGGCACCCAGCTCGCCGTCGCCGTCGCCGCCAAGACCGTCTACGCCACTCCCTACATGCTCGACAACCCCAAGGCCGCTGCCAGGCGGCTCGCCGCGGCGCTGAAGCTCAAGTGGGGTCGCGTGTATCGCGCGATCGACGATCCCCGGAGCGGCTTTACTTACGTCGACCGGCAGGCGGATCCGGCGCTCGCCGACAAGGCGACTGCGCTGGGCCTGCCCGGCGTGGCCAGCTACGTCGAAGAGAAGCGCGTCTACCCGCTGAACACGGTGGCCGCCCAGGTGGTGGGCTACGCCGGCATCGACGGCCACGGCCTGGCCGGCGTGGAGTACGAATACGACAAGGAACTGGCCGGTACACCCGGGCGCCAGGTGGTCGTGCAGGATCCGGCCGGCCAGGCGCTGCATGTCATGCAGTCGGTGTCGCCCAAACCGGGACAGGACGTGCGCCTGACGATCGACAGCGGCATCCAGATCGTGGCCGACAACGTGCTCGCCGAGACCGTGCGCCGCTTCCACGCCAAGGGCGGCACGGCGATCGTCGAAAACCCCAGGACCGGCGAGATCTACGCCATGTCCAACGTACCGCTCGTCAACGCTAACCGCTTCGGCGAGTCCCCGGCCCATCAGGGCAACAAGGCGGTCATCTACAGCTACGAGCCGGGTTCGACCTTCAAGATGGTGACCATCGCCGCCGCCCTGTCGGATGGCCTCGTCACACCTGAGACCTCGTTCGTGCTGCCGCCCGCGCTGCGCGTCGGTGACCGCGTCATCCACGACGCCGAGCTGCGCGGCACGGAGCGCATGAACGTGAGTCAGATCCTGGCCAAGTCGAGCAACATCGGGGCCGTCACCATCGGCTGGAAGCTGCTCGGCAAGCAGCGGCTGCTCGACTGGATCTACCGCTTCGGTTTCGGCAAGCTGACCGGCATCGACTTTCCCGGCGAGGTGCCGGGGTTCGTGCTGCCCGGCGACCAGTGGTGGTCGTCGACCATCGGCAACGTGCCCATGGGCCAGGGCATCTCGGTCACCCCCATCCAGATGGTGGCTGCCTACGGCGCGGTCGCCAACGGCGGCGTGATGATGAAGCCTCATCTGACCGCGCAGATCGGCGATCGAGTGATACGGCCGGCGGCCGGCCGGCGGATCGTCTCGGCCGCGGTGGCCCGTCAGCTGCGCGGCATGCTCTCCGACGTGGTCGCCGACGGCACCGGCACCGAGGCGCGGATCCCCGGCTACGTGGTCGCCGGCAAGACCGGCACTGCCCAGAAGGCGCTGCCCAACGGCGGCGGCTACTCCAAGGTCAACTACGTGGCCTCGTTCATCGGCATGGTGCCGGCCCGCGACCCGCAGCTCGTGGTCGCCGTGGTCGTCGACGAGCCGCACCCCTACTGGGGCGGCACCGTGGCCGCGCCGGCCTTCCGCCAGATCGCCGGCTACGCCCTTCAGCGACTGGAGATCGCCCCGTGACGGCGGCGGGTTCTGATATCATCGGCCGGCATGAACCTAGCCGCTCTCGCCACCGGTCTTGACCGTGGTCGCATCGACGGCGATCCCGACGTCGAAATCGGATCGCTGGCTTGCAACACCCGCGACGTCTCTGCCGGATCGCTTTTTTTCTGCATCCCCGGACTGAGGGCCGACGGGCACGACTTCGCGGCCCAGGCGGTCGCCGGCGGGGCGGTCGCGCTGGTCTGTGAGCGACCGCTGGCCCTGCCGGTCAGCCAGGTCGTCGTGCCGGGCGCGCGGCGCGCCATGGCCCTCATGTCGGCGCGGTTTTTCGGCGACCCGACGCGCGCGCTGCGCGTTGCCGCCGTCACCGGCACCAACGGCAAGACCACGACCGCCCACCTGCTGGCGGAGATCTTCGCGGCCGCCGGCCTGCGGCCGGCCCTTCTTGGCACCGTGGTCAACCGCATCGCCGGTGTCGAGCGGCCGACTCGGCTGACCACCGCCGAATCGCTGGAGCTGCAGCGCATGTTCCGGGAGATGGTCGACGGCGGCGACAAGTCGTGCGTCATGGAGGCCTCGTCGCACGCTCTGGCTCTCGAACGCACGACCGGCATCGCCTTCGCGTCGGTCATCTTCACCAACCTGTCGCGCGACCACCTCGACTTTCACGCAACGCTCGACGCATACTACGCCGCCAAGCGCTCGCTGTTTCTGCCCGACGAGCATCGCCGGCCGGGCGCCGTCGCCGTCGTCAACGCCGGCGACGAGCACGGCCGCCGCCTGATCGACGATTGCCGCGAGGCCTACGGCGCCGACCTGTGGACCTTCGCGCTCCAGGGCGACACGCCCGGCGCAAAGGACGCCGTCGACTGCGCCGCGGTCGACCTCGTCCTGAGCGCCGAGGGCTCCACCTTTACCCTGGTGGCGCCGCGTCTCGGCCTTTGTTCGGCGCTCCGTATCGCCACGCCGGCGCGCTTCAACGTCGCCAACGCCCTCGCCGCAGCGACCGCCGCTCTGGCCATGGGGCTGCCGTTCGCGGCGGTGCGCACGGGGCTGGCGGGCGCCGCCGGCGTGCCCGGGCGGGTCGAGCCGGTGCGCGCCGGCCAGCCCTTCAGCGTGCTGGTCGACTACTCGCATACGCCCGACTCGCTGGCCAACGTCCTGCGCGCCGTGCGTCCGGTCACGGCCGGCCGCCTGCTCACCGTGTTCGGCTGCGGCGGCGACCGCGACCGTGGCAAGCGGCCGCTCATGGGCGCGGTGGCGGCCGAGCTCGCCGACTTTGCCGTGCTGACCTCGGACAACCCGCGCGGCGAAGATCCCCTGGCGATCATCGCCGAGGTCGTGGCGGGCATTGCCGCCGCCGAGCGCGAGCATGTGGTGGTCGAACCCGACCGGCGCGCGGCCATCCGCCTCGCGCTGCGCGAGGCGCGGTCCGGCGACGCGCTGGTGATCGCCGGCAAGGGCCACGAGACCTATCAGATCCTGGGCCCCGAGACGATCCACTTCGACGACCGCGAGGTCGCCGCCGCCGAGCTGGCCGAGCTCGGTTTCACCTCCGCCGAAGGACGGCCTGTCGCGGAACCATCCGCCGCGACACGACCGGCCGGCAAGGCCGGCGGCGGATCTGCCGGCGAGGCCGGCGGCCGGTGATCCCTCTGACACTCGCAGAGGCGGCGGCCGCCTGTGACGGCCGCCTCGAGGCCGGCGATCCGCGGGCCGTCGCCACGGGCGTCGCCATCGACGACCGGGCGACCGCGCCCGGCGACCTGTTCGTAGCGCTGCGCGGCGCGAGCTTCGACGGCGGCGACTTCGCCGGCGCCGCGCTGGCCGCCGGCGCCATCGCCGCAGTGGTCTCGCAGCGGACCGCGTCCGCGATGCGCGCCGGCACGCCGCGCATCGTAGTCGACGACGGTCAGCGCGCGCTGGGCGGCCTGGCCGCCGCCGTACGGCGCCGTTCCACCGCCAGGGTCGTGGCGGTCACCGGCAGCGTCGGCAAGACCTCGACCAAAGACATCCTCGCCGCCCTTCTCGCGCCGCTCTCGCGGGTCGTGGCGACGAGCGGCAACCACAACAACGAGATCGGCGTGCCGCTGACCGTGTTCGAGCTCGAGCCGGCCACCGAGGTGCTCGTCTGCGAGCTTGCCATGCGCGGACGCGGTCAGATCGCCGAGCTGGCCGCGATCGTCAAGCCCGACGTCGGCGTCATCACCAACATCGCTCCCGTCCACCTCGAGCTCGTGGGCACCATCGAGCAGGTCGCCGCCGCCAAGGCCGAGATCATCGCCGAGGTGGGCAGGGGCGCCCTTGTCGTGCCCGCCGACGAAGCCCTGCTCGAACCCCATCTGCGCTATCACACGGGCCGTCTCGTCACGTTCGGCGGCGAGGGCGCCGACGTGTGTGTGGCCGAGGCGCGGGTCGAGGGCAGCGCGACGCGGGCGCTGATCGACGCCTTCGGGCGCCGGGCCGCCTTCGATTTCAGCTTCAGCGGCGGGCACTATCTGCAAGACGCCCTGGCGGCCATCGGCGCCTTCATTGCGCTCGGCTACAATCTCGAAGAGGCCAAACCGGGGGCGCGCAGCGTCGAGTTCTCGGCGCTGCGCGGACGGCTCGAGGAGCTGCCCCGGGGCGGCCTGCTGCTGAACGACTCCTACAACGCCAACCCGCTGTCGATGAAGGCCGCTCTCGACCACCTGTGCGAGGTGGCCGGGCAGCGGCCGCGCGTGGCCGTGCTGGGTGACATGTTCGAGCTCGGCGTGGCGGCGGCGGCGTTCCATCGCGAGGTCGGCCGGCACGCCCGCGCCCGCGGCGTCCGCGTGCTGGCCGTCGGCGCCCTCGCGCGCGATTACCTCGAGACGCCTGAGGGCGGGGCGTGGTATGCGACCGTCGAGGAATGCCTGGCGGCGCTGCCGGGGGTGATCGCCCCCGGCAGCGCCGTCCTGGTCAAGGCTTCGCGGGCGCTGCGGTTCGAGCGTGTCGCCGACGCCATTCTGGCGCCGCCCGGCGCGTCGCCGCGCCTTTCGGGCGCTCCACTGGGCGACGGGTCGCGCTGATGTTTACCGCCCTCGCCGCCGGCATCACCTCGATGGTGGTCATTCTGATCGTGGGGCCGTGGTTCATCGAGTGGCTGCGTCGCAACGAGTTCGGCCAGACCATCCGGGCGGAGGGCCCGCAAGGCCACAAGACCAAAGAGGGCACGCCTACCATGGGCGGCGTGCTCATCTGGCTGGCGGTGCTCGTGCCCTTCTTCATCTTCAGCCAGCTCTCGGTGGCCTCGTTTGCCGTGCTGGTCGTCGCCCTCGGCTGCGCCCTCATCGGCCTGTCCGACGACTGGATGAAGATCATCAAGGGCCGCTCGCTCGGTCTTTCGGCGCGCTGGAAGCTCCTGCTGCAGCTCGCGCTCGGGCTGCTGGCGGGGTTCATCGCGCTGCATTTCGCCGGTCTCACGACGAACGTCTCGGTGCCCTTCTCGCACGTCCAGTGGCACCTCGGCACCGTCGGCTTCTACGTGCTGGTCTTTCTGGTCATCGCCGGGGCGAGCAATACCGTGAACCTGACAGACGGCCTCGACGGTCTGGCCGCCGGCAGCTCCGCCATCGTGCTCGTGTCCTATGCCGGTATCGCCTTCATCATCGGCCGCCACGATCCCGACCCCGGCATGCTCGACCTCTCGGTGCTGTCGACCTGCATCGTCGGCGCCTGTCTCGGCTTTTTGTGGTTCAACACGTTCCCGGCCGACGTGTTCATGGGCGATACCGGCTCGCTCGGTCTGGGCGGCGCCATCGCCGGCATGGCCATCCTCACGCGCACCGAGCTTCTGCTGATCGTGATCGCCGGGCTGTTCGTCATCGAAGGTCTGTCGGTCATCCTGCAGGTGGCGTCGTTCAAGCTCACCGGCCGGCGCATCTTTCTGATGGCGCCTCTGCATCACCATTTCGAGCTGCGCAACTGGTCGGAGACCAAGGTGATCGTGCGTTTCTGGATCGTGGCCGCGATCTTCGCCGGGCTCGGCTTCGCGATCTACTACGCGACGTTCTGAGGCCCTCAGGTTCGGCCGGAGAGTGCGTCTCACTTGGGCGATCCTGCCTGCAAGGGCGGCTTCGGCCGGCAAGGCCCAGGGCGACCTCTACCGCCGCCTGAGGGTCGGTCTCAGGCAACGGTCGAGGGTGGCTCAGGGAGAAGTCGAGGCCTGCCGGAGCAGGGTTCGGCCGGGCGCGCCGGAACCACCCCACTAAAGGAGCGCGTCGGCGCGCCATGGCACGACGCGTGCGGGCGGGCTCCACAGCCGTATGACCCGCCGGGCCGACCCGGGCCGGCGGGCGCCGGCCTCGGGCCGCGAAAGGAAGGATCGAAGTTGACCGCGACGCTCGCCGACCTTCGCCGTCTCGCCGTGGTCGGTCTCGGTCGATCGGGTCGCGCGGCGACGCTGCTGGCGCTGCGCGAGGTGCCGCTCGCCGAGGTCTTCGGGATCGACGAGAAAGACGAGGAGCAGCTCGGGCCGGCGCCGCGGCCGGCCTGCCCGAGGATGTCGAGCTGCTGGTCAAAAGCCCGGGCGTGCCCAACTCCTCGCCGGTCGTGGCCGCGGCCCTGTCCCGTGGGGTGGCGATCTGGAGCGAGGTCGAGTTCGCGGCACGGTTCCTGCAGAACCGCTGGCTGGCGATCACCGGGACCAACGGCAAGACGACGACGACCGAGCTCGCCGGCCAGATCCTGCGCGATGCCGGTCGGCCGGTCGAGGTGGCCGGCAACGTGGGCAGGGCTCTGGCCAACCTGCCCGGGGCGATCGAACCGGGGGCGGTCGTGGTCGCCGAGCTGTCGAGCTTTCAACTCGAGCACATCGAGCGCTTCCGGCCCGATGTCGCCGTGCTGCTCAACCTGACCGAGGATCACATCGACCGACACGGCAGCTACACGGGGTACGTCGCTGCCAAGCTGCGCATCTTCGAAAACCAGGCTCCCGGCGATCTCGCCCTGGTCAATGGCGACGACCCCGGCGTCGCGGCGGCGGTCGCCGCGGGGCTTCCCGGCCGCGGCCGCCGAGGCACCTTCTCACTGTCACCGGCGACGCCGTGCTCAGGCGCCGCCGGTGAGGCCGGAGCCGGGTCACTGCTGGCCGGGGTGACCGGCGGCGTGCTCTGGGCGCAGACCGCAGCCGGCCGTGAGGAGCTGTGCCCGCTCGCCGCGCTCGCCCTCAAAGGCGAGCACAACGTGGCCAATTCGCTGGCGGCCGCCGCCGCGGCGGCGGCGCTTGGCGTGTCGGCGTCCGACATCGCCGCGACCCTGCAGACCTTTCCCGGCGTGGTCCATCGTCTCCAGGTGGTGGGTGTCGTCGACGGTGTGACCTGGGTCAACGATTCCAAGGCGACCAACGTCGACGCCGCCCTCAAGGCGCTCACGGCCTACTCGGGGCCGGTGTACATGATCCTCGGCGGGTCGCTGAAGGGCGCCTCGTTCGACCCGCTGGCAATGGGCACCGAGGGGCGCGTCAAGCAGGCCATCCTGATCGGCGCCGCGGCCGGTGCGCTGCGCACGGCGTTCGAGCGGCGGCGCGCCGCAGTGGGGGAGAGAGCGACACCGTTCGTGGCGCTGCCCGATCTCGAAGCGGCCGTGGCACACGCCGCCGCCGCCGCCGCGCCCGGCGATGTGGTGCTGCTCAGCCCCGCCTGCGCCAGCTTCGACCGCTACCGGAACTTCGAACACCGCGGCGAGCACTTCGCGGCGCTGGTCGAGCGCCTCGGGCAGCGGCGCTGAAGATGACCGCTCGCAAGCCGAACACCGACCGGGAGCGGCGCCCGTCCGAGTCGCGCGACGAGGCCGCGTCCGAGCGCCGCGCCGCGTCCGAGCGCCGCGCCG